>JAFLDQ010000210.1 GCA_017302355.1 Dechloromonas sp.
CCATCCGCGAGTTCTGCACCTTCAATGCGGGCACCGTACAGGGCGGCGGGGTGACCCGCGTCGGCGACGACAACTGGATCATGGCCTACGTGCACATCGCGCACGACTGCCACGTCGCCAACAAGACCATCTTTGCCAACGGCGCCTCGCTGGCCGGGCATGTCACGGTCGACGATCTGGTCATCTTCGGCGGGTTTACCGGTGTGCACCAGTTCTGCCGGATCGGCGCCCACGTGATCACTGCCGCATCGTCCCTCGTCCTCCAGGATGTGCCGCCCTACCTGATGGTTGCCGGCAACACCGCGCAGCCCTACGGCATCCACGTCGAGGGGCTCAAGCGCCGCGGCTTCACCAGCGCGGCCATCACCGAGCTCAAGCGCGCCTACCGCACCCTGTACAAATCCGGACTGCTGCTCGAGGAGGCCAAGGTCCAGCTGGCCGAACAGGCGAAAACGCAGCCGGATGTTCAACTCATGGTCGATTTTCTCGAAAACTCCAAGCGCGGCATCATTCGCTGATGGGCAGGGTCGTCCGGATCGCCATGGTGGCGGGCGAGGCCTCCGGGGACCTTCTGGCCAGCCTGCTGATCGGCGCGCTGAAGAAACGACTGCCGCAGGCCGTCTTCCACGGCATTGGCGGGCCCCGGATGCAGGCCCAGGGCTTCGACGCCTGGTGGCCGCTCGACCGGCTGTCGGTCATGGGCTATGTCGACGCGCTGAAGAATTACCGAGAGATCGCCGGCATCCGCCGCCAGTTGAAGAAGCGGCTGCTCGAGATGCGGCCGGACATCTTCATCGGCGTCGATGCCCCCGATTTCAATCTTGGCCTCGAAAGGGAACTCAAGGCGGCCGGAATCAGGACCATCCACTACGTCAGTCCGTCGGTCTGGGCCTGGCGCAGCGGGCGGATCAAGAAGATCGGGCGCGCCGTCGATCGCCTGCTGGCGCTCTTTCCGATGGAACCGCCGCTCTACGAGAAGGAAAACATTCCGGTGACCTTTGTCGGGCATCCACTGGCCGACATCATCCCGCTGGAAACCTGCATGTTCGCCGCGCGCGACAAGCTCGCGATCCCCCGTGACGCGCCCGTCATCGCCCTGCTTCCCGGCAGCCGCAGGGGGGAACTGGAAAGGATGGCGGACACTTTCGTGCAGACGGCCAGGCTCATCCGCGAGCGCTTCCTGCCCGATGCGCAGTTCGTCGTACCGCTGACCACCCGCGAGACGCGCCGGCAGTTCGAAGCGGCGATCCACGCGCGGCAGGCCGCCGACGTGCCTTTCCGCCTGCTCTTCGGGCACGCCCAGGATGCCCTGGGCGCCGCCGACGTGTCGCTGGTGGCGAGCGGAACGGCGACGCTCGAGGCGGCGCTGATCAAGCGGCCGATGGTCATCACCTACAAGATGGCGCCTTCTTCCTGGTGGATCGGCAAGCGCCTGGTCAAGTCGCCCTATGTCGGCCTGCCCAACATCCTCGCCGGGCGCCCCGTCGTGCCGGAGATCCTGCAGGATGCGGCGACCCCCGAAGCCCTCGCCGAGGCGCTGGTCAAGCTCTTCGCGGACAGGGAAAACGCCGAGGCGGTGGCCGCGGCGTTTACCGAAATCCACCTGCAGCTGCGCCAGAACAACGCCGAAAAGGCCGCTGCCGCGGTCATCGAATGCCTGAACTGATCGTCCTTCCCGGCCTTGTCTGCGGTGTGGACGAAGCCGGGCGCGGCCCGCTCGCCGGGCCGGTGGTCGCCGCCGCGGTCATCCTCGACCCGGCCTGCCCGATCGCGGGACTGAACGACTCCAAGAAGCTTTCCGCCGTGCGCCGCGCTGAGCTCACGGTCCGCATCCGCGCCGACGCGCTGTCCTGGGCGGTGGCCGAAGCCAGCGTCGACGAGATCGACCGCCTCAACATCCTGTACGCCACGCTGCTCGCCATGCAGCGCGCCGTCGCCGGTCTGGCCGTGCGCCCGGAGCGTGTGCTGGTCGACGGCAACCGCTGCCCCCGGCTCGACATCCCGGTCGAAGCCGTGGTCAGGGGCGACGGCAAGATCGCTGCCATCGCCGCCGCTTCCATCCTCGCCAAGACCGTGCGCGACGCCGGCATGCGGGCGCTGCACGAGCATTACCCGCAGTACGGCTTTGACCGCCACATGGGCTACCCGACCGAAGCGCACTGCGCGGCGCTGGCAGCCCATGGCGCCTCGCCGGCGCACCGGCGCAGCTTCGGGCCGGTGGCCCGCCAGCTTTCGCTGTCATGAAGCTGATCCAGTCGCGCGATAACCCCTCCTTCAAGCAATTGAAGCGGCTCGCGGGGTCGGGGCGCGAACGGCGCAAGGCGGGCCGGACGCTGCTCGACGGCGTCCATCTGGTCGAAGCCTACGAGCAATCGGTGGGGCCGGTGGAAACCCTGGTCGTCGCCGAAACGGCACGGGCGGCTGGCGAGATAGCCCGTTTTGTCCAGGGCCGCGCAGTCGTCGTGCTGGCCGATGCCTTGATGCGCGACCTCGGCCTCGTCGATACCCCGAGTGGCCTGCTGGCGGTGGCCACGCTGCCGGCGGCGAACGTTGCGGTCGACCGTGAAAAAGACGCGATTTTGCTCGACGGCGTGCAGGACCCCGGCAACCTCGGCACGCTGTTGCGCACGGCCGCCGCCGCTGGCATCGGGCAGGCCCTGCTGTCCCCGGGCTGCGCCGCCGCCTGGTCGCCCAAGGTGCTGCGCGCCGGCCAGGGGGCACACTTCGCGCTGGCCATCCACGAAGAGGCCGACCTCGCCGCCTTCATGGCCGACTATCGCGGGATGACGGCGGCGACCTGCCTTGACGGCGCGACGTCGCTCTTTGAAGCCCAATGGTCCAGCCCGCTGGCCTGGATCTTCGGCGCCGAAGGCCAGGGCGTGCGCCCGGAACTGGTCGCCGCCGCGCAGCTACGGATCAAGATTCCGATGCCGGGGGCGGTCGAGTCGCTCAATGTCGGCGCAGCGGCTGCGGTCTGCCTGTTCGAGGCGGTGCGGCGTCGTTCCGTTTAGGCGCGAATGGCCGGGGACGGCCATCAGCCGCCAGTCATTTCCGCTACAGACCGGACACCTGAAAGACTGCGCCATTCCCAAACCTACCGGACGATCTACTTCAGCACATAGGCATTTGCCATTGACGCTGGTGCTTCATAATGTCAGCACTTTTTGGGATTGCCGACAAAGTGAGCACCGAACTTTTTCAGTTCAGCTTAGCCATTTCTGGAGACCAAGATGAATGACCATGACCTCTCATGGTCGGTGGGGGCGCTCGTGCCCCAACTGATCATTGAAGAGAAGACCGCGAATGAAATCGAGGTCTACCGTTCCGGACGGGGAAAGTCGAACATTCACCAGAGCGCCAGAAATCTGTCGCAAAACGTTTCCGACGATTACGGCAACCGGTTCCTGGTTGAGCTGATCCAGAACGCCCACGACGCACATCCTGTTGGGACCTCCGATGGCCAGATTGCGGTGGTGTTTGCACCCGACGAGTGTGATTTCGGTTCCCTCTACGTCGCCAACCGAGGCAACGGATTCTCCGAGAAGAACTTCCGTGCCCTGACCAATATTGCGTTGAGCAGCAAGCCGGTCAATGAAAGCATTGGCAACAAGGGCTTGGGATTCCGCAGTGTCCTGCAAATATGTCAATGGCCAGAAATCTATTCGGTTGGTGAGCAAGGAGCCCGTGGCAATTTCGATGGCTATTGCTTTCGATTTGCTAACAAGTCCGACTTGACGAGATTCATCGAGGGACCAGAAGCCGATGTGCTGGCCGAGGAAATTCTTGAAACAATGCCTTGTTGGTACCTACCCGTGTATGTGGCCGATCGCCCCGGGATAGTAGGCCGGTTTGCAGAGGAGAAGTTCGCGTCGGTTGTCCGTCTACCGCTCGATTCCGAAAAGGCTCGCGAGCTTGTGTTCGAGCAGTTCGATGCCCTTCTGGAGCGCGAGCATCCACTTCATCTTTTCCTGGACCGGATCTCCTGCATACGGTTGGAGCGCGAACCCGGAAAGGCGCAGTTGTTGGAACGGAAGATCACAGAGAGGTGGCCGTTGAGCCCGAACCTGAAGGTCGAGCGCGTTGCAATTGGCGCCGACGACTATCTGGTCGGGCTGTATGACTTGGATCCAGAGAATTTCAGGAGGACCTTGGATCTCAGTGTCGCGCGGAAAGAGGTCCCTGAAAGTTGGCGCTATTGGCAAGGAACTGCGCAGGTGAGCATCGCCGTTCGCCTCGGGGCTTCCCCCGAAAGTGGTTTGACGTATTGCTTTCTGCCCTTGGGGAGCGAGGGAAAGGCGCCGTTCGCGGGGTATATCAACGCGAACTTCTATACGAAGATGGATCGCCGGGCTGTCAATGACGGTGTCGGCCTGAACAAGTATTTCATCGAGACCGCGGCACGGTTGAGTTGCATCCTGATCGACTTTCTGATCAAGGAAAACCTGCCGGAAGCTCCCGGTGCAGTAGTCGATCTCCTGTGCTGGAATTATCCCTATTCGGCTGTCGTAAAGGCAAAGCTCGGCAAGAGAAGCGGGGGACTTGTTGAACAAAAAATTCTGCCAACCCAGCAACAGTCAGGAGGCGTTCGTTGGTCTTCGCCCAAAGAAGCGGTAATCTGGGATGCGCAAGAGATCTCCTGCTTTTCGGCAGAGACCGTTGAGCTAAAGTCAAATCTGGTGTATGGGATGCGTGTGGCATTGGTTGATCAGGCGGCGAGCCATTGCTGTTCGGTTTCATTGGTGGGTATGGGAACGCCGTCGTTGAAGACAATTCCGGCGAGCAGTT
>JAFLDQ010000211.1 GCA_017302355.1 Dechloromonas sp.
CTTGGCGCCCAGATCTGGCTGTTCCTCGCCTTCCTGATCGCCTTCGCGGTCAAGGTGCCGATGTGGCCGGTGCACACCTGGTTGCCGGACGCCCACGTCGAGGCGCCGACCGGCGGCTCCATCGTGCTGGCGGCCATCGCCCTGAAGCTCGGCGCGTACGGCTTCCTGCGCTTCTCGCTGCCGATCGCGCCGGACGCCTCGCACCAACTGTCGGGATTCGTGATCGCCCTGTCGCTGATCGCCGTCGTCTACATCGGCTTCGTCGCCCTGGTCCAGGCCGACATGAAGAAACTGGTGGCCTACTCGTCGATCGCCCACATGGGCTTCGTGACGCTGGGCTTCTTCATGTTCAGCGCCATGGGCATCGAAGGCGCGCTGGTGCAGATGGTGTCGCATGGCTTCGTCTCGGGCGCCATGTTCTTCTGCATCGGCGTCATGTACGACCGTGTGCACAGCCGGCAGATCGCCGATTATGGCGGCGTCGTCAACACCATGCCCAAGTTCGCCGCGCTGTTCATGCTGTTCTCGATGGCCAATGCCGGTCTCCCGGCCACTTCCGGCTTCGTCGGCGAATTCATGGTCATCCTCGGCGCCGTCAAGTTCAACTTCTGGGTGGCGTTCGCCGCCGCCAGCTCGATGGTCATCGGCGCCGCCTACACCCTGTGGATGTACAAGCGGGTGATCTTCGGCGACGTCGCCAATCATCACGTGGCCGAACTGACCGACATCAACAAGCGCGAGTTCGCGATTCTCGGCGCGCTGGCCCTGTGTACACTGTGGATGGGCGTGTACCCGCAGCCCTTCACCGAAGTCATGCACGCCTCGGTCAACGACCTGCTGCGTCACGTTGCCATCAGCAAGATTCAATAACCGGTAGCCGACATGTTCGACAATTTCGTTGTCCCCGATCTCCTGCCCGCCGCTCCGGAACTCTTCCTGGCGTTCATGGCGCTGGTCATCCTCCTGGTCGATCTGACGGTCAAGGACAGACGGCGTACGCTTACCTTCGCGCTCGCCCAGCTTACCCTCCTCGGCGCCGCCGCGATCCAGTTGCTTACCAGTACCGGGGATGTCGTCTACACCTTCAGCAACATGTTCGTCGATGACCTGATGGCGGATCTCCTTAAGGTGTTCCTCTACATGACGGTGATCGTGGTGCTGTTCTATTCGCGTGCCTACGTGGTCGACCGCGACGCGATGAACAAGGGCGAATACTACGTGCTGGCCTTGTTCGCGACGCTCGGCATGATGGTGATGATCTCCGCCAACAGCTTCGTGACGGTCTATCTCGGCCTTGAACTGCTCTCGCTCTCGCTGTACGCGATGGTCGCGATGAACCGCGAGTCCGTGGTGTCGACCGAAGCCGCGATGAAGTACTTCGTCCTCGGCGCGCTGGCATCCGGCCTGTTGCTCTACGGCATGTCGATGATCTATGGCGCCACCGGCACCCTGGAAATCACCGGCATTGCCGAACGTCTCTACGGCGGCGGCGTCAACAAGGGCGTGCTGGCGTTCGGCCTGGTCTTCCTCGTCTGTGGTCTCGCCTTCAAGCTGGGCGTCGTTCCCTTCCACATGTGGATTCCCGACGTCTACCATGGCGCGCCGACGTCGGTCACCCTGTTCATCGGTTCGGCGCCGAAGCTGGCGGCCTTCGCGATCGTCATGCGCCTGCTGGTAAACGGCATGTTGACCATGGCGCAGGACTGGCAGGCGATGCTGCTCATCCTCTCGGTGCTGTCGATGGCCATCGGCAATCTCGCAGCCATCGCCCAGACCAACCTCAAGCGCATGCTGGCGTATTCGGCGATCTCGCACATGGGTTTCATGTTGCTCGGCATCATCACCGGCATTGTTGGCGGCGACGCCCGCTATGCGCTCAATGCCTACAGTTCGGCGATGTTCTACGTGCTGGCCTACGTGGTGATGACGACCGGCACCTTCGGCATGATCCTGCTGATGGCGCGCGCCGGGTTCGAAGCGGAAAATCTCGACGATTACAAGGGCCTCAACAAGCGCAGTCCGTGGTTTGCCGGCGTCATGCTGATGATGATGTTCTCGATGGCCGGCATCCCGTTCTTCGTCGGCTTCTTCGCCAAGTTCGCGGTTCTGCAGGCGGTCGTCGCCGCCGGCTACATCTGGCTGGCCGTCGTCGCGGTCTTCTTCTCGCTGATCGGCGCCTTCTACTACCTGCGTGTCGTCAAGCTGATGTACTTCGACCCGCCCGCCGACACTTCGCCGCTGACCGCCGGCATGGACATGCGCATCCTGATCTCCGCCAACGGCCTCGCCGTCGCGCTGCTCGGCATCTTTCCGCAGATGCTCATGTCGTTGTGCGCCTATGCCCTCCTGCGCTCGCTCTGATCCGTTCCGCGACTTCCGGCAAGCGCCCCGAAATCCGGGGCGTTTTCTTTTACGTCACCGCATCTGCCGGTGACGCCATCCCCTGTGCAAGCGGAACCTGAAATGAGTCACGATACCCACCTGATCGAATCCGAAATCTCCAGCGAGAGCGTGTTCAAGGGGGTGCTGCTCGACGTGCGCAAGGACAGGGTGCGGCTGCCGAACGGCAAGCAGACCATGCGCGAGTACATCGTCCATCCGGGCGCCGTCGTCGTTCTCGCCTTTCTCGACAACGGCAAGCTGTTGTTCGAGCGGCAGTTCCGCTACCCCTTGCGCCGGGTCTTCCTGGAATTGCCGGCGGGCAAGATCGATCCGGGCGAGGCCATCCTCGACACCGGGCGCCGCGAACTGCTGGAGGAAACCGGCCACGTCGCGAGCGACTGGGAATATATAGGCGTCATGCATCCCTGCATCGGCTACTCGGACGAGCGGATCGAGATCTTCGCCGCACGCGGACTGCATCGCGCAGCGGAAAAGCGGCTCGACCACAACGAGTTTCTCGAGGTGGTCGAGCTGACGCCGGCGGAAGCCAGGGCGGCGGTGTGGAGCGGTCAGATTACCGACGCCAAGACGATCACCGCGCTGTTCTGGCTCGACAAGCCTTGAGCGAAATGCGCCGTCTTCCGCGGTCGACCGCAGCAGACGGCGAGAATGGATCGTGGCGGCGAGGGGAGGGCGGGGGCCGAACCCGGCGGTCGTTTCCGGCACGTGCGCAACGAACCGGGACAGAAGGGGTTGGGGGCGTGGCGGCGAACGTGGCACACTGATGCGGTGTCCCGCCCCGCGACGCAGGGCCCCGGCGGCCGGCGCCGAACGGGACATCCGCGAGATCATCCAACGTAGGCAATCATGACCGTCCGCAACCTCGACTTCCTCTTTCGCCCCGCCTCGGTGGCGGTGGTCGCCGAACCCGACGAGCCGAGCCGTTACGCCGAGGTGGTCCTCGCCAATCTCACGGCGGGCGGATTCGCCGGTCCGATCCTTCGGGTCAGCGCGACGAAGCGCCTGCTGTCGCCGCTGGGCAACGAGGTACGCATCGGCGAACTCGACGTGGTGCCCGATCTGGCAATCATCTGCGCTTCACTGGACCGGGTTCCATCGATCATTGCGCAACTCGGCGCCCGTGGCACGCGGGCGGCGATCGTCGGCCCCTGGATGTGGCGGAAGATCAGCGGCAAGGCGATCGAGAAGGCGCGCGAGAGCATTCTCGAAGCGGCGCGACCGCATCTGATGCGCATCCTCGGGCCGGGAAGCGGCGGGTTTGTCGTGCCCGCCCGCGGGCTCAACGCCAGCGCCGCGCCGGTTGCGGTCATGCCGGGGAAGATCGCCCTGGTCGCGCAGTCGACGGCCGTCGCAGCCGCCGTGCTCGATCGCGCCGCCAGCAAGGGAATCGGCTTCTCGACGGTGCTCCACCTAGGCGCCGGGCTCGATGTCGATCTGCCCGACGTCGTCGACTGGCTGACCGGCGACCCCGACACACAGTCGATCCTGGTGCAGTTCGATGAAATTTCAGCCGGCCGCAAGTTCATGTCGGCAGCGCGCGCCGCCGCGCGCAACAAGCCCGTGGTGACCATCCATGGCCGTCCGGCGCGGGGCATACTTTCGCGGGGCGGGTCATTCACCGTCGCCGACGTGCACGAAGCGGCGCTGCGCCGCGCCGGCTGGGTAAGCATCGACACCCTCGGGGATCTGTTCGAAGCGATCGAAGGTTTGGCGCGGGTACGTCCGCTGCGCGGCGAGAGTCTGACCATCCTGGGCAACGGTCATGGCCTCGGACGGATTGCCGGGGAGACCCTGCTGCGTTCCGGCGGGAAGCTGGGCACGCTGTCGGCGGCCACCGTCGAGCACCTCGAGGAACTGCTGCAGACGCGCTCGCCGCTCGGCAATCCGCTGGCGTTGCCGGTGGACGTCACCGCGACGAACTGGGCGGCGGCCGTGGCCGCCATACTCGCCGACGAGGAAACGGAGAACGTCCTGGCCGTCTGTTCGCCATCGCCGTTTACGCCAAGCGCCGAGGTCGCCGCGGCCATCTGCGAGGTGTCCCGGGAAACCGAGGGCAACGTCTTCACCTGCTGGGTCGGCGGTACGGCGATGCTGGAGGCGCAGAGGATTGCCGCGGCGCAAGGCGTGTTGAGCCATGAGTCGCCGGAAAAGGCGATCGCCGTCTTTCTCGGCGCCGTCAATTTCCGGCGCAATCGCGAATTGCTGATGCAGATGCCGCCGTCGCTCGCCGATGGCTTCTCGCCGGATGTGGAGGCGGCCCGCAACGCGCTCCATGAGGCGCTTGCCGCCGGCGCGGAGACGCTGTCGGCGCGCCAGGCAAGGCGCGTGTTGCAGGCCTATGGTCTGGCTGCCGGCGAA
>JAFLDQ010000212.1 GCA_017302355.1 Dechloromonas sp.
TCGAGCAGTCCGGAACCGCGGAACCATTCGCGGATGGCGTCTTCCCCGGCGTGACCGAAAGGCGGATTGCCGATGTCGTGCGCCAGGCAGGCAGCGGCGACGATGGCGCCGAAATCGGCGGATTCCACGTTCCGCAGACCGTGGCGGGCGATGATCTCGCGGCCGGCGAGCGCGCCGAGCGAACGTCCGACGCAGCTGGCCTCGAGGCTGTGGGTCAGCCGCGTGCGGACATAATCGCTCTTGGACAGCGGAAAGACCTGCGTCTTGTCCTTCATCCGCCGGAAGGCGGAGGTGAAGACGATGCGGTCGTAGTCCTGCTGGAAGGCGGTGCGCTCGCGACTTCCGGACGCCTTGCCGGCGCCCGGCCGTTCAGCGGAGAGCAGTCTTTCCCAGGTTTTTCGTTGGCCCATGGTGTTCCCGAATGGCGACGCGCCGGCTCGCCGGTCTACTCGCCTTCGACGACGGCCCGCACATGCTCGGGCAGGGGAACCGACTTGCCGGTCCGCGTATCCATCCACACCACCTTGGCGGCGCCTTCGGCATGGATGCGCTCGTCGCCGACGAGGCGCATTTCGACGTGGGTCTGGAAACTCGAGCGCCCGGGATGGCTGGCATGGGTCCGCACCTCGACGGTGCCCGGGTAGTTCAGCGGAATCAGGAAACTGCAACTCGCGTTGATGATCACCGGCCCGTCCCCGCCGGGCCGTACCGGCGCCTGCAGCGCTTCGATCCACTCGACGCGGGCCTGCTCCATGTAGCGGAAGTAGACCGTGTTGTTGACGTGGCCGTAGGCATCCATGTCGCCCCAGCGAATCGGCATGGTCGTCACATGAACGAGTTTCCAGCGCTTTTCCATATGGCTCCGCTTCTCCGCAAGGGTTGAAAAAAAAGACTTCAGACTGTACCGTATTGCCCGCAATGCGACAACGAACCGATAAGGAGGGGGCGATGGAACGGGAAGCGATGGAATTTGATGTTGTCATCGTCGGCGGCGGCCCCGCCGGCTTGGCGTCGGCAATCCGCCTCAAGCAGCTGGCAGCGGAAAAGGGTGGCGAGATTTCGGTCTGCCTGATCGAAAAGGGAGCCGAGATCGGCGCCCACATCCTGTCCGGCGCCGTCCTCGACCCCGGCGCACTGACCGAGCTTCTGCCCAACTGGAAGCAGGACGGCGCCCCGCTCAACGCGCCGGTCAGCGAAGACCGTTTCTTCATCCTCAGCGAAACGGGAGCCAGCAAGGTGGCCAACAGCCTGTTGCCGAACTGCTTCCACAACGATGGCTGTTACGTCCTTTCCATCGGCACTCTCTGCCGCTGGCTCGGCGAGCAGGCCGAGGCGCTGGGGGTCGAGATCTATCCCGGCTTCGCCGGCGCCGAAGTGCTGTTCACCGCCGACGGTTCGGTCAAGGGGGTCGCCACCGGCGACATGGGGCGTCGACATGACGGCAGCGAAGGCCCGAACTTCCAGATGGGGATGGAGCTGCACGGCAAATACACGTTTTTTGCCGAGGGCTGCCGCGGCCATCTCGGCAAGCAGCTCATCGAGCGCTTCAGCCTCGATGCCGGCGCCGACCCGCAGACCTACGGCATCGGCATCAAGGAGCTGTGGGACATCAAGCCCGAAAATCACCAGTCCGGCCTCGTCGTCCATAGCGGCGGCTGGCCGATGGAGCCCGACACCTACGGCGGCGGCTTCGTCTACCATCTCGAAAACAACCAGGTCGCGGTGGGCTACGTCGTCGGCCTCGGCTATACCAACCCGCACCTGTCGCCGTTCGAGGAGTTCCAGCGCTACAAGACGCATCCGGAAATCCGCAGGTTCCTCGAGGGCGGCAAGCGCGTCGCCTATGGCGCCCGCGCGCTGACCGCCGGCGGCATCCAGTCGCTGCCCAGGCTCGTTTTCCCGGGTGGCGCGCTGATCGGCGACAATGCCGGCTTCCTCAACGCCGCGCGGATCAAGGGCACGCATTGCGCCATCAAGTCCGGGATGCTCGCGTCCGAAGCCTGTTTCGCCGCGCTGCAGGGCGGCCGCCAGCATGACGAGCTGGCCGCCTACCCCGAAACCTTCAGGACCAGCTGGCTATATGACGAGCTCTACCGGGCGCGCAACTTCAAGCCGTGGATGAGCAAGGGGATGAAACTCGGCTCGTTCATGTTCGGCATCGATCAGGTCGTCCTGCGCGGCAGGGCGCCTTGGACCCTGCACCACAAGGCGGCGGATCACGCCAAGCTGAAGCCTGCCGCCGATTGCCCGCCGATCGCCTACCCGAAGCCCGACGGCGTGCTGACCTTCGACCGCCTGTCGTCGGTCTTCCTGTCGGGCACCAACCACGAGGAAGACCAGCCCTGCCATCTGCAACTGAAGGACGCGAACGTTCCGGTCGCCGTCAATCTCGCGCGATACGACGCCCCCGAGCAGCGTTACTGCCCGGCCGGCGTCTATGAGATCCTCCGCGACGAACAGGGCAACAATCCGCGCCTGCAGATCAACGCGCAGAACTGCGTGCATTGCAAGACCTGCGACATCAAGGACCCGACCCAGAATATCAACTGGGTGGTGCCGCAAGGCGGCGAGGGACCGACCTATCCGAACATGTGATGCCTTATAATCTTCCGGTTGAACCCCTCAGGGAGTATTTCAAATGGGCTTTCTCGCCGGCAAGAAAATTCTGATCACCGGACTGCTGTCCAAGCACTCGATTGCCTACGGCATCGCCAGGGCTTGTCACCGTGAAGGGGCGCAGCTCGCCTTCACCTACCAGAGCGAGCGTTTCGAGGACCGCATCAAGAAGTTCGCCGGCGAATTCGCCAGCGACATCACCATTCCGCTCGATGTCGGCAGTGACGAGCAGATCGACCATGCCTTCGTCGAGCTCGGCAAGCGCTGGGACGGCCTCGACGGCCTCGTTCATTCGATCGCCTACGCGCCGACCGAAGCCATCGAGGGCGACTTCCTCAACGGCATCTCGCGGGAAGCCTTCCGCATCGCCCACGAGATCTCGTCGTATAGCTATCCGGCGCTGGCCAAGGCCGCGCGGCCGATGATGCAGGGGCGCAAGGGTTCGCTGCTTGCCCTCTCCTACCTCGGCGCCGAGCGCACCATGCCCAACTACAACACCATGGGTCTGGCCAAGGCCAGTCTCGAAGCGGCGACGCGTTACCTGGCGTTCAGCCTCGGCCCCGAAGGCACGCGCGCCAACGCCATCTCGGCCGGCCCGATCAAGACCCTGGCGGCGTCCGGGATCGGCAGCTTCGGCAAGCTGCTGGCGTATAACGCGCACCATGCCCCGCTACGCCGCAACGTCACCATCGACGAAGTCGGCAACGCCGCCGCCTTCCTGCTCTCGGATCTGGCCAGCGGCATCACCGGCGAAATCATGTACGTCGATGGCGGCATGAACACCACGGCGCTGGGCAACGCCGAGCCATTGCCCGGCTGACCGGCTGTTGCGGTCGACCCGCAGGAAACCATGAAAAACGCCGTCCGGCTCAACTCGGTCGGCGTCTCTTTTTCAGCGCCTTGCGGACGGCCATCACCCGCCCGGCCTACTTTTCCTTCGCCTCCAGCACGGCATTGTTGATTTCCACCTTGTGGCGGCTGCGCAGCGCGGCCAGGTAGGTCTGCACCTCTTCCTGCGCTTCCAGCGTGTTCAACTGACGCAACAGGGCCTGCTTGCGGGTATCGTCGAGCGCATCGCCGGGGTTGACGCCGACCAGCTTGAACAGCGCGTAGCCGGCGCCAGGCAGATCGACACCGGCGTACGCCGGCAGCTTGGAGCTGTCCATCCTGAAGACGGTCGGCGCCGCGGGCTGCGGGATCTGGCGCGGGTCGAGGCGGGAAACGCTCTTGACGGCGCCCCAGTTGACGCTGTCACCGCCCTTGCGCAGCGCCTCGAGGCGGGTTTCGCCATCCTTGCGCGCCATCGCCTGCGCTTCCTGACGCCTGAGCAGCGTCTCGATGCCGCCCTTGACGCTGTCGAAGGGCTGCAGCGTGGCCGGTCTGTAGTCGACAATGCGCGCGGCGACCAGCGTATTCGGCGCGATCTCGACGGCTTCGGTATTGCGCCGGTTCTTGACCGAATCCTCGGAGAACACCGCAGCCAGCAGCTTTTCATTGGCCAGCGGACCATTCGCCGGATTGGCCTGGCGCCCCACCCATTCCGACTGCTTGACGGCGAGGCCGAACTTGTCTGCCGCCGGTTTCAGGCTGTCCGCCTGTTCATAGACGATGTTGCTGAAACCCTCGGCGGCCTCGGCAAACTTGCGCGACCCGGCGGCCTTCTTCAACTCGGCCTCGATTTCACCCTTGACCTCGGCCAGTGTCCTTTCCCTGGCGGCGTGAACGCCGGTCAGCTTGATGATGTGGAAACCGAAATCCGATTCGACCAGGCCGGAAATCTCGCCATCCTTGAGGCTGAAGACGGCATCCTCGAACGGCTTGACCATCATGCCGCGACCGAAGAAGCCGAGGTCGCCGCCCTTGGTCGCGGAACCCGGGTCGTCCGACTTCTTCTTTGCGAGATCGGCGAAGGCCGCCGGGTTCCTGCGCACTTCCTTGAGCACCTCCTCGGCCCTGGCTTTCGCCTTGTCCTTGCCGATCTTTTCGGAGGCGATGAGGATGTGGCTGGCGCGACGCTCTTCCGGCTGGCGGAAGCGATCCTTGTGACTGTCGAACCAGGCCTTGATCTCGGCATCGGAAACGGCAAGCGCGGCGCCCACGGCTTCCATCGACAGCACGACGAATTCGACCCTGGCCTGCTCCGGC
>JAFLDQ010000213.1 GCA_017302355.1 Dechloromonas sp.
AGCACGAACAGTCGCCCCCAGTCGCCGCCCGAAAGACTTGCGCCCGCACGCTGGTGGGCCAGGCCGACCCACAGGAAGACCGGCAGCGCGAAGCCCATGCGCAGGGCGAGCAGGGTGATGGCGTCGACGCCATGCGGGTAGGCGAGCTTGACGAAGATGGCCTTGAGCGAAAAGCCGAACGCCGCCAGCAGGGCCAGGCTGGCGCCGTAAGCATGCGATCTTTCCAAGGCCATTCGCTGGGTCATCGGGGTTATTCGTGCCGGGAGCCGCGGATCGCGCTGCGCTCCCGCTAGCGCCGGCGCGTCAGCACGGCAGGCTGTTCGGCCTGGGCGCCGTTGAGCCAGATGCGCCCGGCCAGCGTCCGGCCGTCGGCGGAAAGGCGAAGACTCAGGTTGCCGCTGTCGATCGCGCTACCGCCGCCATCCGGGCTGGGCAGCACCTGCAAGGCGATATCCAGCGCGGGTTGGACGCCCGGGGCGTCGATGCGCCGGCCCTCGCCACGATACATGATGGCATTCAACTCACCGGCGCCGCGTTCCCGCCAGAAGCGGCGATATTCGATCCAGTCGGGTCGTTCGGTGACGACGATCGGTGCGCTGGCCAGGGTCACCGCGTCGCCCTTTTCGCTCAGCACCAGCATCACCTGTTCGCCCTGCCAGAGCCGTGCCTGCCAGTTCCCGGCGACGCTGCCGGTCGCCCCGCCTCGTGCGAACATCCACAGGGCCACGGCAATGGCGATGGCGAGGATCCCGATGGCCAGGAATATGTTGCGGGACGGGCGTTTCGCCGGGGTTGCCACGGGGGCGCGGGGCGAGTGCACACTCCCGCCGGCGGCGGCGAGCGGTGATACGCCAAAGGCCTTCAGGTCGTCGATCAGGCGCTCCACGTCGTGGGCCCAGTCGTAGGCCCGCAGCTGGCGCCAGGTCAGTTCGCCGATGCAGTCGAAGGGGGGCGGCAGGCTGCCCGCAGCGGGCGGGCCATCCAGGCCGTCGCAAAGAACGGGAATGACCGTGGCGCCCGCCGCCAGCGCGATCTCCAGTTCCCGGCGCACCGGGTCGTCGGCGCTGGCAATTCGCGGCAGGCCATGACTGTCGACCGCCGAAACCAACTGTGGCGTCACCAGCAGCAGCAAGACCGGCCTGACATCGAGTGCGCGGTGTATTTCGTTGCGCCATGCCGAGCCGCCGCGCAGGTCGTCCTTGTCGAGGAAGACCGCCTCGCCGCCAAAGACCTCCCCCAGGTCGCGCGCCAGCGCCGTGGCCTTGTCGAGTCCGTCAGCGGTGCGATAGCTGATGAAGATGCGTGCGCTCATGGGCGGTCTCGGTTCGAATGGTTCGACACGCCCAAGGTAACACGGGGCCGTGGCCGGGTCGACCCCGATGACCGTCGCCGGCAAATGACTCCGCCGCCGCGGCCGCCCGGCTGGAGCCTACAGCGGCCTCTTGACCGTCAGGGCGCCGCGAATCTGGCCCTTGCCGTAACCGGTGGCCTGATCGTGCGGATAAGTCCTGGCGAGGGCGGCCTTGAGGTCGCTATCGAGTCCGTCGGCCGGGCCGTGGCAGCCGAGACAGACATCGCTGACCGGCAGCGCCTTCATGTAGCGGAAGACCTGCTTGCCATCGATGGTGACGACCTCGCTCTTCTCGAGTGTCTCCGGTTTCTCCCCGCTGGCGGCGCGGAGGTCGAATTCGGCCAGTTGACGGGCTTCCCAGAGATCGGGGGCGCCGCGTTCGGCATTCCGCGTCTTCAGGCTGACGCGGCGGATATCCCAACCCGTTTCCGCGCGCTTTTCCTGGATCAGCGCCGGCGCCAGCTCCTTGCAGACCGGAATCGCCCCGGCGACACCCTTCGCGGCGACCGCCTCCTGCATGGCACTGACCACCTTGGGGACGACCGGCAGCACCGTCTTCCTGGTGTCGGCGGTCAGGGCGCCGATGTCCTGCGCCAGAGCGGGCAGGGCGACGAGCAACAGGGTGGTCGGGAGGAATGTTCTCATGGCCTGGTCCTTTGTAAATAATGAAACGCTTATTATACGCGGACCCGACCCTGTTTTCTCGGCCACATCATGGCGCGAGCCTTCGCGTCGGCCGCTGCGGTCGACCCGAAAAAATGGCAAGGATCGACAGGTCCGCCACCCGCGTTGTTTCGAAACGACCGTCAAGCTTCCGGTCCGCCCGGGTTCCACAGCCATCGACTCGGCCGCAGCCGCAAGCTTCCTTGCAGCAGCGCCCCGCGCATTCGCGCCCGGGAGCAGGTAGCATCCGGGCATCCGAAACTTTGCGAGGTGTGGTCATGTTGCTGCTGATTGCGGGACTGGTGCTGTTTTTCGGGGTGCATTCCGCGCGCGTGTTTGCCGACGGCTTCCGGGCCGATTTCATCGCCGCGCGCGGCGAGAAGACATGGAAGGCCATTCACGCAATCCTCTCGATCACCGGTTTCGTGCTGCTGGTCTACGGCTACGGCGAAGCGCGAACCGCGCCGATCGTGCTGTGGACCCCGCCGGTCTGGACGCGTCACGCCGCCGCGCTCCTGACTCTGCCCGCCTTCATCCTGCTCGCAGCAGCCTACGTGCCGCGCAACGCCAGCAAGGGCAGGCTCGGCCACCCGATGCTGCTCGGCACCCAGATCTGGGCCGCCGCGCACCTGCTGGCGAACGGCAATGTCGCCGATGTGCTTCTGTTTGGCGGATTCCTGGTCTGGGCGACCCTGTGCTTCCGGGCGGCGAAAAGCCGCGACCGCGCCGCCGGCGCCAAGTATCCTTCTGGCGGCGCCGTCCCCACCGCGGTCAGCGTTGCCGTCGGTATTGGTGCGTGGGCGGCATTCGCGTTCCATCTGCACGCGGCGTGGATCGGCGTGCCGCCGTTCGGCTGATCCGGCGGGCAAGGGACGCGGCCGGGCTACGTCAGCCGCTGCGCCCGCGGGGCGCTTACGGCTCGTCGCGCGGTTCCGGACGCCTCGCATCCCCAGCCAGCCGGAGCGCTCGCGCCTCGAAAGCGGCGACCATGCTGACGGCCAGCGGCAGAACCAGCATCCGGATCACCGGCAACAGAAAAGGTGAATCCGCTTCACAGTCGACGCTGAAGTCGACGTGGCAGCGGTCGTCGCCGAGCGGCGCAAACTGCCAGCGGATGTCGAAACGGCAGAACGACCGCGCGTCGGAAACGACGGTGATGCCGCGCGGGCGATCGAGCATGGTGCGCGTGCGGAAGCGATGCGTCATCAGGCCCAGCGCCAGGCTCTGCTCGGTTTCATAGGCATTCTCGTGACGCCTCAAGATCCTCGCCTCGCGGATCAGCGGCAGGAACTCGGGATAACGCTCGACATCGGCGACGATGTCGAAGATCTCTTCCGGCGGCCGCCCGATGGTGCGGCTCTCGCGATGGGTTGCCATGGACTCCCCCGGGTTCCTCGTCGTGCGGCCGTCGTAACGGAAATGCCGAAGAAGGGCTCGGGCGTCCCGCGCGGTCAGCGCTTGCCGCCCAGAATCGACCCGAGAACCCCGCGCAAGATCTGCTGACCAACGCTGCGGCCGATGGTGCCGGCCATGCCGCGGGCGGCGCTCTTGGCGGCGGCCTCGAGGACGCCTTCGCGGTGACCGCCACGTGGGCCGGTGGCCCCGCCGAGCATTTCACCGAGGCCGCCGAAGATGCCGCCGGAGCTTTCCTGCGGGGCGGGGGCGCTCTGGCGCGGTTGCGGGACGGGACGAGGCGTCTGGCCGGCGTGATTGCCCCAGTCATTGGCGTCCGGCACGCCTCTGCCGGCCGGCGGCGCCGGGATGGCGCCGGGGGCGCGCCCGGCCGCCGCCGGCTTGCCGCGCAGCAATTCATAGGCGGACTCGCGGTCGACCGCGGTACCGTACGCGGCGAGCAGCGGCGAGGACTGGATCATCGCCTGGCGCTCGGCGGCGGTCAGCGGGCCGAGGCGCGATGCGGGCGGAAAGATCATGCTGCGGTCGACGACGTTGGGACGGCCTTTTTCATCGAGAAAGGAAACCAGCGCCTCGCCGACGCCGAGCTCGGTGATGGCCGCGGCGGCGTCGAACTTGGGGTTGGCGCGCATCGTCTGCGCCGCCGACTGGACGGCTTTCTGGTCGCGCGGCGTGAAGGCGCGCAGGGCGTGCTGGACGCGGTTGCCGAGCTGGCCGAGGATCTTTTCCGGGACATCCAGCGGGTTCTGCGTGACGAAGAAGACGCCGACGCCCTTCGAGCGGATCAGCCGTACGACCTGCTCGACCTTGTCGGTCAGCGCCGGCGGCGCGTCGGTGAACAGCAGGTGGGCCTCGTCGAAGAAGAAGACGAGCCGGGGCTTGTCGAGGTCGCCTGCTTCCGGCAGTTGCTCGAAGAGTTCGGCGAGAAGCCAGAGCAGGAAGGTCGAGTAGAGCGCCGGAGCCTGGACGAGCTTTTCGGCGGCCAGCACGTTGATGACGCCGCGCCCGTTTTCGTCGATCTTCATCAGGTCGCGGATGTCGAGCATCGGTTCGCCGAAGAAGACGTCGCCGCCCTGTTGCTCGAGCGTCAGCAGGCCGCGCTGGATGGCGCCGATCGACGCCGGGGCGACGTTGCCGTATTCGGTGGTGAAATCCTTGGCGTTTTCGCCGACATGCTGGACCATCGCCCGCAGGTCCTTGAGGTCGAGCAGCAGCAGGCCCCGGTCGTCGGCGATCTTGAACACCAGCTGCAGCACGCCGCCCTGGGTTTCGTTCAGGTTGAGCAGGCGGGCGAGAAGCAGCGGGCCCATGTCGGAAATCGTCGCGCG
>JAFLDQ010000214.1 GCA_017302355.1 Dechloromonas sp.
CCTTCTTCACCCTTGTCACCCGGTATTCATCCTTGCGCGTGACCGCCGAGCGCGGGTTATAGACATTGGTAAACACCATGCTCGGGCCGCAAAAGACATCGTCTTCCAGATGAACCGCGTCGTAGATCGACACGTTGTTCTGCACCTTGACGTTGTTGCCGATGGTCACGTCGTTGCCGACGAAGACGTTCTGGCCGAACGAGCAGCCCTTGCCAATACGGGCGCCGCCACAGATGTGGGCGAAGTGCCAGACGCGGCTGCCGTCGCCGATCACCGCGCCCTCGTCTACGATTGCGGACGGATGTATCGTGACAGCCATCTCAGTAATCCAGCGGCAGCGCCACGCGCTTGCCGTCCCGCGCCGACAGATAGGCGGCAATCAGCACCTCGAGCGACTTGAGGCCTTCGCGACCGTCGGTTTCCGGCTCGGCCTCGCCGCGCATGACCTTGATCACGTTGTCGTAATAGAGCGGATGGCCAAAGCCGTAGACCGAGGTGGTTTCGTAGTTGGCCGAGGCGATCCGCTCATCTTCCGGCAGCTTTTCGGCGAAATCCCAGTGCTGGATCTCGTTGACCGCGACACCGCCCACGCGCACGGCGCCCTTCTCGCCGAGAATGGTGATGCTGCCTTCCAGGTTCTTCGGATAAGTCAGCATGGTGACATTCATCGAACCCAGGGCCCCCGAACGCCAGCGCACGCTCAGTACGCCGGAATCCTCGACTTCGATGTCGCGCTCCAAGGTACCCGTGTAGGCCTGCATGCTCTCGATGGGCCCGATCAGCCAGTCGAGCAGATCGACGTAATGGCTGGCCTGGTTCATGAACGCGCCGCCATCGAACTCCCAGGTGCCGCGCCACTTGGCGCTATCGTAGTACTCCTGAGGACGCGTCCAGAAGACATTGATGTTGACCATGTAGATGCGGCCGAAGCGCTTCTGTTCGACCGCACGCTTCAAGAGTTGCAACGTCGCGTTGCGCCGGTTCTGCTTGACGACGAAGAGGCGCACCCCGGCATCGTCGCAGGCCTTGACCATGCGCAGGCCGTCATGCCAGCGCGTCGCCATCGGCTTTTCGGTCATCACATGCCGGCCCGACTGGGCGATTTCGATCGCCTGTTCCGGGTGCAGGCCGCTTGGCGTCGCCAGCACGACGATGTCCGCCGTCGTGGTCCGGAGCATTTCGGTCAGGCTCAGATGCCCTTCGGCGCCTGTACGCTGCACGGCCTTGTCCAGGGCAATGCGGTCAACGTCGCAGACATCGACGATTTCGATCTCGGCGGCGTGCTGCTCCATGGCGCCAAAGTGGTTGGCCGCGATACGGCCACAACCGACGAGTCCCATGCGGATCTTGCGGCCGGCAATGGTTGGGTAATTTCGCATCTTCTTTCCTCTCAGAGTCGGAATACCGTGAAACCGGCAGCGGTCGCGGCATGACGGTCGTAAAGACACTTCAGGTCGGCAAGAACCGGCTTTTCGCCCTGGCAGAGGGAACGCAGTCCTGAAAGTTCCTCGTCGCGGAATTCATTGTGACCCACTGCCACAACCAATGAATCCACCGGATGCCCGGCATCGACGATTCCCAGCCGGATACCGTACTCATGGGCAACCTCATCCGCATCGGCCCACGGGTCGGAGACGACCACCCGGACTCCCCAGTTCTGGAGTTCCTGCACGAGGTCGGCCACCTTGCTGTTGCGAATGTCCGGGCAGTTTTCCTTGAAGGTGATGCCGAGCACGCCGACCGTGCTGCGCGCCACGTCGATTCCGTTGCGCAACATCAGCATGATGACATTGCGGGCAGCGTAACGCGACATGTTGTCATTGATCCGGCGGCCGGCGAGGATGACTTGCGGATGGTAGCCGACCTCCTCCGCCTTGTGTGTCAGGTAATACGGATCGACGCCGATGCAGTGACCGCCGACCATCCCCGGGCGGAAAGGCAGGAAGTTCCACTTGCTGCCCGCCGCTTCGAGCACTTCAAGCGTGTCGATGCCGAGGCGGCCGAAGATCACCGAGAGTTCATTGACCAGTGCGATATTCAGGTCGCGCTGGGTATTTTCGATGACCTTGGCCGCTTCCGCCACCTTCAGGCTGGTAGCCGGAAAGGTGCCGGCGGTAATGATACTGGCGTAGAGTTCATCAACCGCTTTCGCCACCTCGGGTGTCGAACCGCTGGTGATCTTGCGGATCCTGGTCAGCGTGTTGACCTTGTCGCCCGGATTGATGCGCTCGGGGCTGTAACCGCAGAAGAAATCCCGGTTGAACCTCAGGCCGGAATGCTTTTCCAGGACCGGTACGCAAACCTCTTCGGTACATCCCGGAAACACCGTCGACTCATAGATCACGACCGACCCGGCCTTCATCGCCTTCCCGACCGTCTCGCTGGCCTTGACCAAGGGGGTGAGGTCCGGGCGATTGGCTTTGTCGATCGGCGTCGGGACGGTGACGATGAAGACCCCACAGTCCGCAATGTCCTCGAGTCGATTGCTGTAGGAAAGTTGCCTGGCAGCCGCCAGATCCTCCGGCGTGACCTCCAGCGTGCTGTCCTTGCCGGAACGCAATTCGGCAATCCGCGACAGGTTGATGTCGAACCCCACGACGGGCCGCGACTTCCCGAACTCGGCGGCCAGCGGCAAACCCACATACCCGAGGCCGATGATCGCCACCTTCTTGTCATTCAGGTTCATGATTACTCCACGGTCACGGATTTGGCGAGATTTCGCGGCTTGTCGACGTCCGTCCCCTTGACCAGCGCCACATGGTAGGACAGCAGCTGCAGCGGCACCACGTGCAGGATCGGCGACAGTTCGCCGTAATGCTCGGGCAGGCGCAGGATATGGACGACTTCCGATTCGGGAATCTCCGAGTCGGCATCGGCGAATACGTAGAGTTCACCGCCGCGCGCCTGGACTTCCTTGAGGTTGGACTTCAGCTTGTCGAGCAGCTGGTCGTTCGGCGCCACCGAAATCACCGGCATGTCCGCGTCGACCAGCGCCAGCGGGCCGTGCTTGAGCTCGCCGGCCGGATAGGCTTCGGCGTGGATGTAGGAGATTTCCTTGAGCTTCAAGGCGCCTTCGAGGGCGATCGGGTAATGCCGGCCGCGGCCCAGGAAGAGCGCGTGATGCTTGTCGGCAAAGTGCTTGGCCCAGGCTTCGATGTCGTTTTCCAGCGCCAGGACCTTGTTGACCGCGACCGGCAGGTGGCGCAGCTGGTCGATGAAGGCGGTTTCCTGCGCTGGCGTCAGCCGCTGCTTGACCTTGGCCATGACCAGCGTCAGCAGGAACAGCGCGGCGAGCTGGGTGGTGAAGGCCTTGGTCGAAGCGACGCCGATCTCGGGGCCGGCGCGCGTGATGAAACGCAGCGCGCATTCGCGGACGATGGCCGATTCGGGGACGTTGCAGATGGCAAGGGTCTTGTCCTGGCCGAGCGTCTTGGCGTGGCGCAATGCGGCCATGGTGTCGGCGGTTTCGCCGGATTGCGAAATGGCGACGATGAGTTGCTTCGGGTTGGGCACCGAGCTGCGGTAACGGTATTCGCTGGCGATCTCGACGCTGCACGGCACGCCGGCGATGGCTTCGAGCCAGTAGCGGGCGGTGTAGCCGGAATGGCTGCTGGTGCCGCAGGCAAGGATCAGGATGGAGTCGACGTCGGCGAGCCGGCTGGCGGCTTCGGCGCCGAAGATGCCGGGCTGGATGGTCTTGCTGCCGCCGATGATTTCCAGGGTGTTGGCCAGCGCCTCCGGCTGCTCGAAAATTTCCTTCTGCATGTAGTGCTGGTAGTTGCCCAGCTCGACGGCGGCGGCGGAGAGCTGCGAGACATGCACCGGCCGCTCGGCCGGGGTGCCGTCGAGGCGGGAAATTCTGACGCCTGTCACGGTCAACTCGGCGATGTCGCCATTTTCCAGATAGACCATGTTGCGGGTGACCTGGAGCAGCGCCGAGGCGTCGGAGGCGGCGTAGTTGCCAGTGTCGGAGACGCCGAGCAGCAGCGGCGAACCTTCGCGGGCGACGACGACCTTGCCCGGCTGGCGGTGGTCGATGACGGCGATGGCGTAGGCGCCGACGAGGCGGCGGCAGCTTATCCGCACGGCCTTGAAGAGGTCGGGCTCGCTCCTCAGGGTGAAATCGATCAGGTGGGCGATGCTTTCGGTGTCGGTGTCGGAGGTGAAGACGTAGCCCTGGGCGGTCAGTTCGTTGCGCAGGATTTCGTAGTTCTCGATGATGCCGTTATGGACGACGGCGATCGAGCCGGAGACGTGCGGGTGGGCGTTGCGCTCGGAGGGCACGCCATGGGTGGCCCAGCGCGTGTGGGCGATGCCGGTGACGGCCTGCGTGCCAGATGACGCGATTTCGAGCTCGGCGACACGCCCGACCGAGCGCACCCGTTCGATGCCTTGACCCGAAATGACGGCCAATCCCGCCGAATCGTAACCCCGGTACTCGAGCCTCTTCAGCCCTTCGACAAGAACGGGGACAATGTTGCTGCCGGCTGCCGCCGCGACGATGCCACACATGAAAGAAACCCGCCTGAAAAGCTTTTGATTATAACCGCTTGCGCACACTCCGGCCAGTGCGCCAAGCGAAAGGGGTGCGATTCAAACTGATGTGGGATAGTCTTGCCCAGTATCGCAGCCAGAGGAGAAAGGAAATGGAGAGACTGACACGCGAGGCAGAACTGGTGGAGCGGTTAAAGGCGCACCCGCCACTGCTGGCCAGGGT
>JAFLDQ010000215.1 GCA_017302355.1 Dechloromonas sp.
TGGCCATCAGCGCGCGTCATGTGCGGGCGATGACGCCGGCCGGCGCGGCGCGTGGCATGGAACGTGACGCGCTGACCCATTTCGACGAGTGCGGGATCGTCGTGCTGTCGAGCCAGCCGCAGCTGCTCGACCTGCTGCGCGAGTTCCGCTGGAAGGCGCTCTTCGCCGAGCGCCGCGCTGATGTGCGGCGCGCCATGCGCTTCGTCGTCTTCGGCCACGCCACCTACGAGCGCCTGCTCAACCCCTTTCGCGGCTTGACGGCCAAGGCGATCCTGCACGAGGTCGATGACGGCTGGCTGAACCTGTCCGTCGCCGGACAGGCTGCCGCGGTCGACGCCCTGCTGGCGGCGGATTTCGCCAATGGCCGCTGCGTCCGGCCGCGCGACTTGCAGCCGTTGCCGGTGCTGGGCATTCCCGGCGTCACCGCGGATAGCGAGGTCGCGTCGTACTACGACGATGCCTGGCAGTTCCGGCCGGGGCGGCGCCGCACCTGACGCCCGCAAAAAAGGCCGCCGTTTCGGGCAGCCCACTTGCCGGCGCGGCGGCGACTTATTTTCCGGACTTGCCCTTCGGCGCGACGACAGCGATCCCCGTCGCCACCACATAGGTGCCCTTGACCTGGTCGCCTTCCTTGATCTCGGCCATGACCTTCGGATCCCTGACCTTCAGAACGTACCTCCTGCCGGTGGCGCCGAGGATGGTGACCGTGCCGGCCCTGGCGTCGACCGATTTCACGTCGGCGACGAAGTCGATCTCGCGCCCGCGGACCGCGCCGGGTTTCTGGCCCGGCTTTGCCGTCGCGTCGATGTCCTTCTCGACCGTTTCGCGCAGGCCGCCGCCCTTTTTCAGTTGCATGGTGAGCGCTTCCATGTGCTCGGCGATCACGCGGTCGCCTACCTTGATCTGCTTGAAATTCTTCGCCTCCTTGCCGACGACGACGTCGAAGACGTTGCCGTCCTCGCCTGCGAGCGTCAGCGTGCGCGTCTTCTTGTCGATCCCGACGACTTCGGCTTCGGCCTTGACGACGTCGCCGGCGATCATTCCCGGGGCGCCGGCGGTGGCGGGCTTGGCGTCCGCGGCGTGGGCGGAACCGAAGGCGAGGGTGAGGGCGAGCAGGGCGGCGTGAATTGCAGTCTTCATGAATTTCTCCTTGGGGATGGATGGCGCCGGTGTGGCGGGAAAAACGGAGCGCGAGGGACAGCCGCGCGCCGCGGAGGGCTAGCGGACGGCCGGTGGAACCGACAGCGGGGGCGGCGATCCCGGCGCCGGCATCTGCTGCAGGATGCAGCCGATGCCCGGCGAATCGGCCGGCGCATTATAGAAGCTTTCCAGCGCATCGACGAAATTCTGCCGCGAGACCTTGCTGTTGAAGAAGCGTGACGTCAGGTCGAGAAGGTAGGGATCCTGGTCGCGCAGCAGCGTGTCGATGAACGCCGGTCCCAGGCGGAGATTCCCGCAATGTTTCTGGACACGGTCGAGGAATGCGTCGTAAGGGTGCTCCGGGCGGATGGCGTCGGGCGCGCACCCGGCAACCGCGACCGACAGGACGATGCCGATCGCGGTCAGGCGGCGGCGTTGCCGGGCGCGGGCGACGCATCCGGCGGGACTGGCGAAGTAGGGCATGCGGTCTCCTGGTTGCGGTCGACCGGTTGCGGGCGCCATTTCTTGCGCCCGCAACCGATCATTGGGATGGCTCAGCGCACGACGACACGCGCGTCTTCGCCGCTGCCCTCGATGTAGACCTTCTGCCCCTGGCGCAGACCGGGGTTGGCCGGCTGGGTCACCGAGACGAGGACGCCATTGGAGGTGCGGACGATGATCTGCTGGCCGGCGAGCGGCTGGGTGTAATGCTGCTGCACCTTGTGGCCGGCGATCGCGCCGCCGATGGTGCCCACCACCATCGCGACATCGCGCCCGGTGCCGCCGCCGATCAGGCTGCCGATGCCGAGACCGGCCAGACCGCCGACGATGGCGCCGACGCCAGTATGCTGGTTGCTACGGATTTCGACCGGGGTGATCTGCTCGATGGTCCCGCTGCGAATCTCCACTTCGCCTGGCCCGCCGCCCGGCGCCGCGCAGGCTGCCAGGGTCAGGACCAGCACCATGGCGGAAAGGTAGGATGTGATTTTCTGGATCATGATGCGCTCCTTGAGAGGGGTGGATGGAATTCCGTGGCTGGGGTTTGGCCGCGTCCGGAAACGCAGGCGACCCATGGTATCAAGTTCGGCGCCCGCAAGGTGGTGGACTCGTGGGTCTAACGAATGTTTCCCAGCGTGTCGGCGGAGAAACAGCCGTCTCCGCCCTCCGGGCAGATGATCTGGTAAGTCCGGCGCTGGCCGCAGCCGCTGATGCCGATGGTGAACGAGCCGCGCAGGATTCCTTGGAAGCGTACCGTCTCGATGGCCGGCTGCATCAGTTCGCGGGAGAGCAGCGCGGCCTGCGCATCCGGACAATTGAGCTCGAAGCGCCCCCGCTGCACGGCCGTGTCGATCGCCGCCGGCTCCATGCGGTCGAGAACCTGCCCCGGCGGCGTGGCACAGCCGGCAACGGCGAGGGCGGCAAGCAGGGTCGCGGCGGACAGGATGGAAGTCTTCATGGGCGGATCTCCTTTGCAAGTCGGGGATGTCGAGCGCAGCGAAATCCCGGCGGCCCGGGATATCCGTCGCCGGCGCGCCCTCGTGGTTCGACGGCGGGTCGCGGCAATCGTGACGCCCCGCATTCTGTTCCCGATTGCATTGGCTTGCTTGATAATTCACGACGTCAATGTCTCCGAGGCTCCGCATGTCCGAGAATGTTCCTGGCGACTCGCCGGCAGCCAGCGCATTTGGCGATGTGCAGGCGGAGTGCCGGCGCGTTCAGCCGGTCATCCATGTTGCCCGCACGATCGGCGAACTGGGGGGAGATCCGCAACGCGTCCTCGCCGAAGCCGGGATTCCCGCCGGCCTCTTCGCGAATCCGGACAATTCGATCCCGCTGCAGGCGCTCGGAGACTTGCTCGAACGCTGTGTGGCCGTCACCCGCTGCCAGCACTTCGGCCTCCGGCTGGGCGCCGACGCCGGTGGCAATCCGCTCGGACTGCTTGGCGATGTCATGGAGCGTTGCGTCGACGTCGGGACGGCGATCGCGCATTTTCATCAGTATTTTCATCTGCTTGATCGCAGCGCGCTGCTGACCCGGACGGTCGCGGGCGCGAGCGCGTCGATCGTTTATGCGCTGACCGAGTCAACGGGCCCCGGCGCCGACCAGATCAGCGATGCGGCCGCCGCCATCGGCATGGGGCTGTTGCGCCGCCTGTGCGGGGCGCAGTGGAAGCCGCAGGCGGTTCTGCTGCCGCGCCAGCGGCCGCGCGATGTGCGCCCGTATGAGGGGTTTTTGCGTGTACGCCGCAGTTCGCCGCCGAGCGAGTGGCGCCGGGCGAACGTACGAATTCCAGTCTTCCCGGGGCGGTTGACCGCAACCGGGGGTGGCGTCGCAATGCGTCAAGCCACGCCGGGATTTTGCCGGCCAGAACGCGAACCACCCTCATGTCACGATCGGAAAGGTCGTCGCCATGGGTTCCGCAGACCATCATTCATGGCGGATCTCCGCCGCCATCATCCTCGGCGCCGGGCCGGCCGCTCCCGCGCAGGCCGAACTGAGCGCCGACGAACGGGCGAAGATCGCCCAGAATCCGGTCGGCGCGCTGATCAGCGTGCCGTTCCAGAACAACACCAACTTCAACCACCGGCCCGGGAAGGGCACGCGGAACGTCCTCAATATCCAGCCGGTGATCCCGGTTTCGGTGAATGACGACTGGAACGTCATCACCCGGACGATCCTGCCGGTGATCTCGCAGCCGGCCCTCTACCCGGATGACGAACGCGCCAACGGCATCGGCGACCTGCAGTTTTCGGCGATGCTCTCGCCGGCCGGGCCGGGCGCGTGAATATGGGGCCCCGGTGCGATCCTGCAGGCGCCGACCAACACCCATGGTCTCGGCAACGACAACTGGGCCTTCGGTTCGCAGGCGGTCGCGCTCCACCTCGAGAAGGGCGATCCGTGGGTGTACGGACTTCTCGTCAACAACATCTGGTCGCTCTCCGACAGCAAGCAGGGCGGCTCCTGCAATAACGGCCCGATCCAGCACTTCCCGAATTACAACTTCGCGGGGGGGCGTACCTGACCACTTCGCCCATCACCGCCAACTGGAAGGCGGACAGCGACCAGCGGTGTACGGTGCCGCTCGGCGGCGGCAAGATCTTCCATGTCGGCAAGCTGCCGGTGAATACCCAGTTATCCGCCTGCTACAACGTCGTCAAGCAGGACGGCGCGGCGAACTGGCGGATCGGTTTCCGGGTGCAGTTCATGTTCCCCAAATAGGTCGCGGCGCGCGCCGCCCCGGTTCAGGCGGCCTGCCCGACGCGCCGCGGCTGGCTGGCGATGCCCATGCGGTTGATGCCGCTGACCAGCGCCCGGATCGACGCGGTGACGATGTTGCCGTCGATGCCGACGCCATAGAAGTCGCCATTGCCGCTGCCGGCGATCTCGAGGAAGGCGCAGGCCTGGGCATTGCCGTCGTCGCCGCCCGGCGCCATCGAGCGCTCCTCGTAGCTGCGGATGCGGACCCGGATTCCGGCGCTCTGGAAGGCGTGGACCGCGGCGTTGATCGGGCCGTTGCCCTCGCCGGTCAGGA
>JAFLDQ010000216.1 GCA_017302355.1 Dechloromonas sp.
ACAATCATCCGAGCCTGTCCTACCTGTTCTCCGGCCTGTTCATCGGGCCGACCAGCCAGGCGCCGCGCGTCGACGAGCCGCGCAACGATTCGCTGTACGAACCGGAAATCGCCCCTGAGATGCCGTCGACCGCACCCGTGACTCCTGCTCCGCCCGCGAAGCCGGTCCTGCCGGCGACCGGCACGATCCGCTTCGTCATCCTCAAGGAATCGCTCGGGTTCCAGGTCGGCCGCGCCGAGCACCGCTGGGAGTTCGGCGAGGACGGCCGCTACCGGCTGACCGGAATCACCGAGACCAGCGGGCTGGTTTCGCTGTTCAAGCCGATTCGCCTCGAAACCGAGAGCTCGGGGCGTCTGGTGGCCGGGGGCCTGCAGCCGGAAACCTATCGCACCCTGAAGAACGGCAAGGACGCCGGTGAAAGCGCCGATTTCGACTGGTCGACCGCGGAAGTCCGCCTTGCCCGCGATGGCAGCGTGCAACCGATTGCCAGGGGCACGCAGGACATCCTGTCGCTCAACTACCAGCTCGCCTACCTCGGCGGACTGGCCGAAGGGAGCGTCATCGGCGTCGTCACCGGCAGGAAGTACGAGCGCTATGCGGTCGACTCGCTGGGCGAGGAGGAGATCGAGACGCCGGCCGGGCGCTTTCGCACGCTGCACCTGCGGGCGATGACCGACAAGACGACCGAAGTCTGGATCGCGCTCGACCGCCAGCATTTGCCGGTTAGAATCCGCTTCACGGACAAGAAGGGCGAAAGCTTCGAGCAGGTCGCCACGGAAATCGGATCGCCATGAACGCCCGCTTCACCCCCGCCCTGTTTGCTCATGCCGAAGCCGTCCTCGGGTTGTTGCTGCGTTTCGAATACCCCGCGGATGCCGTCGTTTCGCGCTATTTCCGCGACCATCACCAGCTGGGCCACGCCGATCGCGCCTTCGTCGCCGAAACCGTGTTCGCGGTGCTGCGCCGGGGGCGCAGCATCGAGGCGCGCTGTGCCGGCAGGTTGTCGGATCGCGCCCGGCTGCTGGTGGCGCTCGCCGTCAGCCGCGGCTGGAGCCAGCGCGAACTGGCGCCGGTGCTCAAGGCGAGCGAGGAGGAATGGCTGGCCGCCGCCAAGGCGCTGCCGGAGAGCGAGTTGCCGCCGGCCGTCCGCTGTGACCTGCCGGACTGGCTGTATGCCAGGCTGGAAGCGCAGTTCGGCGCCGACGAGGTACTCAGGCTGGCGCAGGCGCTCAACCAGCCGGCGCCGCTCGATCTGCGCGTCAATACGCTGAAGACGAATCGCGCGGCGCTTCTCGCCCAGTTCGCGGCGGAGGGTATCGCCGCCGTCCCGGGCAGCCTCTCGCCGCTGGCCATCCGCCTGCGCGACAAGCCGGCGCTGGCCAGGCACCCGCTGTTTCTCGCCGGCGCTTTCGAGGTCCAGGACGAAGGCAGCCAGTTGCTCGGCTATCTGCTGGAGCCGAGGCGCGGCGAAATGGTCGTCGATTTCTGCGCCGGCGCCGGTGGCAAGACGCTGCTTCTCGGCGCGCTGATGAAGAACACCGGCCGCCTCTACGCCTACGACGTTTCCGACAAACGCCTCGCCCGGCTGAAGCCGCGCCTGGCGCGTTCCGGCCTGTCCAATGTGCATCCGGTCCGCATCGAGCACGAGCGCGACACCAGGATCAAGCGCCTGGCCGGCAAGGTGGACCGCGTCCTCGTCGACGCTCCGTGTTCCGGCCTCGGCACGCTGCGCCGCAATCCCGACCTCAAATGGCGGCAGGGCGAGGATTCGGTTGCCGAGCTGGCGGTCAAGCAGGCGTCGATTCTCGACGCCGCCGCCCGGCTGGTCCGCCCCGGCGGCCGCGTGGTTTACGCCACCTGCAGCCTGTTGACCGCGGAGAACGAGGCTGTCGTCGATGCTTTCCTTGCCGGTCATGCGGATTTCACGCTGGCCCCCGCCGCGCAAGTGCTGGCCAGGCATGGAGTCGTGCTTGAGGGCGATACCTTGCGCCTCCTGCCGCACCGGCACCCTACCGATGGTTTCTTCGCCGCCGTTCTGGACAGAAAAGCATGACGCAACAGCACCATGAAGCCCTGCAGTTGTTCCGCGATCTCGTCGACGATCTTCGCGACCCGAATTTCGTCTGGCAGGTGGTCACGCTGGCCGCCTGCGTCGGCGCGGCCTGGCTGTTCGCGCGCTGGTGGATCGGCCGCCACCATCAGGAGGGCGCCGGGCGCCTGAAGGACGCCGGCGCCCGCCTGGCGTTTCCGCTGACCGCCGTGGCGCTCGTCGGCATTGCCCGGCTGGTGCTGCAACAATTCATCCACGTCAATCTGTTCCGTCTGGCGCTGCCGCTGCTCGGCTCGATGGCGCTGGTGCGCGCCGTCGTCTTCGTCCTGCGCCAGGCGTTCCCGAAGGCGACCTGGCTGACGGCCTGGGAGCGCATCATCGCCACCTTCATCTGGGGCTGGCTGGCGCTCTACATCACCGATCTGGCGCCGGATGTGATCGCCGTGCTCGAGGACGTCGTCTTCCCGCTCGGCGCCCAGCGCCTCAACCTGTGGATGGTCCTCCAGGGCATCGTCACCGTCTTCTTCACCGTCGTCGCCGCGCTATGGGTCTCGGGGTTGGTCGAAGCGCGCCTGATGCGCATGGACGGAGTCGATTCCAGTCTGCGCATCGTCGGCGTGCGCGTCGCCAAGACGCTGTTGACGGTGGCGGCGCTGGTCACCGGGCTCACCCTGGTCGGCATCGACATGACGGCGTTTTCGGTGTTCACCGGCGCCCTCGGCGTCGGCCTCGGCCTCGGCATGCAACGCATCGCCAGCAATTACGTTTCCGGCTTCATCATCCTGCTCGACCGTTCCATTCACATCGGGGATGTGGTCCAGGTCAGCGGCACCGGCGGCCAGGTGAGCAAGATCACGACGCGCTATACCGTGCTCAAGAATACGGGCGGCGTCGAGTTCATCGTCCCCAACGAGGCGCTGATCTCGAATGTCGTCCAGAACCAGTCGTACTCGGATACCCGTGTGCGGGTGGCGACGACGGTCGGCGTCACCAGTGACACCGACCTCGATCTGGCCATGCGGCTGATGGCCGAAGCCGCGAGCGGCCATCGGCGCATCCTCGCCGATCCGGCGCCCAAGGTGCTGTTGACGACGTTCGGCGACGGGAGCGTCCAGCTCGAACTGGGTTTCTGGATTGCCGATCCCGAGGCAGGCAAGGGTGGCGTCACCTCGGACGTCAATATCGCGATCTGGCGCGCCTTTCGCGACCACGGAATCGAGATCTCCTTTCCGCAGCCCGGGGCGTGAATACCCGGCGAACCGGCGGCGGAACGACCCCCACGGGGGTTCCGCCGCCGGGTTCCGGGACGTTCAGGTCAGAAGACCGCCGCCTGGAAGGCGTGCTCGATCCTTGCCTGGCGGCGCACGGCGCAGTAGCTGCGAAAGTCCGCGATCAATTGCTTGATCTCTTCAAGACTGGGAATCCGTCTGTCGGTGGTTCTGATGTTAGGCATGATTATTTCTCCGTTGCTTTTTGGGGTGGGCGAATGGTATTTTCGCCACGCAAAGGCGTCTGTTTGTCTTTCAGGGAACCTTTGTAACCGTTATTGACCGCAGCGGAGCGCGCTTGGTTCCGTTGGCGCCCCTCCGTGGCGCCCGGAACGGCGTGGTCGCCCCGGCCCGGCATGGTTCTTCGGGGGCGAATGCGCCTGCCCCGGGCAGCCGCTCGACCCGCTGCGGTCAACCGCAAAAATCGGTCAAAATTGAACTCCACCACATTTTCGGCGCCTTCGTCGATGCCTTCCGAACAACCCTGTCCAGGCTTCCCGCCGGCATCCCGCCAGTTGCTCGTCGTTGTTGCGGAACACTGGCGGAGCAGCGCCGGACGGTTGCAGCGTTTCGCGCGCGATGGCGGCGGCCGGGTGTGGCTTGCCGTCGGGAACCCGGTGACGGTCAGCCTCGGGCGGTCCGGGCTGGCGTGGGGGCGGGGGTTGCATCCGCCGCCGGGCGGGGCCGGGCCGGAGAAATGCGAAGGCGATGGCAGGGCGCCGGCCGGGGTTTTCGCGATCACCGCGCTGTTCGGTGCGGCCGGGGCGGAAAGCGGTCTGGCGCGGGCGGCGAAGCTGCCTTACCGGTGGGCGACCCGCGATCTCAAGTGCATCGACGATCCGGCTTCGGCGCATTACAACCGGATCGTCGATCGATCCGCCGTGGCGCTTCCCGACTGGGCCTCGTGCGAGGACATGCTGCGCGACGACGGGCGTTATGCGGTCGGGGCGGTGGTCGCCCACAATGTCGACCCGCCGCTGCCAGGGGCGGGATCGTGCATCTTCCTGCACGTGTGGGAGGCGGCGGGCATACCGACGGCCGGGTGCACGGCAATGGCGCTGGCCGACATGCGCGTGATCGCCGGCTGGCTCGATGGTGCGGCGGCGCCGCTGCTGGTGCAGCTGCCGCAGGCGGAGTACGAGCGTTGCCGGACGGCCTGGGGCTTGCCGGCGTTCGGCCCGTGACCGGCCTGGGCGCTCGGCTGCGCCAGGAAATGGCCGATTCGCGCAAGCGGACACGGGAATCCCGATGAACGGAATCGCGTGACGGATCAACGAGGCGCCCGCCGGCGCCGCGTCCCGGCAGTCTCAGCGATCGCTCGTGTGCTTGAACTCCCGGTTGGCGAGGGCCGC
>JAFLDQ010000217.1 GCA_017302355.1 Dechloromonas sp.
GGCCGGACATGTTGGCGGCCGTGCTGCTGGGCGCCCTGATCTCGGCGGCGGCGACCCTGCCGCTGGCCTGGCCGCTGCAGGCCTCGCGGCACGATCTCGGCCTGCTGGCGCTGCTCGGATGCGTGCAACTGGCGCTCCCCTGCGTGCTGGTGGTCCGCCTGAGCCGCCACCTGCCGGCGCCGGAAATCGCCCTGCTCGCCCTGCTCGAAGTGGTTTTCGGGGTTGCCTGGGCGTGGCTGTGGGCCGGCGAGCCCCTGTCGTCGAACACCTTGCTGGGAGGCGCATTGGTCCTCGGGGCGCTGGCGGCCAACGAGGCATTGGCCGTGAAGCCGCGGTGAAGCGGCGAAATCGCTGAAAGAAGCTTTCAACGAGGGCGATGCCGGCGAGGCGCTACAATGGCGTGCCCATCCAGCTCGGTCCTCCCTGTGCGCCCCAGCCTGACCATTCCGCCTGAAGAAGTCGAGATCACCGCGATTCGCGCGCAGGGCGCCGGCGGACAGAACGTCAACAAGGTTGCCAATGCGGTTCATCTGCGCTTCGACATCGCCGCCTCGTCGCTGCCGGGGGAGATCCGCGAGCGGCTCCTGAAGCTGGGCGACCGGCGCGTCAGCAAGGACGGCGTGGTCATCATCAAGGCGCAGAAGTTCAGCAGCCTCGAGAAGAATCGCGGCGAAGCGTTGCGCCGGCTGAACGAGGTGATTGGCGGTGTCGCCGAACTGCCGCGAAAGCGCCGGCCGACCCGGCCGACGCGAAGTTCCGTTGCGAAACGTCTGGAGAGCAAGGCGCGGCGCGCGGCGCTGAAGGCCGGACGGCGGAAGGGCGACGAGTGAGCCATGCACGGTCGTCGCGTCGCCGGTCGGGATGGGAGCCGTAGGCGATGACCTTTGCCCGGCTCGGTCTGAGCGACCCATTGCTGCGCGCGCTTGCCACGCTTGGTTACAAGGTTCCGACGCCGGTTCAGGTGCAGGCGGTTCCCGCCGTCCTCGGCGGACGCGACCTGCTGGCGGCGGCGCAGACGGGCACCGGCAAGACTGCGGGATTTGCCTTGCCGCTGCTGCAACGGCTGGCGGAAGAAGGGCCGCCGGTCGCCGCAAACTCCGCGCGCGCGCTGGTGCTGGTGCCAACCCGCGAACTGGCCGGGCAGGTCTGCGCCAGCATCCGCGCTTATGGCCAGCACCTGCCGCTGCGCACCTGCGCGGTCTACGGCGGAGTCGCCATCGATCCGCAGAGGGTGCAGTTGCGCAAGGGCATGGATGTCGTGGTCGCGACGCCCGGGCGCCTGCTCGACCTGCATCGCCGGAACGCGCTGAAACTCGGTCAGGTCCGCATGCTGGTGCTCGACGAGGCCGACCGCATGCTCGACCTCGGCTTTTCCCGGGAACTCGACGCCATCTTCGCCGCCCTGCCGCGGCGCCGGCAGACCCTGCTGTTCTCGGCGACCTTCGCCGACGCCATCCGGGCGATGGCCGGCGCCATCCTGAACGATCCGGTCAGCGTCGAGGCCAGCCCGCGCAACGCGGCCCCGCGGCGCGTCCGGCAGTGGGCGATCCCCGTTGACAAGAGGCGCAAGCCGGACCTGTTCTGCCATCTGCTCAAGCGCCGGGGCTGGGGCCAGGTGCTGGTTTTCGTCAGGACCCGCAAGGGGGTCGAACAGCTGGTGGCGACCCTGCTCGGACAGGGGGTCGGCGCCGACTCGATTCACGGCGACAAGCCGCAGCCGGCGCGCCTGCGGGCGCTCGAACGTTTCAAGGCGGGCGAGGCGCGGGTTCTCGTGGCCACCGATGTCGCGGCGCGCGGGCTCGACATCGACGATCTGCCCGTGGTGGTCAATTTCGATCTGCCGATCGTCGCCCACGACTACATCCACCGCATCGGCCGCACCGGCCGCGCCGGCGCCGCCGGGGAAGCGGTTTCGCTGGTCTGCGCCGACGAGGTCGCCCAGTTGGCGGCGATCGAGGCGTTGCTCAAGAAAACCCTCCCGCGACGCGAGGAGGCGGGTTTCGAGCCCGACCACCGGGTGCCGATGACCGCAACCGCGCTGCCGGTCAGGAAGCCCGGGAAGCCGGTCCAGCCGAAGGTGGCCGGCGGCAGCCTGGGCGGGAATCGACCGGACGCGAAGGGCGGCCGCATCGCGCCGGGGGCTGGCCCGGCCAGGGGGAAGCCGGCGGCGAGGGGGTCTTCGCGGCGCTCGACCTAGGACGGGAAAACCGCCGCGTTCCAGCCAGATCGGCTGCCTGTTGCGGTCGACCCGAGAAAACAGGCAAAAACGGCCGTTGGCGAATCGCTCGCCGGCGGCGGCGCGAAATGCGCAGGGATACCACGGTCTTCGCCGGCATCAACTGGCTCGGCCATCTCGGGATCACAATGACGGCAACCTGACTCGATTCCTGACACACCCATGAGACCAACGGTCATTCGTCAGCCGCGCGGCGAGGAGATTTCCCCGGCCGCCGACGGGGCAACGCCCTTCGCCTGGGAGCAGATCGGCCGCGAGCTGGGCATTGCGCCCGGCGGCCCGGTCAATATCGCGCAATTGACGGTCGAGCGCCATGCGGCTTCGGCGCGGGGCGACCAGCCGGCCTTCCGCTTTCTGAACGCCGACGGCGGCCGGCGCAGCCTGACTTACCGGGAGTTGGCGCGGCTGACCGACCGCTTCGGCAATGCGCTCAAGGCGCTGGGCGTGGGCAAGGGCGATTGTGTTTTCGTGCTCTGCGGACGCCGTTGCGAACTTTACGTCGCCGTGCTCGGCGCGCTCAAGGTCGGTGCGGTGGTTTCGCCGCTGTTCCCGGCTTTCGGGCCGGAGCCGATTCGCAATCGCATGGCGCAGGCGGACGGCAAGGTCCTGGTCACGACGGCCAGCGCGTATCGCCGCAAGGTGGCGCCACTACGCGCCGAACTCCCCGCGCTGCGGCATGTCGTACTGGTCGACGATCTGGGCGGCGGCGCCGTGCCGGATACCCACGACTGGGAACGATTGCTCGGGGCCGTCTCGGATGCGCCGGCCCTGGTTGCGACCAGCGCCGACGACCCGGCGCTGCTGCACTTCACCAGCGGCACGACAGGAACGCCGAAGGGCGCGCTGCATGCACACGGGGCGATCCTGACGCACTACGCCACGGCGCGGCTGGCGCTCGACCTGCGGCCGGCTGACGTGTTCTGGTGTACCGCCGATCCGGGCTGGGTGACCGGGATGTCCTACGGCATCGTGGCGCCGCTCGCGCTGGGCGTGACCAGCATCGTCGACGAAGCGGAATTCGATGCCGCGCGCTGGGTTTCGATCCTCGAAAACGAAGGCGTCCATGTCTGGTACACCGCGCCGACGGCGATCCGGATGCTGATGAAGGCGGGGCCGGCGCTGTTCGCCGGGCATCGCTTCCCGGCCCTGCGCTTCGTCGCCAGCGTCGGCGAGCCGCTCAACCGGGAAGCGGTATGGTGGGGCATCGACACCCTCGGGTTGCCGATCCACGACACCTGGTGGCAGACCGAGACCGGCGGCATCATGGTCGCCAACCCGGTGACGGACGACATCAAGCCCGGCTCGATGGGGCGGCCGCTGCCGGGCATCGTAGCCCGCGTGGTGCGCCAGCGCGCCGGCGAGCCGCCCGAGGTGATCGAGACGCCGGACACGCTCGGCGAGCTGGCGCTGGAAGCCGGCTGGCCATCAATGTTTCGCGCCTACCTCGGCCAACCCGAGCGCTATCGCGAGTGCTTCGCCGGCAATCTGTACCTGAGCGGCGATCTGGTGCGGTGCGATGCCGACGGCTATTACTGGTTCGTCGGACGCGGCGACGACGTCATCAAGTCGGCCGGTCACCTGATCGGACCCTTCGAGGTCGAGAGCGTGCTGATGGAACACCCGGCGGTGGCCGAAGCCGGCGTCATCGGCAAGCCGGATCCGCTGGCCGGCGAAACCGTCAAGGCCTTCGTCGTCGTCAAGCGCGATGTCGCGGCCGACGAGGTTCTCCGGCGCGACCTGCTTGCCCATGCCCGGCGCCGGCTCGGCGCCGCCGTGGCGCCGAAGGAAATTGCATTCGCCGATGGCCTGCCGCATACTCGCAGCGGAAAGATCATGCGTCGGCTGCTCCGCGACCGGGAATTGGGGCTGCCCGAAGGCGACAATTCGATGCTGGAATGAAGGGGGAGCGATGTCGCTGGATCAGGATCAGGTTCGAGCCCGGATGCTCGAGATTCTCAAGACCCTGGCGCCGGAAATGGATGCGGCCCAACTGGTGGGCGATGCGCCGCTGCGCAAGCAGATCGACCTCGACTCGATGGACTGGCTGAACGTGCTGGCGGCGATCCACGAACGCCTGGGGGTGAATATCCCCGAAACCGATTACGGCAAGCTGGCGACGCTGGACAGCATCGTCACCTATCTGGCGGAGAAACTGTCGGCCGGCGCGCCGGGTTGATCGTCATGGCCGACTACCCCGGCGAACTGATCCGCACGCGCTATCTGTTCGATGGCAGCGAGGTTCTGATCCGTCCGATCCGCCCCGCGGATGCGCCGATGGAGCAGGATTTCGTGCAGCATCTGTCGGCGGATTCGCGTTACCGGCGATTCATGTCCACGATGCTGGAACTGCCGCCGGGCAAGCTCAAGTACCTCACCGAGATCGACTACGTGCGGCACCTCGCGCTGGTGGCGATCATCCGGCGTG
>JAFLDQ010000218.1 GCA_017302355.1 Dechloromonas sp.
CCCGAATGGCCGGGGCAGTGCCACGAATAGGAGCCGTCGGCGGCGTAGTGGGTCAGCGCGCGGAAGAAGGGGGGCGGCAGCGAATCGAGATAGGCCCGGGCCTCGCGCTTGACGTTGCGCGCGATGAATTCCGGGGTGTCCTCGAACATGTGGATGAAGCCGTGCAGTTCGCGCAGCACGTCGTTCGGAACGTGGCGCGAGGTGCGCGTCTCGCCATGCAGGAAGATCGGGATTTCGGCATTGCGGTTGCGGATCGCGGTCACGAAGGCGCGCAGTTTGGCGAGCGTCTCTTCCGGTGCGAGCGCCACTTCCTCGTCGCCGATCGACAGGATGAAGGCGCCGGCGCGCGACTGCTGCTGCGCGAAAGACGTCAGGTCGCCGAAGCTGGTGACCCCCAGGACTTCCAGCCGCTCCTTCTCGAGCGCCGCGGCGAGGGCGCGGATGCTGAGTCCGTAGGTATTCTCGGAGCGGTAATGCTCATCGATGATGATGACGGGAAAATGGAAGCGCATATTCTCTAGCGAAGGGAGAAGAGGGAAGGGAGAAGGGTCGGGGGCTTGGAGCGGTGGTCGGTTCTCACCCTTCCCCCTTCTCCCTTCCCCCTTCCCGCCTAGATCTTGGGCAGCGTCACGCCGACCTGGCCCTGGTACTTGCCGCCCCGGTCCTTGTACGAGGTCTCGCAGATCTCGTCGGACTCGAAGAAGAGCACCTGGGCGCAGCCTTCTCCGGCGTAGATCTTGGCCGGCAGCGGCGTCGTGTTGGAGAACTCCAGCGTCACGTAGCCCTCCCACTCCGGCTCGAACGGCGTCACGTTGACGATGATGCCGCAACGCGCATAGGTGCTCTTGCCGAGACAGATGGTCAGCACCGAGCGCGGGATGCGGAAATACTCCATGGTGCGCGCCAGCGCGAACGAATTCGGCGGAATGATGCAGACATCGGACTCGACCTCGACGAAGGATTTCGGGTCGAAGGCCTTGGGGTCGACCACGGTCGAGTTGATGTTGGTGAACACCTTGAATTCGCGGGCGCAGCGGATATCGTAGCCGTAGCTGGAAGTGCCGTAGGAGACGATCTTCTGGCCGTTGGCCTCGCGCACGAGGTCCGGGGAAAACGGCTCGATCATGCCGTGCTCCTCCGCCATGCGGCGTATCCACTTGTCTGATTTGATGGCCATTTTCTTCTCGTCCCAGCGGCAATGGGCAGGGGTTCAATTTTACCCGCCTTTGCGCAGGCGCTTGGCGAAAAAATCGGCGATCCGCCAACCCTCCCCGGCATCTTGCGCGGCAACCGGAAGCCTCCCAATCCAACCGCGCCACATCAGGAAAAATTTCATCGGGATCGCAACCGCGATTCTGTCGCCGTGTGCTAAATTGACACCGGCTGTCGGGCACCGGATACTGCGCAGGGTGCCACTTGATTTTTCCATCGTCTGAAGCATTCCTAACACACTTGCCGTGATCCGGGCAGCGCACGGGCCTGCCTCGATTGTAAGGGGGGATCGCATGTTCCAGATTCGCATTCACGGACGCGGCGGCCAAGGGGTCGTCACCGCCGCCGAGATGTTGTCCATGGCGGCATTTGAAGAGGGGCGCCATGCCCAGGCGTTTCCCAGTTTTGGCTCGGAACGCACCGGTGCGCCGGTGGTTGCGTTCTGCCGGATTGCCGACCACGAAATCCGCTTGCGCGAGCCGATCATGGCGCCCGATGCACTGGTCATTCAGGATCCCACCTTGCTCCATCAGGTCGACGTATTCGCCGGCCTCAAGAAGGGTGGCTACATCCTGATCAATACCAGCAAGAGTTTCGAGGAACTCGGCCTGGCCGATTACGTGCGCGACTGGCCGGCCGACCGCTTGCTCACCGTCCCGGCCACCGAGATGGCGAGAAAGCATGTCGGCCGGCCTGTTCCCAACGGACCGTTGCTCGGCAGCTTCGCCGCGGCCTCCGGACTGATCCAGCTCGAATCGGTGATCAAGGCGATCCGTAGCAGATTCACCGGCAAGATCGCCGAGGGCAACATCGCCGCGGCCACCGAGGCCTTCAACACCGCCCGCGCGGCAATCGACGAAGCAAAGCGAAAGGAAGACGCCCATGCTTAAGCAAACCGAAGGCTCCCACGCGGTTGCCGAAGCCGTTGCCCTTTGCCGGCCCGAAGTGATCTGCGCCTATCCGATCTCGCCACAGACTCACATCGTCGAAGGCATCGGCGAAATGGTCAAGTCGGGCGAACTGAAGGACTGCGAATTCATCAATGTCGAATCCGAATTCGCGGCAATGAGCGTCTCGATCGGGTCTTCGGCGGCCGGGGCGCGCACCTATACCGCTACCGCGTCGCAAGGGCTGCTGTTCATGGTCGAGGCGGTCTATAACGCCTCCGGACTCGGTCTGCCGATCGTGATGACCGTCGCCAACCGCGCGATCGGTGCGCCGATCAACATCTGGAACGACCACTCGGATTCGCTGTCGCAGCGCGACTGCGGCTGGATCCAGTTGTTCGCCGAAACCAACCAGGAGGCGCTCGACCTGCACATCCAGGCGTTCAAGCTAGCCGAGGAAGTCAGCCTGCCGGTGATGGTCTGCATGGACGGCTTCATTCTGACGCACGCCTACGAACGTGTCGACGTTCCGACGCAGGAGCAGGTCGACGCTTTCCTGCCGCCGTACGAGCCGCGTCAGGTCCTCGACCCGCGCGAGCCGGTCTCGATAGGCGCGATGGTCGGTCCCGAAGCCTTTGCCGAAGTGCGTTATCTGGCGCACGCCAAGCAGATGCAGGCGCTGGAAAGGATTCCGCAACTCGCCGAGCAGTTCAAGACTGTTTTCGGCCGCGACAGCGGCGGTCTGACGCACGCGTATTGCATCGATGACGCAGACACCGTCGTTGTTGCGATGGGTTCGGTGCTCGGAACGATCAAGGACACGGTGGATGAATTGCGCAACGAGGGTACGCGCATCGGTGTCCTGGGAATCACTTCGTACCGTCCGTTCCCGCTGGACAACGTCCGCGCCGCGCTAAAGAACGCACACCGTGTCATCGTCCTCGAAAAGAGCCTGGCAGTCGGCATCGGCGGCATCCTGTCCACCGACGTGCGCATGGCGGTTTCCGGCCTTGGCCTGCGTGGCCACACGGTCGTCGCCGGACTTGGCGGGCGTGCGATCACCCGCAAGTCGCTGGGCGAACTGTTCAGCAAGGGCGTGCGCGGGGAACTTGGTCACCTCACCTTCCTCGACCTCGACTGGAACGTGGTCAACAAGCAGCTCGAACGCGAACGCACCAAGCGCCGTTCGGGGCCGGCAGCCGAGAGCATGCTGCGTGACGTGGGCGTCATTGCCGCCCGTATTGGTTGAGGACGACGACGATGAGCATCCAGCCCGTTCACTTTTACCAGACCGGCACCTTCACCGTTGGCAACCGCCTGCTGACGCCTGAAGAGCGCAGCGTGCAGGCGAACATGCAGCGGACCAACTCGCTGAACTCGGGACACCGCGCCTGCCAGGGCTGCGGCGAAGCGCTCGGCGCGCGCTACGCGATCGATGCGGCGATGAATGCCGCCCGGGGCCGCCTGATCGCTGCCAACGCGACCGGCTGTCTCGAGGTATTCTCCACTCCGTACCCGGAAACGTCGTGGCAGATCCCCTGGATTCACTCGCTGTTCGGCAACACCGCGGCAGTCGCCAGCGGCATCGCCGCGGCGATCAAGATCAAGCGCCAGAAGGGCCAGGCCGAAGATGTTCGCATCGTCGCCCAGGGCGGCGACGGCGGCACCACCGACATCGGCTTCGGCTGTCTGTCGGGGATGTTCGAGCGCAACGACGACGTCCTGTACATCTGCTACGACAACGGCGGCTACATGAACACCGGCGTCCAGCGCAGTTCGGCGACGCCGCCGGCGGCCCGCACGGCGACCACCATGCCGGTCGGTCCGGAACCCGGAAATGCCTTCGGCCAGGGCAAGTTCGTCCCGGCGATCGCCATGGCGCACGAGATTCCCTATGTCGCGACGGCCACCGTAGCCGATCTGCGCGACCTCGAATACAAGGTGACCAAGGCCATGGGCATGCGCGGCGCACGCTACATCCACATCCTGGTGCCCTGCCCGCTCGGCTGGGGCGCGGCGTCGCACGACACCATCCGGCTGGCGCGCCTGGCCAAGGAGACCGGCATCTTTCCGGTGTTCGAAGCCGAACACGGCGAAGTCACCGGCGTCCTGAAGATCCGCCGGCAACAACCGGTCGAGGAGTACTTGCGACTGCAGAAGCGCTACGCCCACCTGTTCGGCAGGACGCCGGCGGTGGCGACGATCGCCCGCCTGCAGGAGGCGGCCGACAGGAACATTCGCAGGTACGGACTGGTCGACGAGGAGGCGAACTGATGGAAAAGCCCTTTGCCATAACCCTGGACCCGGGTTCTTCGCTGGCCAACCGCACCGGTTCGTGGCGCACGTCACGGCCTGTGTATGTCGACCGTCTGCCTCCGTGCAACAAGCAATGCCCGGCCGGCGAGGACATCCAGGGCTGGTTGTTCCACGCCGAATCCGGCGACTACGAAAGCGCCTGGCGGCACCTGACGAAGGACAACCCCTTCCCGGCGATCATGGGACGCGTCTGCTACCACACCTGCGAGGATGCCTGCAATCGTGGCAAGCTGGA
>JAFLDQ010000219.1 GCA_017302355.1 Dechloromonas sp.
GATGTCGAGTTGCGTGACCTGCAACAACAGATTCCCGGCGAATTGAAACGTCGCGAGGCGCAGGACAAGGTCAAGATCCTGAATGACGCGCGGGCTTTTGTTAAAGCGCGCGGTTATGCGCTGGAAGATCTGCTCGGCAAGGAAGTCAAGGCCAAGGGGCCGACCAGAAAAGTCAAGGTCAAGTATCGCCATCCGAATAACCACACACTGGAATGGACCGGTCGCGGTCGTCAGCCGAAATGGGTGGCCGAATGGCTGGACGCAGGCGGCAGGCTCGAAGACCTGACGGTCTGACATGCGGATTCTCCTGAGCAATGACGACGGTTATTTTGCGCCCGGCATTCTGGCGCTGGCCGAGGCGCTCGATGGCCTGGGCGAAATCGTCGTCGTTGCTCCGGAGCAGAATCGCAGCGGCGCCAGCAATTCATTGACGCTGGATCGGCCGGTATCCCTGAAACAGGCGGCAAACGGGTTTTATTTCGTTAATGGCACGCCGACGGATTGTGTTCATCTGGCGGTCACCGGAATGCTCGATTACCTGCCCGACATCATCGTTTCCGGAATCAATCACGGGGCCAATATGGGCGACGACACGATTTATTCGGGAACCGTCGCCGCGGCGACCGAGGGGTTTCTCCTGGGGATTCCCTCGATCGCACTTTCCCTGACCAGTTTCGAGGGTAATCATTTCGCTACCGCCGGGCGTATCGCGCGGGAATTGGTGGAGCGTTTTTTCCATGATCCGATTCCTCAGCCGGTGTTGCTGAACGTCAATGTTCCCGACATTCCCTATGCCGACCTCTCCGGCACCGAGGTGACCCGTCTCGGCAGGCGCCACAAGGCGGAGCCGGTCGTCCGGATGCGTTCCCCGCGCAACGACACGGTCTATTGGGTCGGTGCCGCCGGAGCGGCTGCCGAGGCCGGGCCGGGAACGGATTTCAATGCCATCGAACGCGGCTGCGTGTCGATCACCCCGCTTCAGGTCGATCTGACGCATACGGCGCAATTGCAGGCAATTGCGAACTGGCTGTGATGAACGCCAACGCCCTGCACGGCATCGGGATGACCTCGCAGCGCACGCGCGCGCGCATGGTCGAGCGCCTGGGCGAGATGGGTATTCGCAACGCGGCCGTCCTGCGGGCGATGGCGGCGGTTCCGCGCCATGTCTTTGTCGAAGAGGCGCTGGCCTCGCGCGCCTATGAAGACACCGCGCTGCCCCTGGGCATGGGGCAGACGATTTCACAGCCCTTCGTCGTCGCCCGGATGATCGAACTGCTGCTCAACGGGCGGACGACGCCGGGCAAGACACTCGAAGTCGGCGCCGGCTGCGGTTATCAGGCGGCGGTCCTGGCGCAACTGACGACCGAGGTATACGCGATCGAGCGCCTCGGGCCTCTCCTGGAAAAGGCCAAGGCCAGCTTGCGTCAACTGAAACAATTCAATGTCCGCCTCAAGCACGCCGATGGCCAGTTCGGGATGCCCGAAGCGGCCCCGTTCGACAGCATCATCGTCGCCGCCGCAGGCCGCCAGGTGCCGCCGGCCCTGCTCGGGCAGTTGGCGGCCGGTGGGCGAATGGTCTTGCCTGTCGGCACCACCGAGCAGTATCTTTCCTACATCGAACGGACTGCCGAGGGTTTTGTCGAAACCCGGCTCGATGCCGTTCGCTTCGTCCCACTTCTCGCAGGAACGCAATGATCAGAGTCCTCGCCTCCCTGGCGGCCATCGCCCTCCTGATGGCCGGCTGCCGCTCACAACCGCCGGCCCCGGCCGTCGATCGCTCGACCTCGTCCGCGGCCAGAGCGGCCGCGCCGTCGCTCGGGGGTCCCGGGTATTACACGGTCAGGAAGGGCGACACGCTCTACCGTATTGCCCTCGAGCATGGTCAGGATTACCGGGATGTGGTGGCCTGGAACAACATCACCAATGCCGACGTGATCAAGGAAGGGCAGGTCCTGCGCGTGGCCCCGCCAGGCGCCACGCCGGTGACCGCCGGCGAGGCGGTGGTCGCGGAGCCGGTGGTGACGACGCCGATGGTCGAATCGCGGGCCCTGGATGCGCCGGGCAAGGTCGTCACCGCTGCGCCATCGCCAGCTGCCGCCGCTACGCCGCCGCCCGTCGCCGGAGATGGGGTGAAGCGCGAGCCACGCGGCGGCAAGGAGCCCTACTCCGAGGAGGCTTACACCCGGCTGAGCCGCGCCGGGGAGACCGTCCCGAAGCCGCAGGTTGTCGCGGTCGACGCCAAACCGGAGCCCAAAACCGAAGTTCAGCCCGCGGCAAGGCCGGAGGCGAAGCCCGAACCCAAGCCGGAACCGGCCGCCGCCGGTCCCGACGATGTGGCATGGCAATGGCCGTCGTCGGGCAAGGTGATCTCGTCCTTCAGCGATTCGGGCAACAAGGGCATCGATTTCGCAGGCAAGGCCGGCGATTCCGTCGTGGCGGCCGCCGACGGCAAGGTCGTCTATGTCGGCACCGGGATTCGTGGTTTTGGCCAGCTCCTGATCGTCAAGCACAACGCGACTTTCCTCTCAGCATATGCGCACAACCGCAAGATCCTGGTCGCCGAAGGCCAGCAAGTCACCCGTGGCCAGAAGGTTGCGGAAATGGGCAATACCGACAGCGAGAGCGTCAAGCTCCATTTCGAGATCCGCAAGCAGGGCAAACCGACCGATCCCGTGGCCTTCCTACCGAAGCGATGACCGCCTGGGCGGCCGAGGATCCCGATGACGACGAACTGCCTTTGCCCGAGGTTGACGCGGAGCCGTTCCCCGAACTGGAATCCGTCAGCCGCGAACTGGAACTCCTCGAGGATGTCACCCAGCTCTACCTGAACGAGATCGGCGCCAAGCCGCTGCTGACGCCTGCCGACGAACTGGCGACGGCGCGTCTGGTGAACGCCGGCGATTTCGCGGCGCGCCAGAAGATGATCGAACACAACCTGCGTCTAGTTGTGAATATCGCCAAGCACTATCTGAACCGCGGCATCCCGCTCCTCGACCTGGTGGAGGAGGGCAATCTCGGCCTCATCCACGCACTGGAAAAGTTCGATCCGGAGCGCGGTTTCCGCTTTTCCACCTATGCGACCTGGTGGATCCGCCAGACCATCGAGCGCGCGATCATGAACCAGTCGCGCACCATCCGGCTGCCGGTGCACGTGGTCAAGGACATCAATCTCGTCCTGCGCGCCATCCGTCACCTCGAGTCGGCGGCGTCCCGCGAGACGTCGGTCGAACGCGTGGCGGCGCTGATCGACCGGCCGGTCGCCGATGTCCGGCGCATCCTGCAGCTCAACGAACACATCGCCTCGCTCGATGCCCCGCTGGAAATCGATCCCGGCCACAGCCTGGGGGACGCGATCGCCGACGAAGCGGCGGTCAATCCGGAAGCGCTCCTGCAGTTTCGCGAGATGGGCGCGCTGCTCGATGACTGGCTGGCGCAGCTTCCCGGGCGTCAGCGGCAGGTCATCGAGCGGCGCTACGGGCTGAACGGCGTCGATGTCGTGACGCTCGAAGTCCTCGCGGTCGACCTCGGGTTGACCCGCGAACGCGTGCGCCAGATTCAGGCCGATGCGCTCGACCGCCTGCGCTCGATCGTCAAGCGTGGCGGCGTTACCCGCGACTCGTTGCTGTAACCGGGTGCGGACCGGTCACCCGTCGGGGTGCGCGCGCGGATGGCGTCGGCCAGCTGGAAGACCGACATCGCGTAGAAGCTGGAGCGGTTGTAGCGCGTGATCACGTAGAAATTGTTGTAGCCGAGCCAGTACTCGGCCGGCCGGCCGGGGGAGACGAGATCGACCAGCGTCACCGTGGCCTGCGGGCTGGCGTCGGCGGTGATTCCGTGTTGCGCCAGATCGGCGACGAGCAAGGTCGGCTGAATGCCGGCCTCGATCAGGCTGGGGTCGGGTTCGCCCCGGGTGCGGGCGCGAACGGCGATCGGCTGGCCTGCCTCCCAGCCGTGCTGCTCGAGAAAACGCCCGACGCTGCCGATGGCGTCGTCGACGCTGCCCGAAAGGTCGATTTTCCGGTCGCCGTCGAAGTCGACCGCATAGCGCCGCTGGCTGCCCGGCATGAACTGCGGAATGCCCATGGCTCCGGCGAACGAGCCGCGCATGTCGACCGGGTCGAAGCCGTTCTCGCGGGCGAGCAGCAGGAATTGCTCGAGCTCGGTGCGGAAGAACTCGGCGCGGCGCGGATAATGGAAAGCCAGCGTGGCCAGCGCCTCGAGCACCCGGAAACCGCCGGTGTTGCCGCCATATTCGGTTTCGACGCCGATGATGGCGACGATGATCTCGGGCGGCACGCCGTAGAGGGCGCTCGCCCGCGCCAGGCTCGACCGGTTCTCCTGCCAGAAACGGACGCCGCCGTTGATTCGCCGCTCGGTCAGGAAACGCGGCCGGTAGCGCTCCCAGGAACGCTGGAGCGGCGACACCGGCGGCCGGATCAACTGCAGGACTCTCTCGTTGGGCCGGATCTGGGCGAACTGCTGCAGCAGTTCGTCGGCGCTGAAGCCATGCCGCTGTTCGAGGTCGCGGGCGAATTCGATGACGGCCGGGTCGCTGGCGAAACTGCCGGGCGCGGCGTGGGTCAGGCAGGCGCCG
>JAFLDQ010000022.1 GCA_017302355.1 Dechloromonas sp.
AGACCGCCGATGGCGCCGCAAGGCGCACAGGCAAGGGTGAAACGGCGAGGCAAGAGCTCACCGCGGACGTGGCAACACGGACGGCACGGCAAACCCCATCCGGAGCAAGACCAAATAGGGAAGCTTGAGCGTGGCCCGCGCTGCTTCCGGGTAGGTTGCTTGAGCCTGCCGGTGACGGCAGGCCTAGAGGAATGATTGCCGAACCCCGCGAGGGGGGAACAGAACCCGGCTTATCGGCCGGCTTTCCATCTGATTTTTGGCCTTTTTTCGGGGTCGACCGCAACCGGCCGGATGCAATGCCCTGGCCCCTCCCAGAGTGTTCGGGGTCAGGCCTTGCGTTGCTGCGAGAAAAACCGGCCAATGGGCAATCTGGAACAAACTTGCCGATGCCATCGGGCATAAAATTAACAGTTTCTTCATGTTACGAGACGCTCACCGGGTGAGACTGTGGTCGGACAACAATAGGCGCGCAGAGTTACGGGAGGGCTCGTTGTGAGCGATATCGTCAAGAGCAAAATTCGTCAGCTGTACCAGTTCCTGAAGGAAGCCAATCAACTGCGCTTCCGTCCGGTGCGCCTCTTATCGGAACAGCCGAAGGTGGTCCGGCTGGCCGACATGCCAAATCACCCCTCGATGCAGTTGTTCCGTCCGGTGCGTACCGAAGATGCCGAGGATGTGCCGGACACCCTGATCAGGGTACGTCGCCCGCAGCTGACGCGGTGCCCAGAGCCACCGGCATCCCTACAGGGATGGCTCCTGCCCAACTGGGATGATCCGACCAAACAGGCGCTGTATGCGGCCAGTCAGAACGCCACAGATGATGGCGGAGAGACGATGACCATTCGTTTTGACGACGACCCCCGGCGTGTTGCTGATTTCAGGGCATGGTCGGAGCAGCGCAAGGCCTGGGTTGAGCCGGAAATGCTCGCACGCAAGGCAATGTCCTTTTTCGAGGTCTTCTAAGACATTTACTCGGCCATCGAGAAAGATGGCGAGGAACTGGAACTGCTGGTCGCCGACGGGCATTTTCTCTGGCAGGCTGTCTCGGGCAGCGATGGTACTGTCGCAATCAACCATCCGATTTTGCTGAAGCGGGTTGAGTTGCGCTTCGATGCCAACATCCCCGAATTCACGGTTCATGAAACGGATCGGGAGCCCGAAATTTATGGCAGCCTGTTTCCTGATCTGACCGATGTGGCGCCTGGAGCAATCCGCAATCGCAAGACGGAGCTCGAAAACGCCGGATACCACCCGCTGGGCTGGGACGATACCGAAGCCTTCCTAAAGGCGTTTATTCAGACCGTATCGCCACTCAAGGGCGAATACCTCGACGAAATTCCTCGCGAAGGGCCGACGTCTACACCGCGCCTGTACCGGGACATGGTGCTGGTGCTGCGCAAGCGAATTGCCGGCATCGCCAATGCAGTCGACGCCATCATTGACGACATTGAGCAGCAGACTGTCTTCCCTCCGTCTCTGGTCCAGATCACCGGCACAGTGACGGAATGGGAAAACTCCGGCCTAGGTGATTCCGGCAGTGGAAGCGGCGCTCTGGCCGGGGAACCGCCTGCCAACGGGTTCAGCGACGACAACATCCTGCTGGCCAAGGAAGCGAACGACGAGCAGCTCCAGATCATTCGCCGGCTTGAGCGCAAGGGGTCAGTCATTGTTCAGGGGCCGCCCGGTACCGGCAAGACACATACGATTGGCAACCTGATCGGTCATCTCCTGGCTCAGGGCAAGTCGATTCTCGTCACCGCCCAGACCGCCAAGGCGTTGCGCGTGGTGCGAGACAAGGTGCCGGATGTTCTGCGCCCTCTCGCCGTGTCGGTGCTTGGCAGCGACCAAGATGCCCGTAGGCAACTGGAGTCATCAATCAGTTCGATTACCGAGCGGCTGACCGGTGATACAGCCGAAAGCTTGTTGCAGAAGGCGCAGCGGTTCGAGTCGGAGCGACGGAAGCTGCTGACGCAGACCAGAATGCTCAGCCAGAAGCTGCGCGAGGCTCTCGAGAACGAGTATCGCGAGATCGCGGTTGGCGAACGTCACTTCACGCCATCCGACGCGGCCCGTTTCGTCCTGGCCAAACGCAATGAATACAGCTGGATTCCTTCGCCGGTTAAACTCGGCGCACTGGTCAGCCTGTCAGATCAGGAGTTGGTGCGCTTGTATGCGCTCGGGACTTCGTACAGTCCCGAAGAGGAACAGGATGCGCGGCATCCACTGCCCGAATTGACGGCGCTGCCTTCCGAGCGTCAGTTTCAGGTGATGGTTTCCGAATACCAGCACCTCACGACAACGGACCTCAAGCCAGGGGCTGACCGTTGGCGAGTCACAGAACAGGGCAGTGAATCGCTGGAAAAGCTCGCGAACGATCTTGCAGCCGAGTTCTCCGATGATCTGCGTCGCCAAGCTTGGCGACCTTATGCGATCGTTGCCGGCATTCACGGCGGTACCGAGCGTGAAGTATGGGAACGTCTGATTGCCAACATCGAGGAAGCGGCCGAAGCGAATGCTCGGCACGCCCTGATTCTTCAGCACCGTCCCCGCCTGTCGGATGCCATGCCAGTCTATCGGCAGCGGCAGGTCAGTGTGGAGATATGCGAGCACATCGATGCCGGCGGCAAGCTTGGATTTCTGCAACTGGCGACCCGCTCAGAGTGGCGCCAATTCATCAAAACGACTTCTGTCACCGCCGGCCAGCCTAATCATCGTGATCACTTCGAGGCCTTGGGGCACCTGGCTGAACTGGAGCATCTGCGCGCCAGTCTTGAACTGCCATGGAATACGATGATCGGGGATCGCATCCAGCAACCGCTGGGCGCCTTGGGGCCCGCACCGGAGCTGGGCTGTCGTGCACTGATTCCGGAAATTCGGCGCTGTCTCGATTGGCATGCCTCGGTTTGGGCGCCTCTTGCCGAGCGACTGAAGGCAGAGGGACTCAAGCTCAACGACCTGATTGCAACCTTGCCGCGTGAAGCAAGCCAGATTTCGGAATACCTCGTCATTGAGCGACTTGCCTCGACGATCTTGCCAACATTGCTCGAAAAGGAAGCTGGGCGTCGCAAGTTGCGCGAATGCGAGGCGAGCTTCAGCCGGGTGGCAAATTTGGCGACGCAGGTCGATCCGACCTCCCCAGGCAGTGGATGCATTGGTCGCATCATTGCTGCCGTTCGCTCACACAACCCAGAGGTCTATACGGGCGCACTTGAGTATGCGCGACGCCTCCATGCGGTCAAGCCACGGGTGGCGGAACGGGATGGACTGGCGGCCAAACTGGCGTTGGTCGCTCCGGGGTGGGCGGAGCAGGTTGCTCACCGTGTGCCGCCTCACCACGCGGGAAAGCTTCCCGGCGACGTCGGGATGGCCTGGACATGGCGCCAGTTGCACGACACCCTAGCCGAGCGTGATAAGCTCGATGCCCACGAATTGCAGCGGCAGATTGACCGCACCCGTGAGACGTTGCGACAGGTCACCGAATGGCTGATCGATGCCAAGGCCTGGGGCAAGCAGCTAGAACGGCTGCAAGGTAACCACTCGATTCGGCAGGCGCTGGTGGGTTGGTTGGATACCACCAAGCGACTGATCTCTACCAAACAACTCGACAAGCGTCATCTCCTGTTGTCCGAGGCCCGGCGGCTGATGAAGAAATGTGCCGACGCGGTGCCGGTCTGGATCATGCCGATCTCGATCATGGCTGAGAGTTTCGATCCGGCGTCGACGCGCTTCGATGTCGTAATCATTGACGAAGCCAGTCAGGCGGACTTGAACGCCCTGATTCCGCTCTATCTGGGCAAGCAGATCATCGTGGTCGGCGACCACGAGCAGGTCACGCCGCTTGGAGTCGGCAAGGGGCAGACCATTCTGGAGAACCTGCGCAAGTCGATGTTGCAGGACATCCCGAACTCACACCTTTTCGACAACCTGTCCTCGATCTACGACATCGGTCGGCAGTCTTTTGGCGATTCGATCCGCCTTGTTGAACACTTCCGCTGTGTTCCGGAAATCATCGCCTTCAGCAATCAGCTTTCCTACGAAGGCAAGATCAAGCCGCTTCGTGAGTCCAATTCAACCGACATTAAGCCGGCCTGCGTCGGATGTCGGGTAGACGGCGTCCGGGAAGGCGATACGAACAAGAACGAAGCCCGCCGCATCATTGACACCATCAAGGCGATGATTCGGCATCCGCAGTATGCCTATAAGTCGATTGGCATCATCTCGATGCTGGGCGAGCAACAGGCCTTGCTGATCCAGTCGATGTTGCACAAGGAAGTTTCTGGGGTCGAGATCGAGAAACGGCGAATTCAGGCGGGTATCTCCGGCGAATTTCAGGGCGACGAACGGGACATCATCTTCCTGTCCATGGTCGATAGCGCTGCTACCGAGGGGCCGTTGCGTACCACTGGCGAAGGGGCGTTCGAACTGATCAAGAAACGCTACAACGTTGCGGCCAGTCGTGCGCGGGATCAAATGTGGGTGATGCACTCCTTCGATCCGGATTTGCATCTGAAGACGGCCGATATTCGGTTGAAACTGCTACAGCATGTCCGTGACCCGCTGGCATCCCTGCGGGCCTATAACCAAGAGGTCGGCAGGACCGAATCACCGTTCGAGCGGGACGTGCTCAAGCGATTGACCGATGCCGGCTACCAGGTGAAGTCGCAGTGGCAGGTCGGCTATTTCCGCATCGATATCGTGATTGAGGGCGCCGGCAAGCGCCTGGCTGTCGAATGCGATGGGGACCGCTATCACCCGATGGAGAAACTGGCCGAAGACATGGAGCGCCAGTCAATCCTCGAACGCCTCGGCTGGCAGTTCGTCAGGATTCGCGGGAGCGCCTTCTTCCGCAATCCTGAACTGTCGATGCGACCAGTCTTTGATCGCCTCGGGGAGCTGGGTATTCCGCCGGAAGCAGCCACTACCGAAGACCCGAATTCGGATATGACCTTGATCCACGAACTTGATGACCTTATCCGCAACGGATTTGAAGGTGAGAATGATACGGTTGATGTGGTTGATGTGGCTGAAATGACCGGTACCGATTTCAGCAACGATAACGACGAAGTGGGGGAACGCATTTTAACAAGCGACGTATTCGATGGCGCTCAGGTCGAGGCTCTGCTGAGCGAGATGGGCGGTAAAGCCCTACTCGATGCATTCCTGCGCCAATTCGCTAAGACCAAGGGATTTCAACGCTTGGGGAGGAGTGTCCGTAAGGGTTTGGAGACCGAGCTAGACATGCTGTCTCGCAAGGGGAGGATTCTGATCAGGGGAGGTATGATTCGACTGCTGTAAAGGCGAGACGGGAGGCTGCGCGCATGTTCGGGGTCAGGTCTTGCATTACGAACTTTCCGACATGTGTAATTCGCCAAATGTTTGATTGCAAGACCTGAGGCGCTAAATGGGTCAGAGACATTTCCGCTTTTCGGAACGCCCAATGTCTCTGAACCCTTTGGCGCGTTGCCCCTATCGGGCAAGTTGCTGTTGCGTAGCATCGGGCGTATGAGCGACAACAAGACGCCCGACCCAGAGCCAGGGCAAACGCGGGAAGGCTATTTGCTACGCGGCTTCAACCACGCGCACGTCGAACGCCACCTTGAGCCAGTTCCGAATTGCGCCAAAGATGGTAGCCAGGTTGTCCATGCTCGGGTTGCCCTTGGGGGAAAGCATGCGATGAAGACTCTTGCTCGGCCGGTGGGTCAGTTCCGCAAGGCTCTCGAAGCCGAGCGTCGCGTTTACGAGGTCGCGGAGAATGAGGCGAGACGCATCCGGTTCGCCACTGAGAAAGAGCGTGGCCGCTTCATCGAGAAGCGCCTTGGCAAAGTCCGGGTCGCGTTCGACGCGCTCGACAACGGTTTGCTTGAAATCACGGGTCAGCGTCATGCCTTCTTCCCTTTCCTGGCTGTGGCTAGGGCTTTCTTCCTTGCCTTGTATTCATCGTGCAGCGCCACCGCCTGATCGATGGCTTTCTGCTGTCCTTTCTTGGTGCTGCCGCCGAACAGAATGATCAGCGCTTCGCCATCTTTGGCCAGGTAGATGCGATACCCCGGCCCCCAGTCGATCTTGTACTCACCAATACCTCGGAACCATTCGACGTTTGAGGTATTGCCCAGTTCCAGGCGGGTCTTGGCAACGGTGACTTTCGCAGCGGTCTGCGCATCCAGGCCGTTGAACCACGTCTGGTACGGATTGGCTCCGTCCTCGCGGATGTACTCTTCGAGCTTGATTGTCATGGCGGAATGGTAACACATACGTTACTTCCGCATCAGGTAACAGTCTACAATTCTGGCTTGGAACAACTGGGAACAGACCACGATATCCATTCAAGCCTGATTGGCAGGAGATCGGTCATACGCGGCTTGCCCTGCAGCCTGCAGCCGGAAATCGGCCAGAAATCGCCGTCGACCGCAGCAGCCAGCCATAACCCGAAAGGAACCCCCCATGGAACGCACCCAGCGCCTTGCCCGCATCAACGCCCTGGTCAGCCGGCAGGACGGCGCCACCATGGCCCAGATGATGGAGGACATGAAAGTCTCCCGTGCCACCATCAACCGGGATCTGGAGTACATGCGCAGCCAGATGAACGCACCCATCGTCTGGGACCCATACGAGCGATTCTACCGGCTCGAACGCAACGGCGCGGTAGGCCCCACCTACATGCTGCCGGGGCAATGGTTCACCCCGGCGCAGGCCTGTGCCTAGCTGACGCTGAACAACATGGTCGAGAAGATCGCGCCCAAGGTCCTTGGCCCCTTTCTTTACCCGATGCGCGTGCTGCTGAAGGAGATGCTCGGAAAAGCCGAGTTCGAGCTTTACGGGCTCGACAAGAAGACCGAGATCGACATGCCCGCCATGCCGGCCATCGGCGATCTCGATTTCCAGAACCTGACCGAAGCCCTGCTCCACGAGCAGCCCGTGCGCATCGTCGTGCGTGCGCCGTCGGGGCAGGAGCATACGGTGGCCGGCACGCCGGTCCGCCTGCACATTGCGGCCACCGGCTGGCGCATCGAGGTCGGGCAGGGCGGGGCGGCGCCGGTCACGATCGACATCGTCCACATCCGCAAGGTCATCGCCGCGGACGAGGACGAAACCTGATCTTTGCGGGGCGCTGCCCCTGTCTCATCCTGTGAGCCTCCCGCCTGATAGCATGGTCTCCGTCACCCCACGGAAAAAACGCCATGCACACCAACAATCGCCCCACCTTCGCCGCCATCCCGGTCTTTTATACCCCGGCGATGGTCGCCGACAGCGGCTCCTACTCGCCGAGCGCCGCCAAGCCGGCCGAGGCCGTCGCCTCCTGGCAGCGCCTCGGGCTGCCGCTGAATATCGTCTCCCCGCAGCCGGTGACCGCCGGGCAGTTGGCCACGGCACATGATGCGGGCTTCGTTGCCGACGTTCTCGCCGGTCGCCGCAACAACGGTTTCGGCAACCGCTCGCCGGCCGTCGCCGCCAGCCTGCCGCTGACCAGCGGGGCGTTCCTCGCGGCCGCGCGGGAGGCGCTCGCCAACGGCATTGGCGCCGTCGCGCCCTGTTCCGGCTTCCACCACGCCGGCTACGATTACGCGGGCGGCTTCTGCACCTTCAACGGCCTGATGGTCACCGCCAACACCCTGTTCGCCGAGGGCCGGGTCAGCCGTGTCGGCATTCTCGACTTCGACCAGCACTGGGGGAACGGCACCGACGACATCATCGCGCGCCTGCACCTCGATGATGCGGTCGTGCATTACAGTCCGCGCGAATACAGCCGGGCATCCAGGGCGGAAGCCTTCCTCACGGCGATCCCGAAGATTCTCGAACGCTTCGCCCGCTGCGACCTGATCCTCTACCAGGCCGGCGCCGATCCGCACGTCGACGATCCGCTCGGCGGCTGGCTGACCACCGGGCAGATCCATCGCCGCGACCGTGCCGTGTTCGACGGCCTGCGCCGCCTCGGCATCCCGGTCGCCTGGAACCTGGCCGGCGGCTACCAGCGCGATGCCGGGGGCGGCATCCGCCCGGTGCTCGACATCCACGACAACACGCTGGTCGCTTTTGCCGAGGCCTGCGGGCTGGCGATGACCCTCGCCGGCGATGCCGGGTTGCGCATGGCGGCCTGAAGGATGCGACCGATGCCTTGCTGAATGGACGGCAGGCGGGCCGCCATGGCGGCCTCCCGGCCCCCCGAGGACTGATCCTCCTCCCCGCACGGGAAACGGATCGGGCGGATTTGATCCGGATTGCGCGCCCGCCATGTCGGCGAAGTCGCTAAACAGGAGCCTTGTGCCATGAAACGACGTGATTTCTTCAAGACCCCGGCCGCACTGGCCGCCGCGCTCGGCCTGCCGGCCACCGCGCTCGCCACGGCCAGCCCGGATGCCGGCGCCGCAATGCCGGAAGACGGACTGCCGGCATTGCCCCTCGCGCTCGAAGTGACCCGCCTCAGGGTCGGAACAAGAGATACCGCCGACCTTCGGCGCGCCAACCGCCTCGCCCGCGAGGCGGGGCAGCCGCAACCGCTCCCCGATCCGCCCGACGACGAAAACAATTACTGGGCGGAAGCGATTCGCTGGGGCGATCGCTTTTTCTACCGGGTCGGCAGCACGATGGTCGAGTGCAGCGAATATGACTACACCATGGTCATCGCCAATCCGAATACCTATTATTTCTCGCGCGCGCTCTGGCTACACGTCCGCATCCGGAACAAGCGCGACGGCATCGACGACCCGGGAGCGTTTGGCCGGGACGCGTAAGCGCCGGGTTGGTTGAGTCGGCCGCGGGCGCCCTGCTGGGTTCCCGCGGCTGATGCCCACCTCCGGATCACCCCGTAATCAAGCAATGAGCCATAGGAGAAGCACCTCATGGACGACAAGATTCATCTCACCCGCCAGGACGACACCCTGCGTCATCGCGCCATCGCCCAGCGCACCCTGGCACAGGAAACCGTTTGCATCGGCATTCAGGTCACGCTGCTGGTCAGCGCCGCGCAGACCGACCAGGCCGCGCTGCAACGCGAGATCCGGCATACCCTGGGCCGCTTCATCCCCGGCGTCGATTGGGTTTTCTCCACCCTGCGCCGGGAGCCCATCCCGGCCGTGGGTTTCGAGCAGATCAACGTCAAGGCCTCGGCGCGCATCCCGAGCGCCCAGAATTTCAATCTCGACAAGCGCGCGCGCCGGGCCAGCCACGAAGGGCTGACCTTGAGCCATGCCGAGGTCGACTACCGCCTGCCGGTCAACCTGGTCAATCCGGTGGTCCATGATCTGCGGGGTGAAGTCGTCGGCACGGTGCTGCGCGATCTGGGTGACTACGAGCGGCAGACCGGCGGCAAGTGGCGGATCGGCGACATCGAGTTCGGCATGGGCGGGCGCAATGACGAATACACGGCCAAGGGCGCCCGGCGAGGTGCCGGCCATGAAGACCTGCTGGGCTCGGAGGGGGAAGGGTTGAGCGGAGCCGAGCGGATTTCGCTGGTCGCCGGATTCACGCCGCGCGTGCTGGCGGAGAACGGCAAATGAACGGGAACGACGGCAGGTCCTACCTCTTTACCTCGGAATCGGTTTCCGAAGGACATCCCGACAAGATTGCCGATCAGATCTCGGACGTGATCCTGGACGCCTTCCTGCGGCGCGATCCCGATTCCCGTGTCGCTTGCGAAACGGTGCTGGCCGATCAGTTCGTGCTGGTTGCCGGGGAGTTCCGAACGGCCGACCCGTCCGTGTTCGAGGCCGTGCGCCAGGATGCCGGACGCCTCGTCCGGCAGACCCTGCACGAGATTGGCTATACAAGTGTCGAAGACGGCATCGATCCGGATCAGTGCGAAATCCGTATCGCCTTCAACCACCAGTCCGCGCACATCAGTCAGGGGGTCGATCGCGCCGACGGCCAACTGGGGGCCGGGGATCAGGGGCTGATGTTCGGCTATGCCTGCGACGAGACGCCCGAATGGATGCCGCTGGCCATCAGTCTCGCCCATCGCCTGGTGCAAAGACAGGCGGCGTGCCGCAAGACCGGAGTTCTGCCGTGGCTGCGGCCCGATGCCAAGAGCCAGGTCAGTGTGCGCTATATCGATGACCAGCCCGTCGCTGTCGAAAAAGTGGTGCTGTCGACACAACATGCCCCGGAGATCGCCACCGACGCGCTGCGCGAGATCGTCCGGCGGGAGATCGTCGATCCGGTCATTCCGGCGGCGCTGCGCGGCGAGGGCTACGAGGTGCTGATCAATCCCACGGGCCGCTTCGAGATCGGCGGTCCGCATGGCGATACGGGGCTGACCGGCCGTAAGATCATCGTCGATTCTTACGGCGGATCCTGCCCGCACGGCGGCGGGGCGTTCTCCGGCAAGGATCCGAGCAAGGTCGACCGGTCGGCGGCCTACATGGGGCGCTACGTGGCCAAGAACATCGTCGCCGCCGGGCTGGCAAGGCGGTGCACGGTGCAGCTTGCCTACGCCATCGGCGTTGTCTGGCCCGTCTCGGTGTTCATCGACACGCACGGCACCGGCGCCGTGCCGGACAGGATGCTGGAGGCGGTGGCCAGGGTGACTTTCGATCTGAGCCCGCGCGGCATCGTCGAGGAGCTCGAGCTTTGCCGGCCCATCTATCGCAATACGGCGGCCTACGGGCATTTTGGACGCGAGTTGCCCGAGTTTACCTGGGAGCGCACGGATCGCGCCGCTGCCCTGTGCGAAATGCTTGGGGCAGGGCGATGAACTGCGCGAACAGCCGCGCTGCCGCACACGGGAGGCACTGATTTATTCCAGATTTGTCATTCCGGCGAAGGCCGGAATCCAGAAAAAAACAAGGCGCTGGACACCGGCTTTCGCCGGTGTGACGAATAGATCAGTGTTTCCCTGGGGCTGGCGGAAGAGGCCATCGACGACGCCCCCGGAGTCGACCGCCTTCCAGGAGGGGCAAAAAGACGCCTCGGCTGAGGATTCCCGCAGCTGCGAACACCCGGTGTAGTGCCACACGGCTTATCGGCCGGTTTTCCAATTTTCTTTCCCGGTTGGCGACAGGCGGCGCGATCTGGCTTGCCGCGGACTATTCGTGGCGCAAGGCGGCGATCGGGTCGAGTTGTGCGGCGCGGCGCGCCGGAACGTAGCCGAACAGGACGCCGATGGCCGCCGAGAAACCGAAGGCGGTGAGGTTGATGCCGGGATTGAACAGGAAAGGCATGTGCATCAGCGTCGACAACCCCAGGCAGGCGACGAAGGCAAGCGCGACGCCGGCCAGGCCGCCGAATGCCGAGAGCACGACGGCCTCGATCAGGAACTGCAGCAGCACTTCGTGTTCGAGCGCGCCGATGGCCAGCCGGATGCCGATCTCGCGCGTCCTTTCGGTCACCGACACCAGCATGATGTTCATGATGCCGATGCCGCCGACGAGCAGGCTGACCGCCGCCACCGCGCCGAGCAGCGCCGTCATCGTGCCGATGGTGCCGGACAGCGTCTCGGCGATCTGCCTGGTGTCCATCACGTTGAAGTTGTCGTCGACATTGTCGGCCAGCTTGCGCCGCTCGCGCAGCAGGCTGCGCAGTTGCCCCATGGCCACGGTCGAATTGGCGGAATCCTTGAGCGACACCATCATGCTGCCGATGTCGAGCGTGCCGGTCAGCCGGCGCTGCACGGTGCGCAAGGGCATCAGCACCGTGTCGTCCTGATCCATTCCCATGCCGCCCTGGCCCTTGGCGGCGAGGAGGCCGATCACCTCGCAGTCGAAGGTCTTGATGCGGATGCTGTTGCCGAGCGGGCTCTGGTTGCCGAACAGCTCGCGCTTCACCGTGTTGCCGATGATGCACACGGCCTTGCCGGCGCGTTCCTCGTCGTCGCTGAACAGGCGCCCGGTCGCCAGCTTCCAGTTGCCGGCGACCAGATAGTCGTTGGTCGTGCCGTTGACCGTGGATGACCAGTTCTGTGTGCCGGCCACCAGCGTCACCGAGCTGCCGACCACCGGCGCCACCACCTTGAGGCCGTTGATCTGCTGCTGGATGGCCTCGACATCGGCGATCTTGAATTTGGGCGCCCCGGCACTGTCCCGTCCGGGGCCGAGCCGCTGGCCGGGCATCACCATCAAGAGGTTGCTGCCGAGGCTGGCGATCTGGTTGGCGACCATCTGCGTGGCGCCGTTGCCGAGCGTGACCATCGTGATGACCGCCGCCACGCCGATGACGATGCCGAGCACCGTCAGGAAGGAGCGCATCAGGTTGCGCCGGATCTCGCGCAGGGCAAGCAGCATGGCGTTTAGCAGCATGCTTCGGTTGCTCCCTGGCGTTCGTCGCTGGCGACCAGGCCATCGACAAAATGGACGATGCGCCGCGCATAGGCCGCCATATCCGGCTCGTGGGTGACCATGATGACGGTGATGCCTTGTTCGCCGTTCAGCCGGGTCAGCAGTTCCATGATTTCGTGGCTGCGCTTGCTGTCGAGGTTGCCGGTGGGTTCGTCGGCCAGCAGGACCAGCGGATTGGTCACGATGGCGCGGGCGATGGCGACGCGCTGCTGCTGGCCGCCGGACAACTCGGCCGGCGTGTGGTGTTCCCAGCCGCCCAGCCCGACCTTGGCGAGCGCCGCCCGTGCCAGGGCGTGGCGCGCTTCGGCCGCTTCGCCGCGATAGAGCAGCGGCAGCTCGATATTTTCCTGCGCCGAGGTGCGCGCCAGCAGGTTGAAGCCCTGGAAAACGAAGCCCAGGCAGTTGCGGCGCAGCAGGGCGCGCTGGTTGCGGTCGAGTTGCTCGACGTGGATGCCGCGAAACAGGTATTCGCCGGTGGTCGGCGTGTCGAGGCAGCCGAGCAGGTTCATCGCCGTCGATTTGCCCGATCCGGAAGGCCCCATCACCGCCACGAAATCGCCTTGCGCAATGCTCAGGTCGACGCCGCACAGCGCCCGGAACGCCGCCTGGCCTGCGCCGTAGGTCTTGGTGATGGCGCGCAGCTCGATCAGCGCCGCGCCCATGTCAGCCCCGGCCATGTCCATTTCTGCCTTCTTTTCGGGGTCGACCGCGACCGCTCACTTTTTCGCCTCCTGGTACTCGGTAATCACCGCCATGCCGGCCTTCAGGTCGCCGCCGAGAATCTCGGTCTGCCGGCCGTTGCTGACGCCGGTCTTGACCGCGACCGCTTGCGGACCCTGCTCGTCCAGCACCCAGACGCGCGCCTCGTCGCCTTTTGCGGCACTCGCGGGCGGACGCTTCCTGGCATCCGGCGGGGGGCCGGGAATCAGCCTGGAGACCAGACTCCGTTTCGGCGCTGCGTTCGCGGTCGGCGGCGTGAAACGCAGCGCGGCATTGGGCACCAGCAACGCGTTCGCGCGCTCGGCGGTGACGATGCTCGCCGTCGCCGTCATGCCCGGGCGCAAGGCCAGGTCGTCGTTGCCGACCTGCAGGATGGTCTTGTAGGTCACCACGTTGTCGGTCGTCGTCGACCCGAGGCCGACGCGCTGGATGGTCGCCGGGAACTTGCGGCCCGGCCAGGCCGACACCGTGAAGGTCGCTTTCTGGCCGTTCACGACGTTGGCCACGTCGGCTTCGTCGACCTTGACCTGCAGTTCCATCTTGGCCAGATCCTCGGCCAGCACGAACAGCACCGGCGTCGTCATCTGCGCCGCCACCGTCTGCCCCGGCTCGACCTTGCGCGTCAGCACCACGCCGTTCACCGGCGAGCGGATGATCGCCTTGCCGAGATTGGTCTCGTCGGTCTTCAGCGTTGCCCTGGCCTGGATCACGTCGGCGCGGGCGCCCGCTTCGTCGGCCACGGCGCGTTGCAGCGCCGCTTCCTGGGTTTCCAGCTCGGTCCTGGCCGGCACCTTGCCGCCCGAGAGTTTGGCGACGTGGCGCATCCGGCGCAACGAAGCGCGCGCCTCGGCGACCGTGGCCTGCTTCTGCATCACCGCCGCCTCGGCGGCCGCCAGCGCCGCCCGCGATTTGTCCACGGAATCCTTCAGCTTGGCCGTGTCCAGTTCGGCCAGCAACTGGCCTTTCTTGACCACGTCGTTTTCCTGCACCAGCACGGTGGCCAGGGTGCCGGAAAGCTCGCTGCCGACATCGACCGATTTGGTCGGCTGCAAGGTGCCGCTGGCCGAGGCGGTGACCAGCAGCTTGCCGAGCGTTGCGTCTTCGGTGATGAATTGGCCCGTCGTTCCGTTGCCGCCGCCGGAAAACAGCGCAACGCCCAGGAGCAGCGTGGCGAGGACGCCGCCGATCAGCAGCCAGCGCCGCCTGGCGTTGCCGTCGCCGCCTTTGCCGGCTGCGTTCAGCAGGCCGCGCAGGGCCTCGGTGGAATGGTTGTCCGGGGTCTGGGTCATGATGGCTTGCCTTGTGCGTTGTCGTCGGTGGCGACCGCCCGTTCCCAGCCGCCGCCGAGCGTCTTGTAGAGCGTGATCAGGCTGGTCAGCACGGCCGACTGCGCGGTCGACAGGTTGTCTTCGGCCGTCAGGCGGGTCCGTTGGGTGTCGAGCACCTTCTGGAAGTCGGCGAGACCGGATTCGTATTGCATCTGCGAGAGCTGGGCGGCATTGCGCGCAGCGTCCGCCGCCGCCTGTCGCGCAGCGAGCCGGTCACGCGCGACGGCGTGCGCCTTGAGGGCGTTCTCGACCTCCTCCAGCGCCGTCAGGATGCTGCTTTCGTAGGCAATCAGCGCCTGTTCCTGCACCGCGCTCTGGATGTCGACCGCGCTGCGCAGGCGGCCGCCGTCGAAAATGGTCGCCGCCAGCGAGGCGGCCGTCGCCGACGCCACCGCACCGGCGCCGCTCAGCGCGCCGAAGGAAAAGGCTTCCCAGCCGAACGAGCCGCTCAGCGACAGGCTCGGATAGCGCGCCGCCATCTTCTGGCCGACCCGGGCCGTTTCCGCCGCCAGCGTGCGCTCGGCGGCGATCAGGTCGGGACGCTGCAGCAGGATGTCGGCGGGGATGCCGCTGGCAACGCCCGCCGGCACGGCGGGCAGCGGCTCGTAGGCGCCCAGTTCGGCGTGGAGCGTGCCGGGGTGGCGGCCGAGCAGCACGGCCAGGCGGTTTTCCGCCTGATAGGCGCCGACCTCCAGATCGGGGATCGTCGCCCGCGTCTGCTCGTGATTGGCGCGCGCCTGCTCGACATCGATGCTGCTCGCCAGCCCGGCCTGATTGCGCCACTCGACGATCTGCAAGGTTTCACCCTGGCTGCCCAGGTTTTCGGCGGCGATCGCCAGACGCCGCTGATAGCCGCGCAACTCGACGTAATTGAGGGCCACTTCGGCGACCAGCGAGATGCGGGTGTTGTGCAGACTTGCCGCGCTGGCCGCCTGATCGGCCGTCGCCGCCTCGACGCCGCGGCGGGTGCCGCCGAACAGGTCGATCTCCCAACTGGCGTCGAAGCCGGCGCTATAGGTCGTGCCCACGTAATTCGGGTTGATGACCTCGGCCTGTCTGTTGCTGCTGGCGCCGGTCGACGCCGCGACGGTCGGGAAATAGCCGCCGATTGCCTGGTTCCGGCTGGCCCGCGCCTGCCGCAAGCGCGCCTGCGCCGCCTTGAGATCGAGGCTGCCGCTCAACGCCTCGGCGATCAGCCGGGTCAGCAGGGGATCGTCGATCTGTCGCCACCAGCGAGAAAGGTCTTCGCGCTCGTTGCCGGCCGGCGTCCCGGCCTGCCAGGCAGTTGGCATCGGAGGATCGGGTTTCTGGTAGTCCGGCCCCACGGACGGAAAGCTCGAACAGCCGCCAAGCATCGCCAGCGCCAGACCCAGAGCCGCCAACCGCGCACGGCCGGAATGTCTTGAAGTCATGGCGCGATTGTCCCATGAGGCTTTGTAAGACGATGTTCGGGACATGTTAATCCGGGTAAAACCGGGCCATGCGCTCGCATTGATGTCCTCGGCGGGTGGCACGGTAGACCTGATCCGGAGCAAGATCAAGTAGGGAAGCATGGGCGCGGCCCGCTCTGCTTCCGGGTAGGTTGCTTGAGCCTGCCGGTGAGAGCAGGCTTAGAGGAACGCTTGCCGAACCCGGCAAGGGGGGAAGAGAACCCGGCTTATCGGCCGGCCTTCCATCTGATTTTTAGCCTTTTTTCGGGGTCGACCGCAACCGGCGGATGGAAAGTCACGTGCAATGTGTGCAATGTGCAAGACCTGACCCCGTTGTGCGAACCGTGATCTGACCTCGGTTTTGCATTTCATTGCCACACAGCCAGTTTTTGGATGACAATTCCATCTAATTTGGGGTCGGTTTAAATGCACCTGTTCTCGGACGCTTGCGCTGGGCCGAGCAGTTTTCAACTATGAAAAAAAGGGAAGTGACAATGCTAAGAAAACGTGCCTTGGTTGCCGTTTGTCTTGTGCTGACGGCTTGTGCGGTACCTGTAAAGCAAATGCAAGCTGTTGGTGGCAGTCGTGCCGACGGCACCATAAAAATGGCTTACGAATATGGGCGGTTTGAACAGCCGCAGGTGAACATTGGGCAAGGAGCTGCGGTAGCGAAAGGACGATGTGCGGCTTGGGGGTACACCGGAGCTGAACCGTTTGGTGGTCAAACAAAAGAGTGCGTCTTGTACTCCAACTCAACGTGCGAGCGCTTCAAAGTGATTACGGAGTATCAGTGCACAGGTACTCCGCCAAGTTCCAGATAAGATGCAAAGCCGTTACTCGGATTTTGCGTTGCGTGCGCACAATCGCATGGCGTAAGCGAACATGCCTCGTTCTTGTTACGCCGCATGATCACCACCCCATATCCCGTCATCCGCTGGCAGGAAGCCGGCGTCGAACAGGTCGCCCGCTGGCGTTCCGAGGCCGGGGTGGCGGCGCCGGAAGCGGTCGTCGTCGCCGATGACACGCTGAAGGCCGACGCGGCTTGCCGGCTGGCGGCGCAGGGGACGGCGATTCTCTGGCGCGGGGATTACCAGAATGCGCGCAACCTGTTGCAGGCGCTGGCGCGGCGGGTGGATCGGGCGCCGCGTGAGGGGGCGCGGAAGAAGCCGGCGACGCCGGCCGAGGCTTTTCACCGGCATCGCGAGGCGCAGGGGCGGCGAGCGGCGATCCTCGGCCGCCTGCTGGTGCCGCTGACCGCCGACTACCGCATACCCTTGCGGCGCGGGCAGGAGGTCGCGGCAGCCTGTCTGGAGGCTCTGGGGCCGGGCGGCGAGGATTCGCTGATTTCGCTGCGCGGCCTGCTGGCGCTGGTCAGCGCGCACGAGTGGCGCAAGAAGGGGATTCCGGTGCCGGCGGTCGAAGGGCGGATTTACCCGCATTTCGGCGTCTTTTCGCCGGTGCGCGGCGAGTATGTCGGGCTGGTGGCGAAGGCGCCGCTGCCTGCGGATTGCGAGCTGGCTTTCGACATCGGCGCCGGCACCGGCATCCTGGCCGCCGTACTGGCGCGGCGCGGCATCGGGCGCGTGGTCGCCACCGACCAGGATCCGCGGGCGCTCGCATGCGCCACGGAAAATGCCCGAAATCTCGGGTTGACCGCAGCGATCGAGGTCATCGCCGCCGATCTTTTTCCCGATGGCCGGGCGCCGCTGGTCGTGTGCAACCCGCCGTGGGTGCCGGCGCAGCCGAGTTCGCCGATCGAGTTCGCCATCTATGACCCGGATTCGCGCATGCTGCGTGGTTTCCTCGGCGGGCTGGCGGCGCATCTGGCGCCGGGCGGCGAGGGCTGGCTGATTATTTCCGACCTCGCCGAGCATCTCGGCCTGCGTTCGCGCGACGAGTTGCTCGGCTGGATCGCGGCGGGCGGCTTGCAGGTCCTTGGCCGGATCGACACGCGGCCCCGCCATCCGAGGAGCCGCGACGCCAGCGACCCGCTGCACGCCGCGCGGGCGGCGGAAGTTACCTCGCTGTGGCGGTTGGGCCCGGGCGGCCAGTAGATCGGAACTGGCTGGTCCGGCCGATGACGAAGCAGACCGCCAGGGAGCGACTAGCCAGGGAAGGTCTCGGTTATCGCGGTGGCCCAAGGCCGGACCGCGAGGCTCGCCGCCGGATGCCGTTCTTGCCAACGTTTTGCCAATCCGCCTAGACTTGCGGCATGAGCACGATGAACCTTTCCTTGCCAGGGTCGATGGAATCCCGCGTCGACGAACGAGTCTCGCGCCGGCGCTGCGGTACCGGCGGCGAGTGTCTGCGCGAGTCGATGCGCAAGGATCGGGATCGGGCACGTCCGCGCCGCCTGCTGCCCGGCGGCGCGCCCGGATGCGGGTAACCGGCCGAGAGCGGAGCGGTTTCCCCGATGTCATTGATCGCGAGGCTGACCCGCTGGTTGCCGGGCCGTCAGGGATCCCCGGAGAATCGGCTGAGCGCCGCGCTCGAGGCGTTTCGCGACCCGGCGGCCGACACGCTCGATCTGATCCGCCGCCTGGTTGCCGCCGTGCGCCCGGCAAACCGCCGCGATACGGAGGCGGTCGAGCGCTACGGGACGGTCCTGGCCCGCCTCGAGGCGGATGGCGGCCTGCTCCTGGCGTTCCGCGGCCACGTCGTCCGCTTTCTTGCCAGCCGCCGCCTCATCACCTTCTTCACCGACAGCGGGATCCTGCCCGGCACCGGCTTCTCGTCCGAATGGTGGCGCATCCTGGGTGACCGGATCCTCCCGGAGGCGCCCCACGAACGGCGGCTGAAGGACTGTCTCCATGTCATCTTCGACCATCCCGATGACTGGCGCTGGCAGGAACAGGTGCCGCCCGGACATTCGCAGCGGCTCTGGGCGCTGCTGTTGCCCGCGGACGAATTGCGCAATCTCGACTGGCGCGGAATCGTGGACCAGATTCTCGATGCGGTGCTGCTCCTCGCCCATCGCATCAGCGGCCTCGGCGTCGAGGCCGAGCTGATGCGCGCTTCGCCCAGCTTCGAGGACGACCTGCCGCGCTTCGTCGCGCTGTCGGCCGAGGCCCTCGACTTCGTCAACGCCTTGCGCGCCGGGCTCGACGATGCGGCGAACCCGGCCGGCGATGGCAGCCAGTTGCTGGTCATCGCCGACCAGTGCCAGGGCTCGCTGCAGGGAATCCGCAAGCGGGCGCTGACGGTCGGCACCAGCCTGCAGCTCAGTTATCTGCTCGCGCGCGGCGAGCAGTGTCTCGAGCGGCTGCGCGAACTGGTGGCGATTCTGGGGGTCGCCCATGCTTCGACCGCGCCCGGCTCCGCCACCGCGGCCTGGGCCGAGTTCGCGCGCGCTGCCTTCCTCGCCGAAAACCGCCGCAACAGCCTCGGCCATTACATGGCCCAGCTCTCGCGTCTGCTGGCGGTCAGGGTGACCGAGAACGCGGCGCGTTCCGGCGAGCATTACATCTGCGAGACCGTCGGCGACTACCGGCAGATGTGGCGTTCGGCGGCCGGGGCCGGCGTGCTGATCGCCGGCATGGCGCTGCTCAAGATCTTCGTCGCCAGCCTGCACGCGCCGCTCCTGGTCGAGGCTTTCCTGTTCAGCATGGTCTATGGCCTGGGCTTCGTCCTCATCTACCTGCTCGGCATGACCGTCGCCACCAAGCAGCCGGCGATGACCGCGCAGACGCTGGCCGGCCTGCTCGGCGACGTCCGCCCGGCCCGGCAGGCCGAGATCGACGGCCTGGTGGACATGGTCGCCGCCGTCTGTCGCAGCCAGCTGGCGGCGATTGCCGGCAACGTCATGATGGCGCTGCCGGTGGCCATCGCCATCGGCTTCTGGCTTGGCCGCCTCCTCGATCATCCGCTGATCCCGCTGGAGAAGAGCGCCCATCTGCTCGGCGACCTCAGCCCGCTGGGCTGGGCGCTGCCGCACGCGGCGGTCGCCGGCTTCTACCTGTTCCTGTCCGGCCTGATCACCGGTTATTTCGACAATCGCGCCGCCTACCGCGAGATCGGCATCCGCATCGCCCGCCTGCGCTGGTTGCGGCGGCTGGCGGGCGGGGCGCGGGCCGCCGGCATCGGCGCCTACATCCAGGACCACCTGGGCGGCATCATGGGCAACTTCCTGTTCGGCTGCATGCTCGGGTCGACCGGCGTCGCCGGCATCCTCCTCGGCCTGCCGCTGGACATCCGGCACATCGCCTTCGCGTCGGCCAACCTCGGCTACGCATTGATCGGATTCGACTTCGCCCTGCCGCTCAAGGCGATCGTCTGGGCGGCGCTCGGCGTCGCGCTGATCGGCTTTGCCAATCTGGCGGTGAGCTTCGCCCTGGCGCTGCGCACCGCCCTCGGCGCCCGCGGTGTCCGCTTCAGGCACTGGGGGGCGCTGCTCAAGGCAGTCTGGACGCGCTTTTGCAGCACCCCGCGAAGTTTCGTGCTGCCGCCCCGGGGCGCGGCGAACGACGGTCACGGGTAAAATAACCGGGTGTCCGTCCTGTCCCGCGTCGGCCGACGCCTGCTCGCGCTTGCCCTGATCGTTCTTGCCCCGCAGGGTTTGGCGGCGGGGCTCGACGTGCGCGCACCGGCGGAAATCGCCGGCCTGCTGACGCCTTACCTGCCCGATGAAACGGCGCCGGGAGCGGGCGGGCAGGCGAGACTGCACCGGCTCATCAGCCAGATCCTGTCCACCGAGGGCTATTTCTCGCCGCAAGTGGAATTCGTCGAGGCCGGCGGCGATCTGCGCATCGAGGTCGATCCCGGCCCGCGCACGCGGATCGTCGCCGTCGATGTCGCGGTCGACGGGCCGCTGGAGGCCAAAAGGCGGCAGGAGCTGATCGCCGGCTGGGGGCTTCCGGCCGGCCGGCCATTTCGCCAGGAGGACTGGAACCATGCCAAGCAGCGGGTGCTCTCCAGCCTGCTGGCCGAAGACCATGCCGGCGCCCGCCTCGTCGACAGCGAGGCGGCGATCGACCCGGCATCGCGTGAAGCGCGCCTGATGGCGCGCTACGACAGCGGCCCGCCGTTCCGTTTCGGCGAGCTGCGGATCGAGGGGCTCGACCGCTACCCGGCGTCGCTGGTCGAGCGGCACAACCGCACGGTCCGCCCGGGAGCGCCGTTTCGCGAAGCCGATCTCAATGCCCTGCAGACGGCGCTGCAGGCGACGCCCCAGTTCCGGTCGGTGCTGGTCAGCATCGACCGCGACACGCCGCCGGATGCCGCAGGGGTGGTGACCGCGCCGGTCATCGTGCGCCTGAGCGAGCGTCCGGCGCACCGCCTGTCGTTCGGCGCCGGCGTCAGCTCGAACACCGGCTTCCGCGTCGAAACCAATTTCCAGACGGCCGACTTCTTCGGGCAGGCGTGGGAGTTCAACACGGGTCTGCGCCTCGAGCAGAAAAAGCAGACCGCCTACGCCGACCTTCTCTTCCCGCCCGATGCCGGACAGCGGCGCAACAGTGTCGGCGCCATGGCGCAGGCGACCAACATCGAGGGCTTGCGCACCGAGCGCGTCGCCGTCGGCGGCCAGCAGCAATGGCGGCGGGACGAGCTGGAATACCGACTCTCGCTGACCTGGCAACTCGAGCGGCTGATGCCGGATGGCGCGCCGGACAGCCTCAGCCGGGCCCTGGTCCCCAATCTCATGCTGGCCTGGCGCCGCCTCGACGATCCCTTCAACACGCGCGACGGCATCGCGCTGCAGGGCGAAATCGGCGTGGCGGGCAAGGCGGTCCTGTCGGATCAGAATTTCGTCCGCCTGTACGGGCGCTATCAGCAGTTCTTCCCGGCCGGCCGGCGGGATACCCTGGCCCTGCGCGGCGAGATCGGCTACACCCTCGCCGAATCGCGCGACGGCATTCCGCAGGAATACCTCTTCCGCACCGGCGGCACCGGCACGGTGCGCGGCTACAGCTTTCAGAGTCTCGGTGTCAGCGAGGGCTCGGCGACCGTCGGCGGCCGTTACATGGCGACGGCCAGCGCCGAGTACACCCACTGGTTCGACGACCAATGGGGGATCGCCGCCTTCGTCGATGCCGGCAACGCCGTCGACAGCCTGAGCGATGTCAGCCTTGCCGTCGGTTACGGCCTCGGCGGGCGCTGGCGAACGCCGGCCGGGCCGATCGGCGTCGACTTCGCCTACGGTCAGCGCGACGAGTCGTTCCAGGCGCACTTCTCGCTGGCGATTCCCTTCTGACATGAAGCGCCTCATCCCGCTCCTCGTCATCGCCGCCCTTCTCGCCGTCACCGCAGCGGGCGGCATCTGGCTGGGATTCAGTGAAAGCGGGCTGGCCGCGCTCGCCCGTCTCGCCGCCACGGCGAGCGGCGGCCGGCTGACCCTGGAACAGCCGTCGGGCCGGCTCGCCGGCCCGCTGGCAATCGCGCGCGTCGCCTGGAGCGAGCCGGGGACGGAAGTCGTCATCGAACACCTGCGGATCGACTGGTCGCCGGCAGCCCTGCTGGAGAAGCGCTTGGCCATCGCCGAAGTGACCGCCGCCCGGGTGGCCATCGCGATCGCCACCTCGGACGAAGCCAGCGCGCCGCCGGCCGGCCTGCGCCTGCCGCTCGCGGTCGACGTGAACAGGATTGCCATTTCCCGCCTCGACTACGACAAGGTGCTCAGCGTCGGCGACCTGCGCGGAGCCTTTGCCAGCGATGGCGCGAGTCACCGGCTCAGCGGGGTGCGCGGCCGGATCGACAAGACCGAATTCGCCGCCGAGATGACCCTGGGCGGCGAGGCGCCGCTGCCCGTGCAGGCCAGCGCGACGGTCTCCGGTCAGGTCGACGAACAGCCGGTGCGCCTGGCGCTCACTGCCGGCGGTCCGCTCGACCGCCTTGTCGTGAAGGCGACGGCCGAGGAAGGGGTGCGCGGCGACGGGCAGGTGACGCTGACCCCCTTCGCCCGCCACGCCGTTGCCGAGGCGCGACTCGCGCTGACCGATGTCGATCCGGCTGCCTGGGTTGCCGGCGCGCCGCCCGCCCGCCTGACCCTGCATGCGCGGATCAGGCCGGACGAGCGCCAGGACGGCGCGCTCGGCGGCGATTTCAGCGTGAGCAACGGCATGGCCGGACCGCTCGACCGCCAGCGCCTGCCGCTTGAGAGCCTGAGTGGCCGCTTCGCCCAGGCGGACGACGGGATCCGCCTCGAGGGCCTCGCCATCCGCCTGCCGGGTCCGGGGCGGCTGAACGGCAGCGGCGGCTGGCGGAACGGCAGCCTGGCCCTCGAACTCGAAGCCAGCGCTCTCGATGCGGCGCAACTGGCGAGCGTGTTGCGGTCGACCCGTCTGAACGGGCCGATTTCCGCCAGCATCGGCGGCGATCGCCAGGAATTGTCGGTCAGGCTCGGCGACAACCGTTTCACGCTCGCGGCCAGGATCGGCCATGAGTCCGGCCGGGTCAGCCTGTCGCATCTCGAACTGGCGGCCGGCGAGGCGCGGCTGACGGCGCACGGTGAGCTGGATACCGTGCAGGAGATGACCTTCTCGGCCGAAGGCGAACTGGCGCGCTTCGATCCGGGCCGCTTTGCGCGGGTGCCGGCGGCCATGCTCAACGGCGCGCTCTCCGCCAGCGGCAGCCTGCGGCCGCATCCCGTCGTCGAGGCGCAGTTCGTCCTGCGCGACAGCCGGTTCGCCGGCCAGCCACTGACCGGGCGCGGCGATCTCGTCATCGACTGGCCGCGCATTCCGCGCGCCGACGTGCACCTGGCCGGCGGACCGAACACGCTGACCGCGCGTGGCGCCTTCGGCCAGCCTGGCGACAGCCTGGAGGTCGTCATCGACGCCCCGGCGCTGGCGCCGTATGGCGTGGACGGAAGCCTTGCGGGCCGTCTGCGGCTCGCCGGGACGGCGGCGCAGCCGGCGCTGGCGGCCGAACTGGCGACGCCCCGCCTCGGCCTGCCGGGGATCGGGCGCATCAAGGAAGCCAGCCTGGCGGCCGATCTCGGCAGCCTGCCGGACAGCCCGCTGCGGATCGCCGCGCGGGTGGCGGTCGTCGACGGCGTCGACCGGCCGGGGCTGGTCAAGGGGCTCGACGTCCAGGCCGAAGGCACGCGCCGCCAGCACAGCCTGCGGGTCGCCGGAGAGATCGCCGGCGACAATCTCCTGAAGCTGGTCATCGCCGGGGGCGTCGCCGAGGATGCCCGGCAGTTGCAGTGGTCGGGCCGCTTGCTGGAAGCCAGCCTGGCCGCGGCGGAGCGCTTCCGTTCGTTCACCCTGAGCGAGCCCGCGCCGATCACCCTCGGCGCCGCGGCCTGGCGCGCCGGGCCGCTGCTGCTCGCCGGCGACGCCTGGCAGCTGCGCCTGCAGGCCGCTGCCGGCGGCCAGCGCCTGCAGGCCGACGTCAGTGGTCGCGGCACGCGCCTGGGCAACATCGCCGGCCAGCTGGAGGCGACGATGCGCGATGCCTGGACGCTCAACCGGCAGGCTCCGTGGCAAGGCTCGCTGCGCGGTGAAATTCCCGATCTTGCCTGGGTCGCCGAGTTGCTCGGGGAAAGCTGGAAGAGCGGCGGCCGTTTCGACGGCGAGCTGAAACTCGCCGGCACCCCCGAACATCCGCTGGCATCGGGGCAATTCCGCGGCGAGGATCTGGCCCTGACGCTGCCGGAACAGGGGGTGCGCCTGAGCAACGGGGTGCTCGCCGCGCGGCTCGACGACAACGTGCTGCGGGTCAGCCAACTGGCTTTCGACAGCCCGCTGCAGCCGGCGCCGCGCACCCTGCAGCGCGAGGCCGGCGAGGGGTTGGCGGAGAAGACGGCGCGCCCCGGACGCCTGGAAATCGCCGGCCAGATGCGGGTCGACCGCGTCAGCGACGGCGCCACGCTTGATCTGCGCCTGGACCGTGTCGGCGCATACCAGTTGCCCGGCCAGTGGATCCTGGTTTCCGGCGATGGCGACATCTCCCTGCTCGAGGATGCGCTGCGGGTCCGCGGGCGGCTGGCGGTCGATGCCGCCTTCTGGCAGATGGCGCCGATGGGCGCGCCACGGCTCTCCGACGACGTCGTGGTCGGGACCGCCGACGGCGCGCCGGCGCCGGGCGCATTCCGGCCGCGGCTCGACCTCGACGTCGAGGCCGATCTCGGCAGGAACTTCCACTTCCGCGGCCTCGGCCTGGAAGCCCGGCTGGCCGGCAGTATCCGCCTGCGCGCCGAGGGCCGCGACCTGCCGCGGGCCAGCGGCAGGATACGCACGCAGGGCGGGCGCTACGAAGCCTTCGGCCAGCAACTCGAGATCGAGCGCGGCATCCTGACCTTCCAGGGCCTGCTCGACAATCCGGCGATCGACGCGCTGGCGATGCGCCGCGGGCTGCCGGTGGAAGCGGGCGTCCAGATCGGCGGCACGGTACAGCGGCCGGTCGTCCGGCTGGTTTCCGACCCCGATGTGCCGGATGTCGAAAAACTGAGCTGGCTGGTCCTCGGCCACGGCCCGGAGCAGGGTGGCGCCGGCGCCGCGGGGCTCCTGCTGTCGGCGGCCGGCAGCCTGTTCGGCAACGACTCGGGCGGCATCGTGCGGCAGATCAAGCAAGGCTTCGGCATCGACGAGTTCAGTGTGCGCCAGGGGGAAATCGGCGACAGCGGCGGGCGCCAGATGACCAGCCGGGTGGTCGGCGGCAGCTTCAACACGGCGTCGGGGACCGGCGATCAGATCGTCAGCGTCGGCCGGCGCCTGTCGCGCAACGTCCTGCTTTCCTACGACCAGGCGCTGGGCCGCGCCGGCAGCGTGGTCCGGCTGACCGTCAACCTCAACCGTCAGGTGTCGCTGGTCGCCCGCGCCGGCACCGACAACGCCCTCGACATGCTGTACACGATCACTTTCGGCGGCCCGCAGCCGCGCGAAAGGCGGGAAGGCTCACCGAGGTCCCGGTAGCGGTTCGGCGCCGGCTTCCGGACCCGCGCCCGAGGCCGGCATGACGCGCACCGGCACCATGTCGGTGACACTGAGGCGCAGGTCGCGCTGCGGGAAGGGAATCGAAATTCCGGCCGCCGCCAGGCGCTTCTCGATCATGAAACGCAGGTCGCTGTCGACGCGGCGTCCCGATATGGTCGGGCCCAGATCGACCCAGAAGACCAGGGCCATCAGCAACGCGTTGTCGGCGAAATCTTCGAGAAGGACTTCCGGCGCGGGATCCTTGATGACCTGTCCGTGTTCCTCGGCGCAAGCGGCGATGATCTCGGCGGCCTTGCGCACCGGCGACCCGTAGGCGATGCCGATGCGGATCTCGCGGCGGATGCGCGAGTTGGAATAGGTCCAGTTGACCACCTGGTTCTCGAGGAAGGTGGAATTCGGCACCAGCGCCTCGACTCCGTCGAAGCTGCGCACCGTCGAGGCGCGCAGGTCGACGGCGGTGACGTAGCCGGTCGTGCCGCCGATGGCGACGATGTCGCCGACGCGGACCTTGCGCTCGAAGAGGATGATGATGCCGCTGATCACGTTCTTGATGATGGTCTGCGTGCCGAAGCCGACGCCGATCGCCAGTGCGCCGCCCATGAAGGCGAAGACGGTCAGCGGAATGCGCGCCAGGTTGAGGACCAGGACGATGAGGACGACCGAGACGGCGATCATGATCCAGCGGCGGGTGACGCTGGCCAGTTGCTCGTCGACCGTGAAGCGCCTGACCATGATGCGCTCCAGCTGGCGCGAGAGCAGCGAGCACAGCCAGTAGGTGAAGACGTAGAGCAGGAGGACGCCGATGCTCTTGCCGACGGTGACTCCGTAGGCTGTCGTGACCGTCTTGCCTTCGACGACCGTCGAATCCTCGACCGCGAACAGCTCGAAGTTCCAGACCTCTTTCAGCATCTCGCCGCCGCGCGCGACGGCGAGTTTCCAGTCGCGCGGCCTGCCGGCCTCGCCGGAAAACCCGAAATCGCCCAGCCAGCGCGCGAGCACCCGCCCGAGACGCTCGCCGGCGAGTTCGACACGCTGGACCGCCTGCAGACGCTGCTTCAGCGTCTCGAGAATGGCCGACTCGCGGGCTGCCGCCTCGCCATCGAGCAAGGCATCCTTCAGGCGCATCTCCTGCTGATCGATCGCCGCCTGCACCGCCGATGCGAGTTCCCGGACGAGCGGCGTCCGCACGTCCGCTTCCGCCTTGAGCGCACTCAGCGCCGAGATCGCGGATGCCCGTGCTTCCGCATCGCCGCCGCCGAGGGCGACGTAACGATGGCTCCAGGCGTCGATGCCGTACTGGATTACCGTCTGCATCCATTTCAGCGCCATCATCTCGACGCGATCGGTCTCGAGCATTTCGTCGACCAGCTTCACCTGCCGGTTGGCCGTGCCATCTTCCCCCTTGCCGGCAAGCGATTTCGACAACTGTTCACGCTCGGCCAACCGTCGCGTGTTGGCGGCGACACGGCGATCGAGTTCGGTGGTCAGCTTGCCCAGGGTGGCGCGCAGTTTCGCCTGGTGCTCCTCGACATCGTCCTTGTCCAGTTTCTGCTGCGGCAGGACGCGTGCAACCAGGCTCTCGGTCTCCTGGGTGAAACGTTGCAGGGCCTGGACTTCGTCCTGTACCGCCTGCAGGCCGATGCCGAGATTGACCACTTCGGCCTCGGCCAATTGCAGCCGCAACGCGGCGAGTTCTCGGGTCTTTCGTTTCTTTTCGCTGTCCTGCGCGCCCTTGGCCCGGGCGACCTGGTCATCGGCCAGACGGAGCGCCTCGCCGGCGTCCCGCTGCGCCTCGATCAGCGCACGCTTCTGAGTTTCCAGGACAAGCTTGCTCGCCGTCCGGTGCTTGAGGCGGTCGCGCATGAGATCGAGTTCGTCGCGCAAGGCATCGACACGCAGCGCCGGGTAGGGTGGCGGGGTGGAGAACTCGGCGATCCGCTCCGACCGGTCGAGCAGCTCCCGCGCCGCTTTCGCGACGCTGTCGACTTCGTCCATCAGGTTGAGCCGCTCGCCATAAGCTGCAACCAGACGATCGAGCAGGCGCTGGTGCTCGTTCGCCGGGAGTTGTTCGGCGTCCGGCGCCGCGCCGTTCTCGATTCGGCCGGCTTCCTGCTGACGCCGCGCCTCGGCCAGCTGCTTTTCCGCCTCCGCCCGCGGGTCGACCGCGACAGGAGCCTGCGCCGGCTTGGCTGTCTCGCTCTTCGGCTTTGCGGAAAAGAGGTTGGCGATCTGCGCCTGCCCCGGGCCGGCGAGGAGCAGCAGGGCGAGGACGGCGAGGAGATGACGCTTGATGTCGCAGCGGGAGGGATGGCCGGTAGTCACGGCGATGGGCGTTCTGGTCGGTTGGTTCGAGTCATGGCGCGCGGACAAGCCGCCGGGGGCCGCTCCCGGATGGGCGAGGCGGCCAATCGCCGCGGTCGACGGCCGGGCAAGGACCGTCGATCCGGCAGCGGGCATTGGTCCGCGCCGGCCGCGGGCGTGCCATCCGCATCAGCGAATCGACGGCCGCAGAGCCTCGAACTTCGTCAGTATCGTCCTGGTTGCCAGCGACAGATTGAAGTCCGAGGCGACCGCCGCCCCTTTCAGGAAAACCAGACTCCGGGCGTCATCGGCTGCGATCGGCTCGCCTTCGGCAACCGCGAAAAACACCTGATGGATGTTCGATGGCGACTCATGGGCAAAGAGAAAGGTCAGCGCCCTGGCGACCATCCCTGTTTCTTCATGCAGTTCGCGGGCCGCGGCGACGATCGGCAGTTCCTCGCGATGGATTCCTCCTCCCGGGAGCAAAACCAGATTGCCCGCGTTGATCGCGAGCAGGATGCCGTCCTCGACCTCGACGATGATCGTCGCCCGCCGTCGCTTCTCGTTCAAGGGGTTCAGCCTTTCCTGGCGGCCTGGCCGCAGCCCGCGGCGGCGATTTCCCCGGCTTTCCCGGCCGTCGCTCCGACGCCTTCGGCGACCGCCGCTTCCTTTGCCTCGTCCGGAATACTCATGTCCATCGCTCCACTGGAAGAAAGTTGCGAACCGTCATGGCTGTTGCCAGCCAACGGGATTCCAAAGCCATTCGCCGGCCCCGACTCCCTTCTCCGGAATGCGGGAGAACCGGGGTTGCAGCGGTCGCCGCGGCTACCCTTGCCTTGCCAAGGGCAGGTCATTATAGGCAGTTCCGGCGCCAGCGTCGAAGGAGCGCGGACGAGCGCGCCTTTCGTCTCTCCGGCGTGATGCACCCGACCTCTTCCAGGCGCCGACGGTCACGAGCACATGGAACTCAGCGGGCGCCATCCGTACCGGTCATCTTCCCGGCTTCGACCACCCAGCCGCCACCCATCGCCAGGTACAGGTTGACCATCGCCTGCAGCTGCACCTGTTGCGTCTGCACGAATTGCAGCTGGGCGTTGAACAGGCTGCGCTCGGCATCGAGCACCTCGATGAAGCTCGTGTAGCCGTTGTCGTAGCGCAGCCGGGCCGTCGACGCGTACTGTTGCAGGGCCTCGACCTGCCGCCCTTGCGCCAGCAGCTGCGCGCGGGTCCGGTCCTGGCTGACCAGCGAGTCGTCGACCTCGCGGAAGGCTTCCTGAATCGCCTTCTGGTAACGGAACAGCGCCTGCTGCTGCACCGCTTCGGCCGCCTGCACCTGGCCGGCGATGGCGCCGGCCGTGAAGATCGGCATGGTGATCGGTGCTGCGTACTGCCACACCTTCGACGGCCCGTCGAACAGGCTGCTCAGGCTGGGGCTGGCGTAACCGAACAGGCCGGTCAGCGAGATGGTCGGGAAGTACATGGCCTTGGCGGCGCCGATCAGGGCGTTGGCGGCGATCAGGTCCTGTTCGGCGCGCCGCAGATCCGGCCGGCGCTCCAGCAGGTCGGATGGCAGTCCTGCCGGAATGGCCGGCAGCAGCAACTGGTCGATGTCCTTGCCGCGCGCGATCGGCCCCGGATTGCGGCCGAGCAGCACGCTCAGGCCGTTCTCCTGCTGGGCGATCGCCTTTTCCAGCGGCGGGATGGTGGCCAGCGCCTCCTCGTACTGCGACTTGTTCTGGCTCAGTTCGAGCAGCGAGATCAGCCCGCCTTCGAAACGCAGCTTGAACAGATCGTAGGATTCACCGCGACTCTTCGCCGTCGCCCTGGCGATCTCCAGCTGGCGGTCGAGATCGCGCAGGTTGATGTAGGCGCCCGCCACGCTGCCGAGCAGCGACAGGATGACCGCGTTGCGCCCTTCCTCGCTGGCCAGCAATTGCGCGTTCGCCGCCTCGGTCTGGCGGCGGATGCGGCCCCAGAGGTCGATTTCCCAGTTGGCGCTGAGCACGGCGCTGTAGCTGTTGTAGGTCGCCGGCTGCGTCGCCCCGGCAGGAATGTTGCGCTGCCGGCTCGGCTCGTAACCCGCCCCGACCTGCGGGAAGAGGCCGGAACGGACGAAGCCGTACTTGCCGGCGAACTCGTCGATGCGCGCCGTGGCGATCAGCAGGTCCTTGTTCGCGCGCAACGCCTCGGCGATCAGGTCATTGAGCACCGGGTCGCCGAACTGCTCCCACCAGGGCGTGTTGGCCAGGTTCCTGACTTCCGGCTCGCCGAGACGCCAGGCCGCCGGCGCATCAACTGGCGGCCGCACATAGTCCGGCCCGACCATGCAGCCGCCGGCCAGCAGGGCGAGCAGCCCAACGATCAATGGCTTACGCATGGTGGTCACCCTCCTTGCCGCCGCTGGCGCTCTCACCGTGCCCGGACCCCTCCGTGCCTTTCTTGTGGGTCATCTTTTCGACGATGTAGAAGGTGACCGGGATGATGAAGATGGCGATGCAGGTCGCCGCCAGCATGCCGCCGATCACCGCGCTGCCCATGACCTGACGCGACAGGGCGCCGGCGCCGCTGGCGATGGCCAGCGGCACGCAGCCGAGGATGAAGGCGAACGAGGTCATCAGGATCGGCCGCAGGCGCAGCTGCGCCCCCTTGAGCGTCGCTTCGACGAGCGACAGTTCGCCCTTCTCATATTCCATCTTGGCGAACTCGACGATCAGGATGGCGTTCTTGGCCGCCAGCCCGATCAGCATCACCAGGCCGATCTGCGCATAGACGTTGAGTTCCTGGCCGCGCCAGAGCAGCGCAATGAAGGCGCCGGCAATGGCGATCGGCGTCCCGAGCAGCACCGAGAAGGGCAGCGACCAGCTCTCGTACTGCGCCGCCAGGATCAGGAAGACGCAGAGCAGCGAGAAACCGAAGATGAGCGCCGGCGAGATGCCCTGTTGCGCCTTCTGTTCCTGGAACGACATGCCCATGTAGTCGAAGCCCATGTCGCTCGGCATGGTTTCGGCGAAAACCTCCTCAAGCGCGCGCATGACCTGCGTCGAGCTGTAGCCGGGCGCCGCCGAGGCGTTGATTTGCGCGCTGCGATAGAGGTTGTAGCGCATCGTGAATTCCGGGCCGGAAATGTTGCGCACCGAGGTCAGCGCCGACAGCGGCACCGTCTCGCCTTTGCTGTTGCGCACGTAGAACTGGCCGACGTTCTCGATGTTGATCCGGTAGTCGCCTTCGGCCTGCACGTAGACCTGCCACTGGCGGCCGAAGCGGTTGAAATAGTTGATGAAGCCGCTGCCGAGGAAGCTCTGCAGGGTCTTGTAGACGTCGGTCAGGCTGACCCCCTGCTTGAGCACCTTGTCCTGGTCCACTTCGAGGAAGAGCTGCGGCACGGTCGGCCGGAAGGTGGTCGACACGCTGGCCAGTT
>JAFLDQ010000220.1 GCA_017302355.1 Dechloromonas sp.
CGCCCCACAGGCCGAAGAATTCCGCCCGCCGCGCCTCCGGGCTCAGGTAGCCGACCAGGGCGCGGCCGGCCGACTGGCTGGCGCCCATGCACAGGCCGGCGAGATTGGCGGCGACCCAGAACAGCCCTGGACCGTCGGCGCGCCAGGCGACCAGCGTCGTCAGCAGCCAGCAGGCCAGCGTGAACGCGACGCTGCGCGCGTGGCCGATGCGATCCTGGAACTGGCCGAAGGCGAAAGCGCCGATGCTGGCGGTGACGTTCACGACCAGCAGCATCAGCAGCGTTTGCTGCGTCCCGAAGCCCATCGCCTGCTGCGCATAGATCGCGGCGATCGAGATCACCGTCTGCACGCCGGCCTGGTAGAGCAGGATGCAGACGAGAAAGCGCGCGAGGTCGCGATAGCGGCTGGCGTGCCGCACCGTCTCGCGGAAGCGGGCGAAGGTCTGCGCGTAGGCGCCGCTGGCCTGGCGCTGCGGCAGGGCGCGTTCCTTGAGGATGAGGAAGGTCGGCAGGCTGGCCACGGCGAAGATCGCGGTGGTGATCAGCATCGTCACCGGCACGTACTGCGCGGCGGTCTGTCCCTGTCCTTGCGCGAAGACGACATAGGCGAACGAAACGCCGAGGCTCAGCAGGCCGCCGACGTAGCCGAACGCCCAGCCCCACCCGGATATCTTGCCCAGCGCCGACCCCTTGGCGAGTTCAGGCAGGAAGGCGGCGATCAGGTTCTCGCCGGTGCCGAAGAAGAAGTTGGAGATCACCAGCGCCGCGATGGCGATGGCAAGATTCCCCGGCCCGGCGAAATACAGCGCCGCCGTTCCGGCGATGCAGCCGAGCGTGGTGATGGCGAGCGCCCGCTTCTTTGCCGCATGGGCGTCGGCCCAGGCGCCGATCAATGGCGCCGTGATGACGATCGCCGCGTACGACACCGACAGCGCGGCGGTCCAGGCAAACGTCGCCCAGGCGGCGTTGCCGGCCACCACCGCGACGAAATAGGCGTTGAAGATCGCCGTGATGACGACCGTCGTGTAGCCCGAATTGGCGAAGTCGTAGCACGCCCACGACCATACTTCGCGCGGTCGCACGCCTTCATTCAGGTAGTCGGCAGCCTTGCTCACCGGCTTCCCTCGGTGAACGCCGCCTCGATGATCCGCGCCACCTCGGCCGGCTGGTCGTGGTGCAGCATGTGGTCGGTGTTGTCGATCCACTCCACGCTCAGGTTGGCGAAGCAGGCCTGGCGGGCTTCCCAGTCGCCCGGGCGGGTGGCGAAGTCGCGGATGATCCAGGAGTCGCGGCCGGCGACCCAGAGGACCGGACAGGTGATCTGCCGCCAGATGGCCATCGATTCTTCCAGACGGAAGAGGTAGGGGGCGGGCGCCTTGTGCCAGGGGTCGCCGTTCCAGATGACGCCGTGCCGGCGCTGGCCGGCCTTGTTTTCGCCGTCGCCGATGCGGGCGAGGTGCTTGGAGAGGAATTCGGCGCGTTCCGGCGTCAGGAAACGGTCGGTGTGCAGCAGACGGCGCGCGAAGGCAGCGCGATCCTGGTAGACGTGCATGCGCGGCGGTCTTTGCAGGGTGTCCAGCCATTGCTGATAGCGCTCGGGAGCCATCTCGGCATGGTGCGGGGCGATCCCGAAGCCCTCCAGCGAGACCAGGCTGTCGACGCGCTCGGGGCGGATGCCGGCATACAGGCAGGCGATGATGCCGCCCATGCTGTGCCCGGCGATCCTGACCGACCCATGCGGCGCATAGCGCTCGAGGATGGCCTCGAGATCGCCGATGTGCTCGGCGAAGAAATAGGGGCGGCTGAGCCAGTCCGAAAGGCCGAAGCCGCGCCAGTCGGGGGCGATGATGTTCCAGTCGCGCTCGAGTTCATCGACGACGAACTGGAGCGAGGCCGAGACGTCCATCCAGCCGTGCAGCATGAACAGGGTCGGCGCCTTCGGGTTGCCCCAGCGGCGGATGTGCAGGCGGACGTCGGGGAGGTCGAGATATTCGGAGCGTGAAGTGAGCATGTCGGAGATAATGCCGTTCCTCAAGCTGCAATTCTGACACGTGAATACGGAGTTCGCATGACCGATGCCACGGAAAAAGCTGCCGGCGGCCAGTTTCGCCTCCTCGGGAGCAGGCGCTTCGCGCCGCTTTTCCTGACCCAGTTCCTCGGCGCCTTCAACGACAACCTGTACAAGAACGCGCTGGTCGTGCTGGTGACCTTCCAGTCGGCGCAGTGGACGTCGATGCGCCCGGAGATTCTCGGCAACCTGGCAGCCGGGTTGTTCATCCTGCCTTTCTTCTTCTTTTCGGCGACGTCGGGGCAGCTTGCCGACAAGTACGACAAGGCGATGCTCGCGCGGCTGACGAAGATGCTCGAAATCGCCATCATGATCGTCGCCATCGCCGGCTTCCTGCTGCACAGCCTGGCGCTGCTGCTGGGCGCGCTGTTTCTCCTCGGCCTGCAATCGACGCTGTTCGGGCCGGTCAAGTACGCCATCCTGCCGCAGCATCTGCACGAGGATGAACTGGTCGGCGGCAACGCCCAGGTCGAGGCCGGCACCTTCGTAGCCATCCTGATCGGAACGCTGGCCGGCGGCCTGCTCGCCGGGGCCGGGGTCGATGCGGTGTGGATCGCCATGGCCGGATTCGCCATCGCCGTCGCCGGCTATCTCGCCAGTCGCGCCATCCCGGAAGCGCCGCCGCCGGCGCCGGACCTCGTGGTCAACGTCAATCCGCTGAGCGAGACCTGGCGCAATATCGGTTTCGCGCGCGAGAACCGGACGGTCTTCCTGTCGATCCTCGGCATCTCCTGGTTCTGGCTCTACGGCGCGCTGTTTCTCGCGCAGCTTCCCGCCTACGGCAAGATCGTCCTGGGCGGCGGCGAAGGGGCGGTGACCCTGCTGCTGGCGGTGTTTACGGTCGGCATCGGCGCCGGTTCGCTATTCTGCGAACGCCTTTCGGCGCGCCACGTCGAACTGGGGCTGGTGCCGCTGGGATCAATCGGCCTGACCGTCTTCGGGCTCGACCTCGCCCTGGCCTCGATGGCGCTGCCGCCGGTGACGCGCGAGCTGCCGGTCGCCGTCCTCCTCGGCCAGTCCGCCGTCTGGCGGGTGCTCGCCGACCTCCTCCTGCTCGGGATGTTCGGCGGCTTCTTCATCGTTCCGCTGTATGCGCTGGTGCAACTGCGCAGCACCGCCGGCAAGCGGGCGCGGATCATCGCCGCCAACAACATCATCAATGCATTCTTCATGGTGGCCGGGGCGCTTGCCGCCGCCGCCATGTTCGCCGGCGGGCTGTCGATCCCGATGCTGTTCGCGGTCGCCGCCATCTGCAACGCGGCGGTCGCCGTCTTCATCTACGGGCTGGTCCCCGAGTTCCTGCTGCGCTTCCTGGCTTGGGTGTTGATCCACCTCTTCTATCGCCTGAAGCAGCGCGGCGTCGGGCACATCCCGCACGAGGGTGCGGCGCTGATCGTCTGCAACCATGTCAGCTTCGTCGATCCGGTCATCCTGATGGCCGTGTCGCCCCGGCCGATCCGCTTCGTGATGGATCACCACATCTTCCGGACGCCGCTCATTTCCTTCATCTTCCGCCACACCCGGGCGATCCCGATCGCGCCGGCCAGGGAGGATCCGCGAATGATGGAGGCGGCGTTCGCCGAGGTTTCGGCGGCGCTGCGCGAAGGCGAACTGGTCGGCATCTTCCCGGAAGGGCGGATCACCGACAACGGCGAGTTCTACCCGTTCCGCCCCGGCGTCACCCGCATCCTCGAGCGCGACCCGGTGCCGGTTCTCCCGCTGGCGCTGCAGGGACTGTGGGGCAGCTTCTTCTCGCGCAAGGACGGTCCGGCGATGAGCAAGCCGTTCCGCCGCGGCCTCTTCGCCAGGATCGCCGTCGCCGGCGCGCCGCCGGTGGCGCCGGCCGAGGCGACTCCGGAGAGCCTGCAGGAAATCGTCGCACTCCTGCGCGGCGACTGGAAGTAGCGAGTTGGCCGCGTAGAATCGCGTCATGGCCATGCAACTCGACCCGATCCGGGAACGCCTCGATCTCTACGAAAAGCTGATGCGCCTCGACAAGCCCATCGGCATCCTGCTGCTGCTGTGGCCGACGCTGTGGGCGCTGTGGCTGTCGGCGCTGGGCAAGCCGGACTGGGTCGTTCTCTGGGTCTTCGTTCTCGGCACCGTGCTGATGCGCTCGGCCGGCTGCGTCATCAACGACTACGCCGACCGCGATTTCGACCGCCATGTCGAGCGCACGAAGCAGCGCCCGCTGACCGCCGGCCGGGTGACGGCGAAGGAGGCGCTGGCGCTGTTCGCGCTGCTCTCGCTGTGCGCCTTCGCGCTGGTGCTGCTGCTCGGCAATCCGCTGGTGATCTGGCTGTCCGCGCCCGCCCTCTTCCTCGCCGTCAGCTATCCGTTCACCAAGCGCTTCTTCGCCATCCCGCAGGCCTATCTCGGCATCGCCTTCGGCTTCGGCATCCCGATGGCCTACGCGGCGCACCTCGGCGAGGTGCCGGCCGAGGCGTGGTGGCTGCTGCTCGCCAACGTCTTCTGGGCGGT
>JAFLDQ010000221.1 GCA_017302355.1 Dechloromonas sp.
GGCCTATGTCGATACCAATGCCAAGGGCAATTGCAGCAGCGCCGAGTTCTACTGCTTCTCGAACTCGATCAGCTACAGCAATGGCGTCAGTTCGTTCGGCGGAAAGACCAAGGACGCGGGCCGCGGCGTTGCCGTGCTCTCGGTTTCGCGCACGTTCTGATCCGGCAGCGCCGGTCGTGTTCGTCGGTCCGGCGCCGTCTGGCGTCGCCCCTTGCGGGCGATTGTCGGACTTTTTGGAAACGTGGCCGATGAGCGCGCGCCATTCGGTAAGAAAATGATTGCATTGGGTCGTATACCCTGGTCAGGCAGGAGTCCTTGATGAACAACGAAGTGCAGCGTCCCAATCCGGATGCGCTCCTGGCGCAACTGGAAGCAGAGTCGGTACAAAGACACCGGGGCAAGCTGAAGATCTTCTTCGGGGCCAGCCCAGGTGTCGGCAAGACCTATGCCATGCTCGCTGCCGCCCGGACCTTGCAGGCTCAGGGTGTCGATCTGGTCATCGGTTTGGTCGAGACGCATGGACGCTCCGAAACGGCGGAGATGGTTCGCGGTCTGGATTCGATTGCGCAAAAGCGCATCGAGTACAAGGGTCACGAACTGCGTGAATTCGACATCGACGCTGCGCTCGCCCGAAAACCCGAATTGATTCTCGTCGATGAACTGGCCCATTCCAATGCGCCGGGTTCGCGTCACCCCAAGCGCTGGCAGGATGTCGAGGAACTGCTGGCGGCCGGTATCGACGTCTACACGACGGTCAATGTCCAGCATCTGGAGAGCCTGAACGATGTCATCGGCGGCATTACCGGGATCAAGGTCTGGGAAACCCTGCCCGATCACGTCTTTGATGACGCGGACGAAATCGTTCTCGTGGACCTGCCGCATGAGGAATTGTTGCAGCGCCTGAAGGAAGGCAAGGTCTATATTCCCCAGCAGGCCGAGCGCGCCGTGCAGAATTTCTTCCGCAAGGGCAACCTGCTGGCGCTGCGGGAACTGGCCTTGCGCCGCACGGCCGACCGCGTCGACGATGATGTCCTTGCCTACCGCCGCGAAACCTCGGCGAGCACCGTCTGGCCTACCCAGGAGTCGCTGCTCGTCTGCATCGGCGCCGGTCTCGGCAGCAACAAATTGATCCGTGCCGGCGCACGGCTGGCCGCCCAGTTCAATGTTCCGTGGCATGTGACTTACGTTGAAACGTCCAAGCTCCAGCGGCTTTCGGAAGGCGATCGCTCGCGCATTCTGCGCACCTTGAAACTGGCGCAGGATTTGGGCGCAACGACGGCGAGCCTGTCCGGCGACGATCCGATTGCGGTGACGACGTCCTATGCGCGCGAACACAATCTGGGGAAGGTGGTCGTCGGCCGGGAAACCACCAGGCTGTGGCCGTGGCAGCGCAGTTTTGCCGAGCAGCTTGGCCAGAAGGCGCCGGACCTCGAAGTCGTGCTCGTGGCTCGCGACGTGGACGAGCGGACCACCGGCGAGAGCGAAGCGGCAAAGCGGGAGCCTGCCGAAGGGGAGCCCATCGCGTGGCGGGACTATCTGCTGGCGAGTCTCGGGGTCGCCCTGACCGCACTGATTGCCACCCCGCTGCTGCCGCATCTCGAACTGGCCAACATCGTCATGATCTTCCTGTCGACCGCGGTCTTCATTGCCTATCGACTGGGTCGCGGACCGGGGGCGCTGGCCGCCGTACTGTCCGTGGCGGCATTCGATTTCTTTTTCGTGCCGCCGCGCTTCTCGTTCTCGGTGAGCGACGTCCAGTACCTGCCGACCTTTGCCGTCATGCTGCTGGTCGCGCTGCTGATCGGCCAGATGACGGCTCGTCTGAAGTTCCAGGCGGGCGTCGCCCTGAGCCGGGAGCAGCGCATACGGGCCTTGTTCGAAATGGCCCGGGAACTGTCCAGTGCCTTGGCCATCGAGCAAATCGTCGAAATCAGCCAGCGCTTCGTAGACCGTGTCTTCGGCGCCCGCTCGGCGCTGATGGCGCTCGACACCAGCGATCATCTGCAAGTGGTTGGCGGCAGCGAGCTACCAGAACTCGATATCGGCGTCGCCCATTACGCACTCGATCACAACGAGCCGGCAGGTTGCTCGACGTCGACGCTGCCTTCGGCCAGTGCGCTCTATCAGCCGCTGAAGGCGCCCATGCGAACGCGCGGAGTGCTGGTCGTCGTGCCGCCCTCGGGAAAATGGTCGGCAGCGCCGGAACAGCAGCGCCTGCTGGAAACCAGCGCCAGCCTGATCGCCATCGCGCTCGAGCGTGTGCACTTCATTTCCGTGGCGCAGGAAGTTCTGGTCAAGATGGAATCGGAGCAACTGCGCAATTCATTGCTGTCCGCGCTGTCGCATGATCTGCGCACGCCGCTGACCGTGCTCTCCGGCCTGGCCGAGTCCTTGCATATCGCCGGGCCACCCCTGCCGAAAGCACAAGCCGACATCGCCAACGCCATCCGCGACGAGGCGCTGCGCACCAGTGTGCTGGTCAGCAATCTGCTGGACATGGCTCGCCTGCAGAGCGGGGACGTCAAACTGGATCGCGACTGGCAACCCCTGGAAGAAGTCATCGGCGTGGCCCTTCAGTCCCGCGCCGCGATGCTGGCCGGACACGCGGTCAATATCTCGCTGCCAGCCGACCTGCCCATGCTCTATTTCGACCCGATCCTGATGGAGCGGGTCTTCTGCAACCTCCTGGAGAATGCCGCGAAATACACGCCAGCCGGCAGTGTCATCACCATCTCGGCGCAATGTTCGGGCCGGAATGTCGAGATCAGTGTCGAGGACAACGGGCCGGGTTTGCCGGCGGGCAAGGAGGAAGCACTGTTCGCCAAGTTTGCACGGGGACGAAGCGAATCGACGGTCAGCGGCGTCGGCCTCGGATTGTCCATCGTGCGAGCCATCGTTGAAACGCACGATGGCACAATCCGGGCGGAGAAGAGCAGTCTGGGCGGCGCTCGCTTTGTCATCACCCTGCCTTGGGGCGAAGCGCCGGAAGTGCCGAAGGAGGAAATCCCAAGTTGAATTCCGCAGGAACTTACAGCGTTGTCGTCATCGAAGACGAAGCCCAGATTCGCCGCTTCATCCGGACCGCGCTGGAAGCGGAAGGGTGCGCCGTGCATGAAGCCGCGACCGCGGAGCGCGGCGAGATCGAGTTGGGTACGCGCAAACCCGACCTGGCCATTGTCGACCTCGGACTGCCCGATCGCGATGGCGTGGACCTGATTCGCGAGGTCCGCAAATGGACATCGCTGCCGATTCTGATCTTGTCCGCCAGAACCCTGGAGAGCGAGAAGATCAGGGCGCTCGATGCCGGCGCCGACGATTACCTGACCAAACCCTTCGGCATTGGCGAACTGCAGGCCCGCATTCGCGCCTTGCTACGGCGTGCCGCACATGGCGGAACATCGCCATTGGTTGCCTTGGGCGATATTCGGGTGGACATGGTCAAGCGCCAGGTCATGCGTGGCACGGACGAAATCCGTCTGACCCCCATCGAATACAAATTGCTGGCGCAGTTGATCGCCAACCTCGGCAGAGTCGTGACGCATCGCCAGTTGCTCAAGGAAGTCTGGGGACCGAATCATGTCGACGACACGCACTATCTGCGGGTCTATATGGCCGGACTACGCCGCAAGCTCGAGTCAGATCCGAATCGTCCCCGCTACATTCGCACAGAACCGGGGGTTGGGTATCGCTTGATCGATCAATGATTTCCCGTCCCACGGCAGCCATTCCAGCGCCGGCCGAAGCAACCGCTTGTCGCGATATCGCGCCCCCTCCTTACCGTTGGGCAAGGTTTGCGGTAATGTGCCGGCAACATCGGGCGCCCCGCCAGGGAGGTTGCATGACCGCAGAAAAGATCGACCACGAACGCCTCGACCGCATCGTTCTCGAAGCGCGCAAGTCGCGCGAAGCTCGCGAAAGCGGCTATCGCGAGCGCGCGCTCAGGATCTACCCGTGGATTTGCGGGCGTTGCGCGCGTGAATTCACCCTCGCCAACGTGCGCGAACTGACGGTTCACCACCGCGATCACAATCACGACAACAATCCTGCCGACGGCAGCAACTGGGAACTGCTCTGTATCTATTGCCACGACAACGAACACCAGAAGCAGATCGAAGCCGATCGCGGCTACACCGATGCCGGCTCGGCGCGGGGCGGCGGGGCCTCGCACTCGCCGTTCGCCGCTTTGAAGTCGCTGCTCGAAAAGGGCGGCAACAAGTGACCGACCGTTGCCGGACTGGCGGCCCGCTCATCGGTGCGACCGGGAAAACGACATGATCGAGCTGTTGACCGCGGCAACGCCGAACGGCCACAAGGTCTCCATCGCGCTGGAAGAATTGCAGTTGCCTTACACGCTGCGCGTGCTCGACCTCGCCAGACTGGACCAGAAGCAGCCGTGGTTTCTGGCGATCAACCCCAACGGACGGATTCCGGCGATCGTCGATCACGACGCCGGCGGCTTCGCGGTCTTCGAATCGGGCGCCATCCTGATCTATCTCGCCGAAAAGACCG
>JAFLDQ010000222.1 GCA_017302355.1 Dechloromonas sp.
ATCGCACTCGCCATTGCGCGCAGCAGCGGCTCGACATTCCGATACCCGTGCTCATCGTCGTCCGCCATGCCGAAATAGCCGATACGCAAGTCCGCGGACTGGCTCGCCTGGCGAACCGGACAAGGCTTCCCGGCATATCCGTTCATCATCAGCAGACCCTTGTTTTCGAGAGGCAGATCCGGAAACAGGCGCTTCAGCTTCTCGAACATCGGTTGCGAGGCAAAAGCAACGAGATCGGCCCTCTTGAGACTGAACCGTTCGAGCCAGCGGGAAACCATCGAAGCGAATGTGCCCCTGGGCGAGAATATCGTGCTCCCGTTCCAGCTATCCCGATAATCCGCAACCAGATCGATGCGATCACCGAATTTCCTTTTCAACAGCCCGCCGACCAGCTGCATGCTATGGGGCGGGGTAGAAACGATCAAGGTGTCCACGCCCTTCGATTCGATCAGTGCGGCAGCGGCGCGATGGTACTTCGGCACCATGAAGAGACCAAGGTCCGGAATCACCAGGGAAGTGACAACCCTCTTGACAACGCGCAACCGGGACAACCAGACGCTGGCCGAGCCGGCGGGGTGATGTCCGATTCTCATCAGGCTGTTCTGGACCGATCTCTTCAATGGATCACTCAGATAGGTGACACCCACTCCAGTCAGCAGGTCTCTGAGCCCGAGATCTCCGAAATCCGCACCATCGGAGGTAAGAACATTCACCTCGCAGCCCCGATCCTTCAGGTAGCGCGCCAGATGCACAACGCGCGCAACGCCACCCACGGAAGCCGCATAGGGGACAAAATACTGACAGATGATCAGCACCTTGCGCGGCATCGACGAGTCAGACAAGCCGTTCGATCTCATGCAGCAGCACCCGCCCGGCGGCCTCATAGTTCAACTTCCGGGCAGCACCGTCGGCAGCCAGCTTGTAACCGTGGATCGACTCATCCGTCAGTTGTTCGAGCGCGGCAGCCAGGGCCTCGGGTTCGAAGGAATCGGCGATCACCCCCAGCGAATACTCCTCGACGATCCGTGCCATCTCGGTCGAAGGGCCAATGGCAACCGCAAGTCGCGCCTGAATGAACTCGAAGAACTTGTTGGGCAAGGCATGCTCGTGGTTGAAATTGACCGGAGGCAGGAGATAGATCCCCACATCGTACCGGTTCAGCTGACGGCATATCTCCGGCATCGCGACCGGCTCGACAAAGCGCACCCGCTGGTTCTCCCTGGCCATTTCGCGCAGTTCCGCCATGTAGACAGGATCGGTTTCGACCAACATGAAATCCAGCGTGAATCTCTCGCCCAAATGACGCATCATCCTGACCATCGCGCCAAGATGCCGGGAGCGGATGGCCGATCCGTGATGGATCAGGCGAACCCTGCCCGGCAGACCTGGAGACGGCTCGAGGTCCTGCTGCAGCGGGGCATTGAATACCACGCTTGCAGTTACGCCATATTCCTTCGCGTATTCGTCGGCGATCCCTTGGCCGACCGTCGTCATCGCAGCCGCCCGAGGCAGATAGCGGGAGCACAGCGCTTCGTGATACGGAGCAAACAGCAGCCTCCACAGCCACTTGTCATCGAATTCGCGGGGAGAGTATTCGTGCGCATCGACGAGAACCGGCGTAGTACCGGCCAGATGAAGTGCCAGCGGAAGCGCGGCAATGTCGTTGGCAATCAGCAGGTCGAAGTTCCGCCCCTGAATCGCCTTCAGCCCGTTTCGCACCTGCGGAAGATTCCAGTAGTAGCCATCGAAAAGTCTGAATAGCAGCTTGATCGCCCATTTCGCCTTTTGAAGGAAGCTGACCGGCGGCCTTCCTATCTGGAGAAACTCGATGTCGGCTTCCGGTGTCGGCCCGAATCCGGACACGGTGACGCGGTAATTTCTCTCCAGAAGTCTGACCTGGCGCATTACTCGCGGGTCGTTTCGGATGACCGAGAACGAAATTATCAATACTCTCTTCATGTTCTTCCGGATCGTTGAGATCAGGCCACGAAGCGGCTGTACCACCGCGAAAAGTTTATCCAGCGCCACACCTGCCAGGAGAACGGCTTGCTGCCCGTCGCGATCAGATCGAACTCCTTGAGAACCTCGGCCTGAACGAAGAATGGAAGATGCAGGTCGGCGCGCAGCCAGCCACGCACCGTTTCCGCCATTCCCAGCAGCCACTCCCTCTCCGGCGTCTCGAAGCCGATCTTGTCGCGCCGGTCCAGAACATCATCCGGAACGATACCGCGCATCGCAGTCCGGAAGATGTGCTTGGTTTCACCCTCCGGCGAAATCAGGTAGGCCTCCGGCAGCGACAGGAGAAAGTCAGCCAGTTCGCGCGTCAGGAAAGGCACCCGGCTCTCCACGGAAAAACGCATCGAGTTTCGATCCCCATGCCGGAGCAGCGCCGGAAGGCCGCGTTGCGTGAGTGAGCGAGCCAGTTCGGCAACCAGTCGCCGGCACGACTCGTCCTGCGCCGCACAGACTTGCGGATGACGGCGGACGATCCCCCTTTCCTCAAGGGGCGCCGCGTTCATCCAGGCAGGCAAGGTCTGCATTCCGTTGAGCCGCCGCAGGAAATCATTGAGAAGGGTTCCCTGAGTGAGTTCGGCAACTGCCCGCTTGGCGCCCGCCAGGCGGCTGCGGCCGGGCCACCTGGCCCACTCATCGAGGAAATGCCAGGCCTCCAAGTAACTCCCCTGCTCAAGCAGGCTGCGGATGCGCTGCCCGGGATAGCCGCTGTAGCCGGCAAGCAGTTCATCGGCCCCCTGCCCATCCAGGGTGACAGTGACACCCTGCTCCTTCGCCAACCGGAACACCCGGTATTGTGCGTAGATGCTGGTACTGGCAAAAGGCTCGCCCTGAACCTGAATCATGTCGTCCAGATCGGCGGCGAGTTCGCTGGCGCTGACCACCACCTTGTGCGGCACTGCACCCACATGCTGGTTGATGCGGTCGACCCATCCCTCTTCGGAAACCGCGCTGCCACGCGCGATATAGCTGAACGTGTTGATCGGCGCATCCGGCGCCACATGGCGCATCGCACACACCACGGCCGAAGAGTCGATGCCCCCCGAAAGGGCCGCGCCCAGGGGAACATCGCTCCGCAGATGCAGACGGATGCAGTCGAGAAACCGCTCGCGCAGTTGCTCGGCCGCCTCGGCAAATCCGATATCCCGCCGCTCGGCAATCCGCGGCTGCCACCAGCGCACTGGGTCGGACAGCCGTCCGCTGGCAATCTCCAGCTCAAGAACGTGACCAGGCTGGAGATGGAATACCCCGTCCAGGAAAGTTCGGGGGCCGCTGTCGTAATCGCCATGGACGAGATAGTCATAGGCTCGCTGCCAGTCGAGTTCGACCTTGACCTGCTTCAGTTCCTTGATCGCCGGAATCTCCGACGCGAACAGGAAATCCCCACCTTCCAGAGTGTAGAAGAAAGGTTTGATGCCGAATGCATCGCGCACACAGGTAATCGTCCCTTGCTTGCGATCGAGCACAACGAACGCAAACATGCCCACCAGACGCAACAGGCAGTCACGCCCCCACTGACGCCACGCCGCCAGCAGCACCTCGGTATCCGAATTGGAGGCGAAACGATGGCCCAGCGGTTTCAGTTCTTCCCGCAATTCCCGGTAGTTGTATATCTCGCCGTTGAACACGATCGAGAAAACACCGTCAGCCGACTGCATCGGCTGATGGCCGCCAGACGTCAGATCGATGATCGACAATCGAGTATGGGCGAGCGCTACCGTCGCCGTGCCAAGGCTGACGAGTTCCTGCCCGTGGTCGTCCGGCCCCCTGAAACGCAATGCCCGCGCCGCATGGCCCAAAGCCGCCTCAACATGAGGGCTGTCACCGCGCCACACACCGCCGAGAATGCCGCACATGGCGTTACGCGTACCTCACGGCCAGGCTGGCAACAGGCTCCAGATCAGCACCGGCGGACACGTCAGACGATTGGGTACCCGGAGATTTCCGCGTGCGATCCTCAGGAAAAGGTCCTCCACCATCAATGGCAGCTCTGGCAGCCAGGAACATCATCTTTCGCGTTTCAATGGTCATCTCTTGTCGGCGTACCTGGCCGAAGCCCACCAGCGCAATTAGCGATCAAACACCCAGAAATCGCGCCGCCACTCTTCTGAGTCGGGAGCCGATGCCGCTGCGATAGCGCAAGCCGGCGGGCAGCATGCGCCAGACCCTGCGAAGGATGGATATCAGGCTGGCGCGGGTTACA
>JAFLDQ010000223.1 GCA_017302355.1 Dechloromonas sp.
CGCCGACCCGGTCGTATGTCCGCAAGGCCGAGGAGGCGATCATCACGCTGATGCTCGAAAACCTGTGGAGCAAGCGGCGGATCCTCGAGGTCTATCTGAACGTCATCGAGTGGGGCAACGGCGTCTTCGGCGCCGAAGCCGCGGCCCGCCACTACTACGCCATCGGCGCCGGCCAGCTCGGCCCCGAGCAGGCGGCCCGGCTGGCCGGCATGGTGCCGAATCCCCGCTTTTACGACCGTAATCGCCACGCGCCCGGCCTGGGGCGCAAGACCGCGATCATTGTCGCGCGCATGCCGGCGGCGGAGATTCCCTGACCGGGGCAAGGCGCGGCAGCGCCATGCCCGCCGCTTCCGCAGTACCGGCGAAGCGTCACCGCTTCCCATTTCGTGCGGCATCGCTCAACTTTTCCGACAACGTTTACACCCAATTTACGCGGGGAGTGGGAAACTGGCGGCCGCTTGACACCCCGGGCCGGATTCCATGTCCTTCACCGTCGCGCTGCAGTCCGCATCGACCCGCCGCGTCGCCAATTACCTGGCGGCCGTCGCGGCGTGCGGGATGACGGCGGCGGTTGCCTTCCCCCTGCGGGATCGCCTCGACCTGCCCGACATCGTGATGCTCTTCCTCCTCGCGGTGTTCCTCGTCGCCACCTTTCTCGGCCGCGGACCGGCGGTGGCCGCCTCGTTCCTGAGCGTCGCGCTGTTCGACTATTACTTCGACACGCCGCATCATGTCCTGTTCCTGGGCGATGCCGAGCATGTCCTGACCGTCGTCATCATGCTCGCCGTCGGCCTGGTGACGGCCCATCTCGTGTCACGGTCGGCCGCGAAGGCCGACGCTGCCCGGGCGCGCGAACGGGAGACCCGGCAACTCTACGAAGCGGCAAGGGACATGGCCGGCGCCCATGACGTCACCCAGGTGGGCGAAGCGGCGCGGCGCTACCTGGGCAATCACGGACTCGGAGGAAAACTCCTCGTCGCCAGCGGCGACGATCGTCTCGTCGACAGCCCCGGTGGACCAGGCATGCCCGGTCTCTCCGGGTCGGGCTGCGCCGAGGCGGCTTACCGGGGAAACGCGGCCGTCGTTCCCGATCCGCGCGACCAGGCAGGCGCCGCCCTTGCCTGTTTTCCGCTGCGGGCTCCGACGCGGGTTCGCGGCGTACTCGCGGTGTCGCCGCTGGAAGGCCGCGGCAGGCTTGGCGAAGAGCAGTACGAGGCGCTCAAGGCGCTGGCGTCGCTCGCGGCGCTCGCCCTCGAGCGCCTCCATTACGCCGATGCCGCGACCAAGGCCGAGCTCATGGTCGCCGACGAGCGCCTGCGCACTTCCGTCCTGTCGTCGCTTTCGCACGACCTGCGTACTCCCCTGACCACCCTGGTCGGTCTCGCCGACAGCCTCGCCGAGCGGCGCCAGACGCTCCCGGCGGACGCCGCCGACGTGGCCGCCGCCATCCGCGATCAGGCGCGGGCGATGCACAAGCTGCTCTGCGACCTGCTCGACATGGCCCGCCTGAAAAGCGCCAGCACCCCGTTGCGCCGCGAATGGCAGCCGTTCGAGGATGTTGTCGGCAGCAGCCTGCGACTGGCGGAAAGCGCCGCGCCCGACCGCCGCGTCACGACCGACCTGGCGCCCGGCCTGCCGCTGATCTTCTTCGACGCCGTGCTGATCGAGCGCGTCCTCTGCAACCTGCTCGACAATGCCTTCAAGTATGCACGCCCGGGAGCGCGCATCTCGCTGGCGGCGCGGCAGTCGTCCGCCGGTCTCGAAGTTTCGGTCTGCAACGACGGGTCCGGGTTCCCCGCGGGACGCATCGCGTCGATGTTCGACCTCTTCGTGCGGGGAGCGAACGAATCGTCCATCCCCGGCGCCGGACTCGGCCTCGCCATCTGCAAGGCCATCGTCGAGGCGCATGGCGGAAGCATCGGCGCCGAGAACCGCGGCGGCGGCGCCTGCGTGCGGTTCACGCTGCCGTGCCTGACCCCGCCGCCGGCCATGATCGAGGAGGAGCCATGAGCCCGCAGCCGCCTTTGGCGCTGGTCGTCGAGGACGAGCCGCAGATCCGGCGCTTCGTCTGCGCCGCGCTTCGTGACCAATCGTGCCGGGCGAGCGAGGCCGCATCGGTCGCCCAGGGTCTCGACCTCGCCGCGAGCGAGCGACCGGATCTGGTGATCGTCGACCTCGGGCTCCCCGACCGCGACGGCGTCGACTTCATCCGGGAACTGCGCGTCTGGTCGGCCGTTCCCGTCCTCGTCCTTTCGGCGCGCGCCGACGAGCTGGAGAAGATCGCCGCCCTCGACGCCGGCGCCGACGATTACCTGACCAAGCCATTCGGCATCGGCGAACTGCGCGCCCGCGTCCGCGCCTTGCTGCGGCGGAGCCGGATGCAAGGCGATGGCGATGCCGGCGCCCTGCATGCCTTCGGCGATGTCGAGGTGGACCTGGCGCGCCATCTCGTCCGGCGGGCCGGCGCCGAAGTCCATCTGACGCCGGTGGAGTACAATTTGCTCGTCCAGCTGTTGACCAACCCCGGCCGTGTGCTGACCCACCACAGGCTGATCGACAAGGTCTGGGGTCCCGCCAGCCGCGAGAAGGGTCACTACCTGCGGGTCTATGTCGGGCGGCTCCGGCAAAAACTGGAGGCCGATCCCGGCCGGCCGCGCCACATCCTGACCGAAACCGGCGTCGGCTACCGTTTCCGACTGCAACCGTAGGGGCGCCAGAACGAATGTCCGAATCACAGCGAGGAGCATCCGCATCATGAATGAGCAAAACCAGCAGACCGATGCCAACGAGGATCTGACCCAAGCCGACGCCAATGCCAACGAGGTCAAGGACGATCTTGCCCAGGTCCACGACCTGTTGGCGAAGATTCGTGTTTACGGGGAAGAAATACGGAACCAGGAGGGGCCGCGCCAGGAATTGCTCGATATCCTGCAGCGCGAGCACAGGTTTCGCCTGAAGACCTTCCTCGCCAGCCTGCCCACCGTGGCGGTGGCGGTCATCCTCAGCGCCTTGCCGGAAGAAGATCGTGCGATCGCCTGGAAGGAGGTCGCCGAGGATCGCCTGGATGGCATTCTCGACCTGCTGGCCGAGGACGTCGCCGAGGAACTCATCGGCGACGGCCAGCACACCAGCAGCAAGGTCATGGTCAATGCCTTCGAACTGCACAATGGCCGGCTGCGCCAGATCACGGTCGATCGCCCGGCCGTGCTCGCCGGCATCAAGCCGATCTGGGTCGATCTCGTCGCGCCGACGGCGCGCGTGCGCACCTGGGTCGGCAAGCATTACGGGGTGGAGATCCCCGACCCGGAAGGCCTGACCGACCTGGAATCCAGTGCGCGTTATTACGTCGAGGACGATGGCGATGTCCACATGCGGTCCGACTTCCTCCTCGATCTCGACGAGGGATCGCGCAACGTGGGGGTTGGTTTCATCCTGCACGGCGACATCCTTTTCTCGGTGCGCAGCGAGGAGCTGCCGGTCTTCCGGCTGCAGCGGCTGCGCGCGCGCAGCCAGCCGGGTTACGTGAAGTCCGGCACGGACGTTCTGCTCGATCTTTACGCCGCCGATGTCGAATATTCGGCGAACGCCCTCGAGGGCGTGTACGGCGAACTCGAAAAAGTGGGATCACAGGTCCTGCGGTCGGCGATCACCGACGTCGAGGCGTCGCAGATAGTGGCCGGCGTCGCCGAGGCCGAGGACGTCAACGGACGCACCCGCCGCAGCGTGCTGGATACCCGGCGCGCGCTGTCGTTCCTGATGCACGGCAGGTTGCTGTCCAAGGTTCAGCTGTCGGAGGTGCGCGAGATCCTGCGTGACATCGAATCGCTCGACGGGCACACGGCCTTCCTGTTCAACAAGATCAACTTCCTGATGGACGCCACGGACAGCGCGATCAACATCAACGCGAACAAGAAGATCGAGCGGCTGACGATTCTCAGCGTCGTCTTCATGCCGATCAACGTCCTGGCGGGGATGGGCGGGATGTCGGAGTTTTCGGTGATGGCGGAGTGGGCCGAGTGGCAGGGGGGGGTCGCCTACGCGCTATTCACGCTGTTCCTGATGATCGTCGGAGCCACCATGTTCCTTGGCCTGCGCCATTTCGAAAGGCGCCAGCCGAGGCGGCCGCGCGCGGTCGCCGGGACGAGCGCCTGATCCGCGTCGGGAAAGCGCGCCACGCGGCCGCCGGCCTGGCGCGGCCAGCGCTCAGCC
>JAFLDQ010000224.1 GCA_017302355.1 Dechloromonas sp.
ATCGGCAGGCGCGGCTTGTCCTCGGCGTGCATCGAGGGAATGCTGGCTTCTTCGGCGCCCCTCGTCGCGGTCATCGATGCCGACCTGCAGCACGACGAGCGGCTGTTGCCGGCCATGTTCGACGCGTTGCGCGGCGACGATCTCGACGTTGTCGTCGGCAGCCGGTACGCGGAAGGCGGCAGCATGGACGGCTGGGACCGAACCCGCGTGGCCACCAGCCGGTTCGCCACCCGCCTCAGCCGCCTGGTGCTCAAGGCGGACCTGCAGGACACCATGAGCGGATTCTTCATGATCCGGCGCGCGGCCGTCGAGCGCTGTGTCAGGGCGGGCATGTCCGGCGTCGGCTTCAAGATCCTGCTGGATCTCTTCGCCACCTCGCCCGAGCCGCTGCGCTGTCGCGAACTGCCCTACGAGTTCCGCAACCGCTTTTCCGGAGAGAGCAAGCTCGACACGATGGTGGCATGGGAGTTCCTCATGATGCTGCTCGACCACTATCTGGGACGCATCGTTCCCGTCCGCTTCATCGCCTTTTCGCTGGTCGGCCTGTTCGGTCTCGGGGTGCATCTCGCCGTGCTGGCAACGCTCTTCCGCGGGATCGGCGCCTCGTTCCTCGTGGCGCAGACCGCGGCGACGCTCGTTGCCATGACCTTCAACTTCGCCGTCAACAATGTGCTCACCTATCGTGACATGCAGTTGCGCGGCTGGAGGCTTCTCAGCGGCTGGCTGTCCTTCTCGCTGGCGTGCAGCGTCGGGGCTCTGGCGAATGTCGGGATTGCCACCTACCTCTTCGATCAGCGCGGCTACTGGCTGCTCTCGGCCATTGCCGGCGTGCTCGTCGGCGCGGTGTGGAACTATGCGGTGACCGCGGTCTACACCTGGAAAAAGCCCAAATCGGGATGATTTCGTTTCCGGGCCAACGCCGACCCCGTCGCCTTCGCCTTGCCGCGCCGGTGGCATGGCCGGCGGATCCACGATCGATCCGGAAATGGAGCGAGCCACATGGCGCCTGCTCGCCACCATGCCGTAGTGCACCGGGTCCGCATGCGGATGACCGTCCGCAGCGCTTGCTATTCCCATGAACTGACCGGATAATAACCAAGCGCTTGCTTGCTTAATAATTAATCAGATTTTCCGGAGAACAGTTCATGAATCAGCCCTCGGCCCAGTCACCTTATCCGCACCTCCTGGCCCCGCTCGATCTCGGCTTCACGACGCTCAGGAATCGCACCCTGATGGGGTCGATGCATACCGGGCTGGAGGAGGAGAAGAACGGCTTCGAACGCATGGCGGCTTTCTATGGCGAGCGGGCGCGGGGCGGCGCCGGTCTGATCGTCACCGGCGGCTTTGCCCCGAACCTTGCCGGGCGCGTCTACCACTTCGGGTCGCAACTGAGCTTTTCCTGGCAGGTCGGCAAGCATCGCCTGATCACCGACTCCGTCCACGCCGAGGGCGGCAAGATCGCCCTGCAGATCCTCCATACCGGGCGCTACGGTTACCATCCGCTCAATGTCGCGCCCTCGAAGCTGCGGGCGCCGATCAACCGCTTCACGCCACGCGCGCTGACCCGCTGGGGGATCCGCAAGACGATCGGCGACTATGCCCGCTGCGCCCGGCTGGCGCAGAAGGCCGGCTACGACGGCGTCGAGATCATGGGTTCCGAAGGCTACCTGATCAACCAGTTCATCGCCCCGCAGACCAACCAGCGGACCGACGAATGGGGGGGCAGTTTCGAGAACCGGATCCGCTTCGCGGTCGAGACGGTGCGCGCGACCCGGGCCAAGGTCGGGGCCGATTTCATCATCATCTTCCGTCTTTCGATGCTCGACCTCGTCGAAGGCGGCAGCACCTGGGACGAAGTGGTCGAACTGGCCAGGGCCATCGAGGCAGCCGGGGCAACCATCATCAACACCGGCATCGGCTGGCACGAGGCGCGCATTCCGACCATCGCGACGATGGTGCCGCGCGCCGCCTTCGCCTGGGTCACCCGGCGCCTCAAGGGGGTCGTGAAGATTCCGCTGGTCACCACCAATCGCATCAACACGCCCGAGGTCGCCGAGGAGGTGCTCGCTTCGGGTTGCGCCGACATGGTGTCGATGGCCCGGCCTTTCCTGGCCGACGCCGACTTTGTCGTCAAGGCCGCGGCCGGCAAGGCGGACGAAATCAACACCTGCATCGCCTGCAACCAGGCCTGCCTCGATCACATCTTCGCCGGGCGGCTGACCTCCTGCCTGGTGAATCCGCGGGCCTGTCACGAGACCGAACTGGTCATCGAAAAAGTGAAGACTCCGAAGAGGGTGGCCGTCGTCGGCGCCGGCCCGGCCGGAATGGCCTGCGCCACCACCGCCGCCGAGCGCGGCCATCAGGTGACGCTGTTCGATGCCGCCGACCGCATCGGCGGTCAGTTCAACATCGCCAAGCGGATACCGGGCAAGGAAGACTTCGACGAGACGCTGCGCTATTTCGGGCGGCGCATCCAGACCAGCGGCGTGACGCTGAAGCTGAAACAGCGCGCGGACGCGGCGGCGCTCAAGGCCGGCGGTTTCGACCACGTCGTGCTGGCGACCGGCATCGTGCCGCGCAAGCCGCCGATTCCCGGCATCGACGGCGACAAGGTGGCGAGCTATCTCGACATCATCGAAGGCCGCAAGGAGGCCGGCAAGACGGTGGCGATCATCGGCGCCGGCGGCATCGGCTTCGACGTCGGCGAGTTCCTGACGCATGCGCACGACGACCGGAGCGAGGCCGAGCGCTTCAACGACGAATGGGGGATCGACACCGGTTTCGCCAATCGCGGCGGCCTCAAGGCGGCGGTCGACGAAACCGCGCCGCGCCGGGTGTTCCTGCTGCAGCGCAAGTCGTCGAAAGTCGGCGACGGACTCGCCAAGACCACCGGCTGGATACGCCGCACCCTGCTCAAGAAGCGCGGGGTGCGGATGATCGGCGGCGTGACCTACGAGCGCATCGACGACGCCGGGCTGCACATCACGGTCGATGGCGAGCCGAAGACGCTGGCGGTCGATACCGTGGTCATCTGCGCCGGGCAGGAGCCGCGGCGCGACCTGCAGGCGCCGCTGGAGGAGGCGGGCATCCCGTTTTCGCTGATTGGCGGCGCCGACGTGGCGGCGGAACTCGACGCCAAGCGCGCCATCGACCAGGGTACGCGTCTCGCCGCCAGTCTCTAGCCGTGCCGCGCCGCAAGACCGAAGCCGGGCTCGAAGCGAACCGCCGCGCCGGACTGCTGCGCGCGGCGGCGCGCCTGTTCGTCGAGAAAGGCTTTGCCGCGACGACCACCCGCGACATCGCCGAGGCGGTCGGCATGCGCTCGGGCAGCCCGTTCTATCACTTCCGCAGCAAGCAGGAACTGCTCAAGGAGGCGATGATCGACGGGCTGGAAGCCGGGCGGGCGCGCCTGCTGGCGGCCATCGACGGTGTCGCGGATCCGGAAAGGCGTCTGCACGTCCTCGTGCGCACCCACCTCGCGACCCTGCTCGAAGGCGAGTGCAATTCGCCGATGTTGCTCAACGAGACGCGCTCGCTCGACGTCGGCGCCCGCGCCGGGATTGCCGCCGCGTTCGACCGCTATCAGGCGCCGTGGCAGGCGACCCTGGATGAACTCGCGGCATGCGGCAGGATCGCCTCAGCCGCTGCGCCGCTCCGCCTGCTGCTGTTCGGCATGCTCAACTGGTCCGGCCACTGGTATCGCGCCGATGGCCCGCTGACGGTTGACCAACTGGCCGACAGCGCCGTCGCGCTGGTCCTCGGCGATTCCGGGAAGGTGGCTGGAAAGCGCTGAAGAAGGCCGCGCGGCCGTCCGCGTCCGATCCGCTTGCGGACCGTTCTAGCCTGCGCCGGCCTCGTACGATGACAGCGTCACCCCGGCGTGCGTCAGCATCTCGCGCAACTGCTTGATGTCGCTGCGGCTGCAGGTGGTGCTGTTGTGCGGATGATGGAGAAAGGCTTCGACCCGGTTCAGGGTGATCCTGAAGCGCGCGCCGTGGGCGGGCTCGACGTCGGCGCCAAGGTGATGGAGCAGCGATTCGACTTCGCGCCAGTGGATGTTGGCGCTCGGCGGATCCTGGAAGATCGTCCGCATCAGGTGTGCGTGCTTGTGGCTCATGGCGGTGCTCCGGGCGATGGGGAACACCGGCATTCTATGCCGGTTGCGGTCGACCGTCAGGAAAGGGCGATTTTCAGCAGCGCCAG
>JAFLDQ010000225.1 GCA_017302355.1 Dechloromonas sp.
GGGCGACCACCTGGATCGGCTACTTCTACATCCTGACCTTCATCATCGGCTTCGGCGCCATCGTCAACCTGATCGCCGATCCGGCGGCCTTCTACGTCGATGGCGAACTCGCCAAGGGTCTGAAGGGCGGCGGCAACATGGCGGCCGTGCACCTCTCGAAGGCGGTCGGTGGCGACCTCTTCCTCGGCTTCATCTCCGCCGTGGCCTTCGCGACCATCCTCGCCGTCGTTGCCGGCCTGACGCTGTCGGGTGCTTCCGCGGTGTCGCACGACCTCTACGCTTCCGTCTGGCGTCACGGCAACGTCGATTCCGCGACGGAACTGCGCGTTTCCAAGATCACCACGGTGTGCCTCGGCATCCTGGCGGTCGTTCTCGGCATCGCCTTCGAGAAGGAGAACGTCGCCTACATGGTCATGCTGGCCTTCGTCATCGCCTGCTCGGGCAACTTCCCGGTGCTCTTCATGTCGGTCCTGTGGAAGAACTGCACGACCCGCGGCGTCGTTGTCGGCGGCACCGTCGGCCTGTTGCTGGCGGTGGTCCTGACCATCGGCTCCGCGAGCGTCTGGGAAGCCGTGATGAAGAACCCGAAGGGTTCCGCCTGGTTCCCGTACAACTCGGCCGCCATCTTCTCGATGACCGCCGCGTTCTTCACGATCTGGCTGGTGTCCATCCTGGACAATTCGGCACAGGCCAAGAAGGAGCGCTCCCTGTTCCCGGCGCAGAAGCTGCGCTCGGAAACCGGTCTCGGCGCCGCCGGCGCCTCCGGCCACTAAGCACGCAGCGTCGTTCCAGCAAGAAGCCCGGGTTCCGACCCGGGCTTTTTTTCGTGTGCGCCCAGCATGGGCGCAGTCTTGCGAGTGGAAGTCCGGTCGTAAGTTCTTGAAGTCGAAAGATTCCGGCATGAACACCTCGGCGGGGCAGAGCCGTTTGAGGGACTTGCGTGGTCGGGTACAGATCGTTCTTCTGCGGCTTTTTGACGTTCCAGACGTCGCCCTGATCGCGGTCGCCGCACCAGTGGCGCTGCGCACCCTCGGGCCAACCGTAGAGGATGGGCTCGTACTGGCGCTGGTAGTCGGCGCGGCCCAGCGTGAAAGTGTTCTTCGCCCAGATGATGAAGGTTGACCACTTGCCACCGGCGGCGCGGAAAGCGGCCTGCAGCACGTCCAGCTCGCTGGATGACATCGCCACGTAGATGCCGCCCCGGCAGTGCGCCACGGTTGGCGTCAATGCTGCCAGCAGGAAGTCGTAAAAGCCGTCGCCCAAGTTGTCGTTGAGGATGGCTCTATCCTTGCCGCGCATTTTGTCCTTCGCGCTGTTGGCGTAGTTCACGTTGTACGGCGGGTCGGTGAACACCATGTCCACCGGCGCACCTTGCAGCAGTGCGTCGTAGCTGGCGGCCACCGTGGCGTCGCCACACAGCAGTCGGTGTGGGCCCATGATCCATACATCACCCGGGCGCGAAATCGGTGTCTCGCGAGCCTCTTGCAAAAGTCGGCCGAATTTTTCTGACGGCCCCGCAGTAAGCCAAAGCACGCATACCAATGGGGTCCTACGCTGAACTTTCAAAAATACAATCGAGCGCGCTGCAGATGCCTTGGTGGCGATTCGTACCTTTGCTAATAATTGACTCTTCGTAACAGCCACACCCAGTTGCCTAAAATGGCGGCGAAATTCATCATAATCCGCCTAAATTTTAGGCGGTTTTTCCAAAAATAGTTTTGCAAGAAGCTCTCGCTAACCTCGGGTACTGCATCCTCATCAGTCTGACCTTCGTTGTCTGGCTCATCGCCAGCGATCAGTTCGGCCAGCGCGTCGCCATCGAAGCCGGTGATGTCGAGGTCGAAGCCTTCCAGTTGCAAGGCTTCCAGTTCGATGCGCAGCATCGCGTCATCCCAGCCCGCGTTCTCGGCGATGCGGTTGTCCGCGATCACCAGGGCGCGGCGCTGGGTCGGGCTCAGGTGATCGAGCACGACCACCGGCACCAGTTCCAACCCGAGTTTCTGCGCGGCGGCCAAGCGCCCATGCCCAGCGACGATGATGCCGTCACTGCCTGCAAGGATCGGATTGGTGAAGCCAAACTCGGCAATCGATGCGGCGATCTGCGCTACCTGATCATCCGAGTGCGTCCGCGCGTTGCGGGCATAGGGCAGTAGCTTGGCTGTCGGCCACTGCTCGATCTTGTCTGCCAACCAGGACGCGCTCATTGTTCTGCCTCCGTGGTGGCCAGACGTTCTTTGGCCACGTCGTCGAAGGACTTGCCAGTGGTAATCAGCGTGATCGGCACGCCAGGGTGGTTTTGTTGGAAGCGCTTGATGGCCACGTCCACGTACTCCGGCGCAATCTCAATGCTCCGGCAGATGCGGCCCGTGCGTTCGGCGGCCAGTATCGTCGTGCCGCTGCCGCCGAAGGGTTCGAACACGAGGTCGCCCGCGTCGGTGTAGGCCTCGATGACGAACTCCGGCAGCGCCACCGGGAACACAGCCGGGTGGTCGATGCCCTGACCGATCTTGCCCTTGTGGCGCATCACGCGGATCACCGAGTCGGGGATGCGGTTGTCCTGTGTCGGCTGGCCCTTGTGCGCCCAGCCGCCGACTTCGCCATCCTTGCCGCGCATCGCCGTGGACGAGCCATCGGCGCGCAGATGCGATTCCTGCCCGGCGTGCTTGCACGGCACGGTTTTGTGGGGCTTGCGGCTTTCACGGTTGAAGTGAAAAACGAACTCGAAGCTGGGAGCCAGTCGGCCTTGCCAGTCGCCGGGCATCCCCGGCCCCTGATCCCAGACGTACCACGCAAAGCGCCGCCAGCCCTGTTGGCGCATCCAGACGAGCCAAGCGTCCCAGTACGGGATCACCTCGTTGTCGCGGTGGATCAGGCCAAGGTTGACCAGTACCTGACCGGCATCGGCCATCGGCACGTTGCCGAACACGCCGCGCATCAGACCGTCCCAATCGGTGATGCCGCCCGAGGTGTAGTCGCGCTGGTTGCCGTAGGGCGGCGAGGTGAAGCACAGGCTCGCTGTGTCGCCCTGCATCAGCGCGGCGACCACAGCCCGGTCGGTGGCGTCGCCACAGATCAGGCGATGTTGCCCGAGTTGCCAGAGGTCGCCCGTGCGTGACACCGGCACCACCGGTGCGTCCGGCAGATCGTCGGTGGCGTCATCGGCTGCGTTGTCCGAATCTTCTTCACCCTCGGCGGATTTGCCGTCCAAGGCGCTAGAGAGCAGGCGCTCGAGTTCGCTGTCGTCGAAGCCAGTCAAGGCAAGTTCGTATCCCGATTCGGACAATTCAGCGAGTTCGAGCGCCAGCATTTCTTCGTCCCAGCCTGCGTCGAGCGCCAGCCGGTTGTCGGCAATGACCAGCGCGCGCTTTTGCGCCGGGGTCAGATGGGCCAGTTCGATCACCGGCACCTGATCCAGCCCCAGCTTGCGGGCGGCGGCGAGCCGTCCGTGCCCGGCGATGATGCCGCTTGCGCCATCGACCAGGATCGGATTCGTCCAGCCGTACTCGACGATGCTGGCCGCGATCTTGGCGACCTGCGCCTCGGCATGCGTGCGCGGATTGCGGGCGTAGGGAATCAGCGCCTAAACTTGCGGTACTCGACGTTGAGCGTGTTCAAAGTGGATGCCTCAAAAACAAAACCCGCCGACGGGAAACCGTGGGCGGGCTCGATGGTGGAAACCGGATGGGGTGGTAACTGCGCTGTGGGGTGGTAACCGGGGCCGGTAACCTGATCGGGTGGTAACCTGTTTTTACGGCCTGACGCTAAAAAAGCGTCGCGCTCGCGCCCCCCGCATGGGAATTTGGCCAGGAAGGACCCGTTTCGCCTTGGGCCACTTCCTGTGCTGTCACCGCTGTCCAGAAGATAGCTGAAATACTACCCCCGACCGGGCTGTTTTGTTGCATGCCTGCCTGGCCTCGAAACGGACAAGCAAGGCAAGGCGAGGACAAACGCGGCAAGCATTACCCTAAGCCGGACGAGCCGGAACCAAACAGGGGTTACGATGGGAGCCTGATGGATGGCAGGGAGTCTGATCATGGCTACGGCGACGCTTGAAGAGCGCTATGCGGCGAATCTGCACGGTGTGTTGTCCTGTTTTGATCGAATGATTATTGTCGGCACGTTGCCGGGGGCTTGCTACGCGGAAGGGATGACGAGCTACCTGTACGTGCACGGTATCCGCGTCTTTGATTACCCGCGATT
>JAFLDQ010000226.1 GCA_017302355.1 Dechloromonas sp.
GCCGATGCAGCACGCCTGAACCGGTCGATTCGTCAGCACTGGCGGGTCGAAAACAGCTTGCACTGGTGCATGGATGTCATCTTTGGCGACGACCAGATGCGCGCCCGAACCCAGCACGCCGCCCACAACTTCGCCATCATGCGCCATTTCGCCCTCAACCTCATCCGCCTCGATCCCGTCACGCGCAAGGGCGGACTCAAGGTCCGACGACTCATCGCCGCAACATCCGACTCCTACCGCGCTCAACTCCTCGGTCTTGTATAAGATTCATGCGATTGCCCTGCCAGGGGTTGGGCGAAACGCGGCGAGGCGGCGGTTGCGGCGCTCGGCCAGCGTGGCCAATGGCGCTCCCCGGATTCTCGCCGGAGCGCCTCGGGTATAATTCCGGCCTCCCCGCCTGACCCGAAATTCCCTCCTCATGGCCGACATTCTTTGCCTCAAGGGCGACGCCGCCTTTTCCGCCTTCCGCCTGCAACGTCTGACCAATCGCCTGACGGCGGCGGCGCCGGACATCGAAGGAGCAGGCGCCGACTATTGGCACGTCGTGGCGCAGAAGCGCGCCCTGAATGCCGACGAGCGCGCCAGGCTGGCGACGCTGCTGGAAGAGAAGCCGGCCGGTTTTGATGCCGGCGAACTGTTCCTGGTCACGCCGCGCATCGGCACCATTTCGCCGTGGTCGTCGAAGGCCACCGACATCGCTTTCAACTGTGACCTAGAGCCGGCCATCGAGCGCATCGAGCGCGTCATCGCCTTCCACGTGGTTTTGCGGCAAAACCGGGCGTTGACCGCAGCCGAGAGGAAAACCGTCGCCGGCCTGCTGCACGACCGCATGACCGAATCGGTGCTCGCCGGTTTCGCCGAAGCCGGCGAACTGTTCCGCCATTTCGCGCCGAAGCCGCTGGCCACGGTCGACCTGCAAAAAGGGGGCAAAAGCGCGCTGGTCGACGCCAACGCCACGCTCGGCCTGGCGCTCTCGGACGACGAAATCGATTACCTGCTGAACATCTTCACGACCGCCGGGCGCAATCCGACCGACGTCGAGCTCATGATGTTCGCCCAGGCCAATTCCGAACACTGCCGCCACAAGATCTTCAACGCCTCCTGGGTCATCGACGGCGAGCCGAAGGGCAAGACGCTGTTCGGCATGATCCGCGAAACGCACCAGGCCCACCCGCAGGGCACGGTCATGGCCTACGCCGACAACGCCTCGATCATCGAAGGCGCCACCATCCAGCGTTTCTACCCGGACGCCGACCGCGGCTACAGCTACAAGGAAGAGCTGACCCACATCCTGACCAAGGTCGAGACGCACAACCACCCAACGGCGATTTCGCCGTTCCCTGGCGCATCGACCGGATCGGGCGGCGAAATCCGCGACGAAGGCGCGACCGGCAAGGGCTCCAAGCCAAAGGCAGGCCTGTGCGGCTTCTCGGTCTCCAACCTCAACCTGCCCGACGCGCCGCAGCCGTGGGAACACGCCTACGGCCGCCCGTCGCGCATCGCCTCGGCGCTCGACATCATGCTCGAAGGCCCGATCGGCGCCGCCGCTTTCAACAACGAATTCGGCCGGCCAAACCTGACCGGCTATTTCCGGACCTACGAGCAGGACGTGCAAGGCACCGTGCGCGGCTACCACAAGCCGATCATGATCGCCGGCGGCCTCGGTTCGATCCAGGCCGGGCAGTCGTTCAAGGAAGAAACCTTCCAGGTCGGCACGCTGTTCGTGCAACTGGGTGGCCCCGGCATGCTGATCGGCCTCGGCGGCGGCGCCGCCTCGTCGATGACCGCCGGGGTGAACGCCGAAGACCTCGATTTCGCCTCGGTGCAGCGCGGCAACCCGGAAATCCAGCGCCGTGCGCAGGAAGTCATCGACCGTTGCTGGCAGATGGGGGCAGACAACCCGATCCTTTCCATTCACGACGTCGGCGCCGGCGGCGTCTCCAACGCGCTGCCGGAACTCGCCCACTCGGGCGGCGTCGGCGCCGTGTTCGACCTGCGCAAGGTGCCCATCCTGGAGCCGGGCATGTCGCCGGCCGAAATCTGGTCCAACGAATCGCAGGAACGCTACGTGCTGGCCATTCCGCCGAACCGCGTCGGCGAATTCCGGGCCATGTGCGAGCGCGAGCGCTGCCCGTTTGCCGTGGTCGGCGAGGCGACCGGCGACGGCCACCTGACCGTGACCGACGCCCATTTCGGCGTCAATCCGGTCGACATGGAAATGGAAGCGCTGCTCGGCAAGCCGCCGCGCATGACCCGCGATGTCACGTCGCAGCCGTCGACCTTCGTTCCCTTCGACGCCGTTTCCATCGAACTGAAGGACGCCGCTTACCGCCTGATGCGTCTGCCGGCCATCGCCGACAAGACCTTCCTGATCTCGATCGGCGACCGCTCGGTCGGCGGCATGACCGCGCGCGACCAGATGGTCGGCCCGTGGCAGGCGCCGGTGGCCGATGTCGCGGTCACCACGATGAGCTATCAGGGTTATCTCGGCGAAGCCTTCGCCATGGGCGAGCGCACGCCGCTGGCCGTTCTCGATGCACCGGCCTCCGGCCGCATGGCCATCGGCGAGGCGCTGACCAACCTGGCCGCGGCCGATGTCGGCGAACTGGGCAAGGTCAAGCTCTCGGCCAACTGGATGGCGCCGTGCGGCGTGCCGGGCGAGGACGCCCGCCTGTACGCGACGGTCGAAGGCATTGCCGAGCTGTGCAAGCAGATCGGCGTGTCGATCCCGGTCGGCAAGGATTCCCTGTCGATGCGCACGGCCTGGGACGAGGGCGGGGTCAAGAAGCAGGTCGTCTCGCCGCTGTCGCTGATCGTCACCTCGTTCGCTGCGGTCAACGACGTGCGCAAGACGAAAACGCCGCAGTTGGCCGTCGATCAGGGTGAAACCGAACTGCTGCTGCTCGACCTCGGCCAGAACCGCCTCGGCGGCTCCTGCCTGGCCCAGGTTTATAACGCCACTGGCGACGATGCCCCGGACGTCGACGAGCCGGCCAAGCTCAAGGGCCTGTTCGACGCGGTGCAGAAGCTGAACCGCGACGGCCTGCTGCTCGCCTACCACGACCGTTCCGACGGCGGCCTGTTCGTCGCCGCTTGCGAAATGGCCTTCGCCAGCCGCCGCGGCGTGTCGCTCGACCTCGACGGCGTCTGCTTCGACGCCGCCGCACTCGATGTCGATGGCGCCGAAAAGCGCCCGGACCTGCTGGCCGGCCGCGATTTCGAGCACATCGTTCGCGCCCTGTTCAACGAGGAACTCGGCGCCCTGATCCAGATTCGCCGCGCCGACCGCGAGAAGGTCACGCCCATCCTGCGTGCCTGTGGCGTGCCCTACCACTTCGTCGGCGCGCTGAACGAGTGGGACGAGATCCGCGTCATCCGCAACGCCCGGCGCGTGCTGCGCGAGAAGCGCGTCGACCTGCAACGCGCCTGGTCGGAGACCAGCTACCGGATGCAGACCCTGCGCGACAATCCGATCTGCGCCCGGCAGGAATTCGACCGCATCCTCGATACCAGCGACCCAGGTCTGTCGCCGAAGCTGACTTTCGAACCGCAGGACGATTTCACCCAAGTCTACCAGGACATCAGCGGCCGCCCGCGCGTCGCCATCCTGCGCGAACAGGGCGTCAACAGCCACTACGAAATGGCCGCCGCCTTCGACCGCGCCGGCTTCGCCGCGGTCGACGTCCATATGAGCGACATTTTGGCTGGCAGCGTCAGCCTCAAGGATTTCAAGGGCCTGGCCGCCTGCGGCGGCTTCTCCTACGGCGACGTGCTCGGCGCCGGCCTCGGCTGGGCGCGAACCATCCTGATGCACGACGGCTGCCGCGACGAATTTGCCGCCTTCTTCCAGCGCCAGGACACCTTCGCGCTAGGCGTCTGCAACGGCTGCCAGATGATGAGCGCGCTCAAATCCATCATCCCCGGCGCCGAACACTGGCCGGCCTTCCGCCGCAACCAGGTCGAGCAGTTCGAAGCGCGCTTCGTGATGGCCGAGATCATCGACTCGCCGTCGATCTTCTTTGCCGGCATGGAAGGCTCACAGGTGCCGATCGTCGTCTCGCATGGCGAGGGCAGGGCGGTGTTCGACAATGCGGAAGATCAGGGCAAGGTGCTGTCGGCCGTGCGTTACGTCGACAACAAGGGCGAGCCGACCGAGGTCTATCCCTACAACCCGAACG
>JAFLDQ010000227.1 GCA_017302355.1 Dechloromonas sp.
TACGGCGTGCGCTTCGCCGACGTGTTCACGGTCAAGGTCGGCGCGGTGTCGGGGGCGGACAGCATCTTCACGCATCCCAAGGGCAACATGGAATTCGTCTGCTCGAAGACCGTGGATACCGGGGAGACGCGGCGCATGCTCTACGGCGTCAAGCACCCGCATCTCGAGAAGCACAAGGAAGCCTTGCTTGCGCGGCGCGTCATACATTTCGACGAAAGCAACTGGTGGCAGTGGGGCCGCGCCTTCCCGATCAACCTGCATCCGCGCATCTACGTCAATGGCCGCACCCGCCGGCGCGAGCCCTTCTTCCTGCACGACTGCAACGCCTTCGACGGTTCGGTCCTGGCGCTGTTCACGAAGAACCGCGGCATCCCGCGCCGCGACCTGATCGAGTGCACGCTGATGCTGAACAAGGAAGTCGACTGGCAGGAACTCGGCTTCGTCTGCGACGGCCGCTTCCTGTTCACCCAGCGCAGCCTGCAAACCTGCGTGCTGCCCGGCCGATTCTCCCGATTCCTTCCTCCGCAGGCGAACAAGGACGCCGCATGACCTTCACCGAGATGCTCGCCGCCGCCTGGCGGAAGAACGATTCGCTGCTCTGCGTCGGCCTCGACCCCGACCCGGCGAAATTTCCTGCCCACCTGACGGGCCGCGACGACGCCATCTTCGCATTCTGCGCCGCCATCGTCGACGCCACCGCCGATCTCGTCTGCAGCTTCAAGCCGCAGATCGCCTACTTCGCCGCCCGCCGCGCCGAGGACCAGCTCGAGGCGCTGATCGCCCACATTCACGGGAAGCATCCCGGCATCCCGGTGATCCTCGACGCCAAGCGCGGCGACATCGGCTCGACCGCCGAGCAGTACGCCAGCGAGGCCTTTGCGCGCTTCCGCGCCGACGCCGTCACGGTCAACCCCTACATGGGGCGCGATTCGCTCGATCCCTGGCTCGCTTACCCGGACAAGGGCGTCATTCTGCTCTGCCGCACCTCCAACCCCGGCGGTTCCGACCTGCAGTTCCTCGATGTCGGCGGCGAGAAGCTGTACGAGCGCGTGGCCCGGCTGGCGGCAGGCGAATGGAACCGCTCCGGTCAGATCGCCCTCGTCGTCGGCGCCACCTTCCCGGCGGAGATCGCCCGCGTCCGCGCGATCGTCGGCGACATGCCGCTGCTGGTACCCGGCATCGGCGCCCAGGGCGGCGACATCGAAGCGACCGTGCGCGCCGGACGCAGCGCCAGCGGAGCAGGCTTGATGATCAACTCGTCCCGTGCGATTCTCTACGCCGGCAAGGACGAGAACTTTGCCGCGGCTGCCCGCAGGGTGGCCGAGGAAACCCGCGTCGCCATCAACCTCCACCGCTAAGGAACCGCCATGCGCATGGATGACCAACGTGAAAGTGACAACATCGAGGACCGCCGCGGCGGCGGTTTCGGCGGGGGCGGCCTGCGCCTGGGCGGCGGGCGCCTCGGCATCGGCACGATCGCCATCGCGCTGGTCGCCAGCTATTTCCTCGGCATCAACCCGCTGACGGTGCTCAGCATGCTGAGCGGCGGCGGCGGCATGCCGGCCGTCGAGCAAAGCGCGCCGCCGGCCCACAAGCCGCCGCCCACCGATGAAACCGCGCGTTTCGTCTCGAAAGTGCTGGCTTCGACCGAAGACACCTGGAACGAGGTCTTTCGCGCCAGCGGCCGCCGCTACGAAGAACCCAGGCTGGTCCTGTTTTCCGGCATGACGCCGACCGCCTGCGGCACCGGCCAGTCGGCGATGGGGCCGTTCTACTGCCCGGGCGACCAGAAGGTCTATATCGACCTGACTTTCTTCCGCGAGTTGAAGGATCGCTTCCGGGCTCCCGGCGAGTTTGCCCAGGCCTACGTGGTCGCCCACGAAGTCGGTCATCACGTGCAGAACCTCCTCGGCATCTCCGACCAGGTGCAGGCGGCGCGCCAGCGGGCCGGCAAGGCCGAGGGCAACGCGCTCTCGGTGAAGCTGGAACTGCAGGCCGACTGTTTTGCCGGGGTCTGGGGCAAGCGCACCGACGCCATGAAGAACATCCTCGAACCCGGCGACCTCGAAGCGGCGCTGGCCGCCGCCACGGCCATCGGCGACGACCGCCTGCAGCAGCAGGCGCAGGGACGCATCGTGCCGGAAAGCTTTACCCACGGCTCCTCCGAGCAGCGCGTGCGCTGGTTCAAGCGCGGTTTCGAGACGGGCGACATCAACCAGTGCAACACTTTCAAGGCCGCGCGCCTGTGAACCGCGCGCGCCTTTGCGGTGCGCTGGGCCTGCTGCTCGTCAGCGCCGCCAGCCTGGCGCTGCCGCAACATTCGCCGGTGCCGGGTGGCGTTGCCGTCGTCGATCTCGGTCCGGCCGGCCAAGCGGCCCCGGTCGTGCGCTGGGGCGAGCAGCCGGTCGCCGTGGTGCGCGAAAACGGCCGCTGGTTCGCGCTGCTCGGCATCCCGCTCGACACGCTGCCGGGCGAGCTGGAAATCGGCGTTTTCAGCGGGTCGACCGCAACCGGCAAGAGCGTTACGGTCAACGTCAAGAATTACCCGGAGCAGCGCCTGGCCATCAAGGACAAGCGCAAGGTCGAGCCGAATGCGGAGGATCTCGCCCGCATCGAGCGCGAGAAGGAAGTCACCGCAGCGATCAAGCGGCGTTTTTCCGGGGCTGCGCCGGCCACGGATTTTGCCCTGCCGGCCAGCGGTCCGCTGTCGTCGCGCTTCGGCCTGCGCCGCCTCTTCAACGGCCAGCCGCGCAACCCGCACGCCGGGCTCGATGTCGCCGTCGGCGCGGGCGCGCCGGTCAGGGCGCCGGCCGCCGGCGTCGTCGCCAACACCGGCGACTATTTCTTCAACGGCAACACCGTCTTCATCGACCACGGGCAGGGGCTGATCACCGCCTACATGCACCTGTCGCGCATCGACGTCCGTTCCGGTCAACCGGTCAAAAAGGGCGAAATCCTCGGCGCCGCCGGTTCCACCGGGCGGGTGACCGGCCCGCACCTGCACTGGGCCGTCATCCTCAACAACACGCCGGTCGATCCGGAGCTGTTCCTGGTCCGCCCGTAAACGCGGAAAAGGCAGCCGAAGCTGCCTTTGCCTGTGCGCGGCCGTTCAGATCTTCGGCTTGGACGGCGTGCTCATCTGCTTCTCGTCCTTGGCCTTATCGCCGCAGGCCAGAGCGGAAACGCTGGACAGCGCGAAAACGGCGGCGAGCAATGCGGAAACCAGTTTCTTCATCGGAATCTCCTTCGTGTCATGACTGCGATAAGAAAGCGAAACCGCGAATTGGTTCCAAATTTCCGGCATGCCGTCTCGCGGTTTTCCGATTATGACCCAGGATCGGCGAAAATAGCACGATGCGCCGTCGCGCCGGATTGATCGACGATCCGGCGTTGGCCGGGCGGCCATCGTTCGAGGAAATCCCATGCGTCGCATCGCCATCGCTTTCGCCATCGTTGTCGTGCTCGGCGCCGCCGTCGCCTGGGTTACCCGGGCCAAGCCGATCCCGGTCGCGCTCAGGGAAGTCGCCGAAGGCAAGGTCGAGGCGACGCTGGCCAATACCCGCGCCGGCACCGTCGAAGCCTGCCAGCGAACCAAGCTGTCGACCATCATCGGCGGGCGCATCGAATACCTCGGGGTCAAGGAAGGCGACCGCGTCAGGAAGGGGCAGTTGCTGCTCAAGCTGTGGAACGATGACCAGCACGCACAGGCTGCGCTGTCGCAGGCGCAGGTCGCTCTGGCCACCAGGCGGGTCGAGGAAGTCTGCATTGCCGCGGTCAACGCCGAAAAAGAGGCAAAAAGGCAGGCCGAGCTGCGCGCCAAGGGTTTCGTCTCGGCCAGCCGCGAGGAGATCGCGCGCACCGAGGCCGAGGTCAAGCGCGCCGCCTGCAACACGGCCAAGGCCGATGTCGCCCAGGCCGAGGCCAAGCTGAAGGCGACGCGCGTCGAGCAGGGGCGCGTCGCGCTCTACGCGCCGTTCGACGGCACCGTCGCCAAAATCGTCGGCGAACTGGGCGAATACTCGACGCCGTCGCCGCCCGGCGTGCCGACGCCGCCGGCGATCGACCTGATCGACGATTCCTGCCTCTACGTCAAGGCGCCGATGGACGAGGTCGACGCGCCGAAGATCGCCGTCGGCCAGCCGGTGCGGGTCACCCTCGA
>JAFLDQ010000228.1 GCA_017302355.1 Dechloromonas sp.
GGCAGCAGTTCCGGCGGGCGGGAATAGCGCGAGCGGTAGGTGATGATCGAGTCGGCCAGTTCGAGCAGCCACTCGAGGGCGCCCGGGCCGCGGGTCGACGGCATGCGCAGGAAACCGGCCAGCACCTGGGCGAGGAAGGACAGGCGCTCGATGCGCCGGCCGATGATCAGGAAACGCCAGCCGTCGTCGCGCGTCATGTTGTCCATCGCGAAACCGGTCAGCGACGAGGAGATGCCGAGCACGCGATCGAGAAAGACGATCGCCTCGCTCAGCGTCGGGTGGCGCCTGAGGGCGTCCTGCTGCTCGCGCTGCAGGCGGTTGAGGGAGTGCCAGTGGTCGAGCGACAGCCGCTCGCGGACATGCGTCGCCGACCACATCACGCTGTGGATGTTGCTCGCCAGGCTGCCCGGCTGCCCGGGATCGTAGATCGCTTCCAGCAGGGCATGGTCGCTGCCTTCGACGACCGGCGAATCCTCCTCCGGCCTGGGCAGGATGCCGAGCAGCAAGGCCAGTTCCATCGCCGACTCGACCGCCGGCGTCTTTCGTCCGCCGGCTTCGACGACGCGGCCGAGCGCGACCCGCAGCATGCGCGCGCTGTCGTCGAAACGTTCCGAGTAGCGCCCGAGCCAGAACAGGTTCTCGACGACGCGCGACGTCAGGTTGGCGCCGGCGCGCACCAGGTCGCGAACGCCGAGCGACGGCTTGAGCATCGTGAATTCGCCCACCGGCCCCTCGGTCAGCACCCAGACGTCCTTGGATGACCCGCCGCGCTGCATCGAGATGATCCGCGCATTGACCCCGGTCGCGACCCGCGCCAGGCCGCCCGGCATCACCGAATAGCCGGCGGGCGTCGTCACCGCATACGCGCGCAGGCCGACGGGCCGCGCCAGCAGGCGGCGTTCGTGCGTCCGGCTCCAGCCCGGCGCCTGCGACAGTTCGACCAGTTCCTGGGCGACATAGGCATGCGGCCGCGCCGCGATGCGCAACAGCATGTCGGCCCGCGCGGCGCCCTTCAGTTCGAAGCCGAACACCGGATCCATGCGCTGCGACGGATAGGCCGGCTTGATGACCAGATCGTCGAAGTGTTGGCGCACGTAGTCGAGCGCCGGCTTCTCGCCGCACCACCAGGTGGCCACCGAGGGCATGGCCAGTTCCTCGCCGAGCAACAGGCGGCAGATGCCGGGAAGAAAGCCCATCAGCGCGCTGGAGGCGAGCAGCCCGCTGCCCAGCGCATTGGCGACGGCGACACGCCCGGCCCGCGCCACGTTGAGCAGGCCGGGAATGCCGATTGCCGAGTCGCCGCGCAGTTCCAGTGGATCGCAATAGCTGTCGTCCTGCCGGCGCAGGATCACGTGCACCCGTTGCAACCCGCGCAGTGTCTTGAGATAGACGGTTTCGCCACGCACCGTCAGATCATGACCCTCGACCAGCGGAAAGCCGAGGTAACGCGCCAGGTAGGCGTGCTCGAAATAGGTCTCGTTGTGCGGCCCGGGGGTCAGCAGGACGATGTGCGGCTGCTCGTCGCGGTCGACCGGCGCCAGCGCCGCGAGACCGTCCTGCTGGTCGCGGAAGAAATCGGCGAGGTGCTGGACGTGCAGCTCGCTGAACATTTCCGGAAAGACCCGCGCGACGATCAGCCGGTTCTCGAGCGCGTAACCCGCTCCGGACGGCGCCTGCGTGCGGTCGCCGATGGCCCACCAGCGGCCATCGGGCGAGCGCGCGAGATCGACCGCGTAATTGTGCAGCCACACGCCGCCGGCCGGCTCGATGCCGCGGCACGGCCACAGGTAGCCATGCTGGCCATAGACGAGCGCCGGCGGCAGCAGCCCCTCGGCGAGCAGCTTCTGCTCACCGTAGAGGTCGCCCAGGATGGCATTGAGCAAGCGGGCGCGCTGGGCGACGGCGGCGGCGACCCGAGCCCATTCGTCGCGCGGGACGATCAGCGGCAGCGGGTCGAGCGCCCACGGACGATCCGCCCCCTTGGGGTCGGCATAGACGTTGTAGGTGACGCCGTTTTCCTGGATCCGGCGGTCCACGAACTCGAGCCGCTCATGCATCTCGTCCGGCGCCGCCGCATCGAGGTGGTTGAAGAATTTCCGCCAGTGCGGCCGCACCGCGCCGTCATCTTCCAGCATCTCGTCATAACGGCGGGCGCGTTGCGGATAGATCGCGAGGAGGGTACGGGCCATGTCGCCAGGGAAGGGATGCGTACGGGCCGCCGCCGGCCCGGACAGCACGGCTCGCCGGCCGCGCCTGCATCGTCAGCGGTCAGAAACGCCGCAAGTCTAGCGTAAACGGATGCTCGGCAGTGATCTCCGACGCCTCGACCCGCACCCTGCCGGGGGTGTGACCCAGGCGGAAGAAGCGCGACAGGCGGCGCGCCTCGGCCTCGAAGGCATTGACCGGGAAGGTCTCGTAGCTGAGCCCGCCCGGGTGCGCGACATGGTACTGGCAACCGCCCAGCGAACGCTGCATCCAGGTATCGACGAGATCGAACACCAGTGGCGCGTGGATGCCGATGGTCGGATGCAGGCAGGAGGCCGGCTGCCAGGCGCGGTAGCGGACGCCGGCGATGAATTCGCCGTTGGTGCCGGTGTTCTGCAGCGGCACGGGAACGCCGTTGCAGGTCAGCACGTAGCGGTCCGGCGCCATGCCCTTGACCTTGACCTGGACGCGCTCGACCGACGAATCGACGTAGCGCACCGTGGTTCCGGCGCCGCCCTCCTCGCCCATCACGTGCCAGGGTTCCAGTGCGTGGCGCAGCTCGAACTCGATGCCCTTGACGGCGAAATCGCCGTATTTCGGGAAGCGGAATTCGAAGTGCGGGGCGAACCATTCGGCCTTGAACGGATAGCCGGCGGCTGCCATTTCTTCCATGACGTCGCGGAAATCCTGCTCGGCGTAGAACGGAAGCATGAAGCGGTCGTGCAGCTCGGCGCCCCAGCGCGCCAGGCGGGCCGGCTCGTAGGGTTCTTCCCAGAAACGGGCGATCAGGGCGCGCAGCAGCAGTTGCTGGGCCAGCGACATGCGGGCGTGCGGCGGCATTTCGAAGGCGCGCAGTTCGAGCAGGCCGAGTCGCCCGGTCGGGCCGTCCGGCGAGTAGAGCTTGTCGATGCAGAACTCGGAACGGTGCGTGTTGCCGGTGACGTCGGTGAGCAGGTTGCGCAGGATGCGGTCAACCAGCCAGGGCGGCACATTTCCGCCCGGTTGCGGAATCTGCTTGAAGGCGATTTCCAGTTCGTACAGCGAATCGTTGCGCGCCTCGTCGACGCGCGGCGCCTGGCTGGTCGGCCCGATGAACAGGCCGGAGAACAGGTAGGACAGGCTCGGATGATTGTGCCAGTAGGCGATCAGGCTCTTGAGCAGGTCCGGCCGACGGAGGAAGGGCGAATCGTTCGGCGTCGCGCCGCCGAGCACGAAGTGGTTGCCGCCGCCGGTGCCGGTGTGGCGGCCGTCGACCATGAATTTCTCGGTGGTCAGACGCGAGAGATGCGCCGCATCGTAGAGGTGGGTGGTCTGGTCAACCAGCTGGTCCCAGTTCCTGGCCGGGTGGATGTTGACCTCGATGACGCCGGGGTCGGGGGTGACGCGGAAATGCGTCAGGCGCGGATCGGATGGCGGCTCGTAGCCTTCCATGATGACCGGCAGGCGCATCTCGTCGGCGGTCGCCTCGACGGCGGCGACGATTTCCAGGTAGTCGTCGAGCTTCTCGGCCGGCGGCATGAAGATGTAGAGCTTGCCTTCGCGCGGCTCGGCGCACATCGCCAGGCGGGTGATCCAGGCGGCGGATTCCTTGAAGCCGGGGACGGTGTCGCTCGGCTTTTCCCAGGGACGGCCCTCGCCGGCCCCATCGGCGACGCCGCTGGCCAACCCGCTGCGGCGGTCCTGCATCCGCGGCACGCTGGCTTCGCGCTCGCCGCCGACGCGGGCGCGCAGCGCGGCGTGGCTGGCCAGCGGATCGGTCGCCGTCTCGGCATCGGGCGGATTGACGTAGGGGTAGTCGCTCTTGGCCGTCCACGGCTGCGAGTCGATCGGCAGGCGGTAGCCCATGGCCGAATCGCCGGGGAACAGGTAGCAGCGCTCGGCGCGCAGGAACCACGG
>JAFLDQ010000229.1 GCA_017302355.1 Dechloromonas sp.
CGATCAGAGCGAAGGGTTCGCCCTCGGCCATTTTGAGGTTGAGTTCCGGGGTCGACGGCGAATCGGGCAGCGATTTCAGCGGCGCGCCGGCGTCGGCCGAACGCGAGAGGATTTCCAGCAGGCGGGCGCCGGCGTAGAGGCCGTCGTCGAAGCCGTACCAGCGTTCCCTGAAGAAGGTGTGGCCGCTCATCTCGCCGGCGAGCGGGGCGCACGTTTCCTTGAGCTTGGCCTTGACCAGCGCGTGCCCGGTGTTCCACATCAGCGGGACGCCGCCGTGTTGCCTGATCCACGGGGCGAGCAGGCGCGTGCATTTGACGTCGTAGATGATCTGGCCGCCGGGCACGCGCGCCAGTACGTCGGCGGCGAAGAGCATCAGCTGGCGGTCGGGGTAGATGATCTCGCCATCCTTGGTCACCACGCCGAGACGGTCGCCGTCGCCGTCGAAGGCGATACCGATTTCGGCGTCGGTCTCGCGCAGGGTACGGATGACGTCGGCGAGGTTCTCGGGCTTGGACGGGTCGGGGTGGTGGTTCGGAAAGCTACCGTCGACCTCGCAGAACAGCGGGACGATTTCGCAGCCGAGGCGCGCGAACAGTTCGGGGGCGACGGCGCCGGCGACACCGTTGCCGCAGTCCATGACGATCTTCAGCGGGCGGGCGAGACGAACGCCGGAAACGATGCGCTCGATGTAGGCGCCCTTGACGTCGGCGTCGCGCCGCCGGCCGCTGCCGTGCCTGAGGTCGCCGCGCTCGGCGCGCGCCTTGATCTGCTGGATGGCGTCGAGGGCCAGCGTCGTGCCGCCGATGACCATCTTGAGGCCGTTGTAGTCGGGCGGGTTGTGGCTGCCGGTGACCGAGACGCAGGAATCGCAGCCGAGGTGATGAGCGGCGAAGTAAGTGACCGGAGTCGGCACGCAGCCGATGTCGATAGCGTCGCAGCCGGCGGCGCAGATGCCGTCGATCAGCGCGCCGGCGAGCTCGGGGCCGGAGAGGCGGCCGTCGCGGCCGACGGCGATGGCGGTCTGGCCCTGCTCGGCGGCCAGCGAGCCGAGGGCGTGGCCGATGCGGCGGACGACCCCGGCGGTCAGCGATTTGCCGACGATGCCGCGGATATCGTAGGCCTTGAAGATCTCGGCGGGGAGTTGGTTCATGATGGGCACCTATGACGTTTCGTGAAGGAAGAAGTGGAGGAGCCGTTGCGGCAGCCAGTCGAGGTTGCCCGGAAAGGCGCCGCTGACGAAGCCGGCATGACCGCCCGCGGCCGGATGTTCGAGGCGGACCGCCGCACTGACGTCGGCGGCGCCCGGCAGGCAGGCGGCCGGCAAAAACGGGTCGTTTTTCGGGTTGACCGCGAGCGCCGGCACGGAGATGGCCGCCAGCCAGGGCTTGGCCGAGCAGCGGCGCCAGTAGTCGCCGGTGCCGGCGAAGCCGTGCAGCGGCGCGGTGACGGCGTCGTCGAATTCGTACAGGTTGGCGGCGCGCAGCATGCGCGCCTCGTCGAACAGGCCGGGAAAGCAGCGCAGGCGCGCCGCCGACCTCGCCTTCATCGTCGCCAGGAAATGCCGCGTGTAGACGCGGTTGAAGCCGCGCGCGAGGTGGTGGCCGCAGGCGGCCAGGTCGAGCGGCGCGCAGATGGCGGCGACGCCGGTGACGGCCTCGGCGGCGGCCGGACCGCGTTCGCCCGCCCACTTGAGCAGCGCGTTGCCGCCGAGCGAGACGCCGGCGGCGCACAGCGGGCGGCCGCGGTCGGCGGCCAGCAGGCGGCGCAGGATCCAGTCGATCTCGCCGGAATCCCCGGAGTGGTAGCCGCGCGGCCGGCGGTTCAGCTCGCCCGAGCAGCCGCGGAAGTGGGGCAGCGCGAAACGCCAGCCGGCGGCCCGGCAGGCGCGCGCGGCGGCGGTCGCGTAGTGGCTGCGCGAACTGCCTTCGAGGCCGTGGAACAGGACAAGCCGCGGCGCGGCCGGCGGGCCGTCGAGGAAGTCGATGTCGATGAAGTCGCCGTCGGGCGTGTCCCAGCGCTCGCGGCGCAGCGTGAGCGGGCGCGGCTTGATCAGCAGCGGCCAGATCGTCTGGGCATGGCCGCCGGGAAGCCAGGCCGGCGCCCGGTAGGGCTTGCAGGCAATCGTCAATGCAGCGTGTGCGGGATGGCGTCGGCCATCGCCTGATGACCGTCGTCGGCGGCCGAGGCGTGGCGGCTCACCAGGCGCCAGCCGTGCGCGCCGCGCACGTAGACGTGGGTGACGTGCAGCGGCCCGTGCGGCCCGGGATCGTCGCCGACGAAGAGGATTTCGCTGAGGTGATGGATGGCCAGGACCGAGCCCTGCCAGTGGGCGATCGACTCGGCCTGGACGCGCAGCCGGGCGCTGGCAAAGATGCTGCGCCAGCTTTCACGGATCGGCGCGATGCCGATCAGGCGGACGCCGGTCGGGTGGACGCACAGCGTTTCCTCATCCTCGGCCCAAAGCTGCATCAGTAGGTCGGCGTCGCCCTTGAGCACGGCCTCGTAGAAGGCCTGCTCGACATCTTCGGGGGAGGCGAAATTGGCTGGCTTGCTCATGATGCGTTCCGTTTCAGGCAGGTGGCGAAGACCTGTTCCGGCAGGGGGTCCGGCGGGATCGGCGAGACTCCGGGGTGGGGTCTACGCGGGAGGCCGCTGCCGCGGCCGGCGCCGCGACGGGGGTCGCCGGCCCGGCCGGGGAACTGCGCCGCGTTCCGGGCGGAGCCGCCGTCGGCGCGCGAACCGGCCAGCGCCGGCAACCCGGTTGTGCGGAGCCCCTAGTGATGACCCTTGGGCGCCTCGCCCTTGAATACATACCTTGTGCTGCAATAGGGGCAGACCGCCTCGCCCGTCCTGAGCACGTCGAGAAAGACGCGCGGATGCTGGCACCACAGCGGCGAACTTGGCTGTGGGCAGTGCAGTGGCAGGTCGTGGGCGGTGAGTTCAACGTTACGCTTGTCGGACATCTGGATCTCCCTGAATTAGACGTAGGCCAGCCAGCCGTCGTGCGCGGCCGAGCGGCCATTGACCACGTCGAAATACTTCGCCTGGATCTCGGCGGTGACCGGCCCGCGGCGGCCGATGCCGATCTGGCGGCCGTCGAGTTCGCGGATTGGCGTCACCTCGGCGGCGGTGCCGGTGAAAAAGGCTTCGTCGCAGCAATAGACTTCGTCGCGGGTGATGCGCTTCTCCTGCACCGCGAGCCCGAGTTCGTCGGCGATCTGCAGCACCGTGGCGCGCGTGATGCCTTCCAGGCACGAAGTCAGGTCCGGCGTGTACAGCCTGCCCTTCTTGACGATGAACAGGTTCTCGCCGGCGCCCTCGGCGACGTAGCCCTCGGGGTCGAGGAGCATGGCCTCGTCGTAGCCCTCGTTGGTGACTTCATTGTTGGCGAGGATCGAGTTGATGTAGTGGCCGGACGCCTTGGCCCGCACCATCGAGATATTGACGTGGTGCCGGGTGTAGCTCGACACCTTGACGCGGATGCCGCGCTCGAGTCCTTCCTCGCCCAGATAGGCGCCCCACGGCCAGGCGGCGATGACGACATGCACCTTGGCGCCCTTGGGGGAGACGCCCATCTTTTCCGACCCGTAGAAGGCGATCGGACGCAGGTAGCCGGCCTCGAGACCGTTGGCGCGCAGCACTTCCTTGTGCGCCTCGTTGATGATCTCCTTGTCGAAGGGCATGGCCATCTGGAAGATGTGGGCGGAGTTGAACAGGCGGTCGGTGTGGTCTTCCAGGCGGAAGATCGCGGCGCCGCGCTCGGTCCGGTAGGCGCGGACGCCTTCGAAGACGCTCATGCCGTAGTGCAGCGAGTGCGTCAGGACGTGCGTGGTCGCCTCGCGCCAGGGCACCAGTTTGCCGTTCTGCCAGATGAAGCCGTCGCGATCCGCCATGGTCATGGTCGATTCTCCGAATTGCCATCGTGAAAGCCTAGGATTTTAGCCCAAATCAGCGGGTAAAATAACGGTTTTGCGGCCTGAGCCTGTCATGATCTGGAAACCCAATGTCACCGTTGCCGCCGTCGTTCAGCGCGACGGAAAGTTCCTGCTGGTCGAGGAAGAGACCGAGGC
>JAFLDQ010000023.1 GCA_017302355.1 Dechloromonas sp.
GCATGGAGCGCGGTCAACCACTGCGGCGAGGCGGAAAGCAGGTTCAGGGCGACGACGTACTGCGGGTCGGCGGGATCCGGGTTGAAGGTTTTCTCGAGTACGTCCTTGGCCTTCAACTGGGTGTCGGGGTTGGCGAGGCGGGTCTTGACCCCGTTGAAGTCGAGCTGGATGCCGTCATGGGTGATGCCGGCGGCCTTGAGGGCTTCCTCGACGCGGGTCAGGATCTTCTGGTCGACCTTGAGCGTGGCCTTGGCGCTCGACACCTGCACCGCCGGCGATTCGCCGAAGAAGTTGGGCAGGGTATAGACGAAGCCGAGCAGCAGCGCGATGGCGACGGTGATGTACTTCCAGAGTGGGTAGCGGTTCATGGGGGCTTCAACGCGAAAAAGGCGGCCAGCGGCCGCCTTCCGGGGTGGATTACAGGGTCTTCAGCGTGCCCTTGGGCAGAACCAGGGCGATCGAAGGCTTCTGCACGACGACTTCGGTGCCGGCGGCGATCTCGACGGTCACATAGCTCTCGTCAACCTTGACGATCCGTCCGAGAATGCCGCCCTGGGTGACGACTTCGTCACCCTTGGCCAGCGCGGCCAGCAGCGCCTTGTGTTCCTTGGCCTTCTTCATCTGCGGCCGGACCATCAGGAACCACAGCACGGCGAACATCAGGATCATCGGCAGAAACTGCATGAAGCCGCCGGTGGGGTCGGACGAGGCGGCGGCGGTCTGGGCGTGGGCGAGGCTGATCATGGTGCAAACTCCCGAAAGCTGAAAATCAAAACTGGTAATTCTAACACTGCCCGGACGTTCGATCATGCGCAAAGCGCGCCGCCCATGCGCCGAGCGTTCCGGCGGCGATGGCGTCGCGCATCTCGGACATGATCGTCTGGTAGAAATGCAGGTTGTGGACCGTGTTCAGCATGCTGCCGAGGATTTCGCGGGCGCGGAACAGGTGGTGCAGGTAGGCGCGGCTGAAATTCGTGCAGGTGTAGCAGGTGCACGATGGGTCGAGCGGGCCGGTATCGGTCTTGTGCCGGGCGTTCTTGATCCTGAGATCGCCGAAACGGGTGAACAGGTGGCCGTTGCGCGCGTTGCGCGTCGGCATCACGCAATCGAACATGTCGATGCCGGCGTGGACCGCGTGCACCAGGTCTTCCGGCGTGCCGACGCCCATCAGGTAACGCGGCTTGTGCGCCGGCATCTTTGGGGCGACGTGGGCGAGGATGCGCGCCATGTCTTCCTTCGGCTCGCCGACCGAGAGGCCGCCGATGGCCATGCCGTCGAAGCCGATCTGGTCGAGACCGGCCAGCGACTCGTCGCGCAGGTCTTCGTACATGCCGCCCTGGACGATGCCGAACAGGGCGTTGGCGCTCATTTTTCCTTCATTCAGCCGGTTGTGCTCGGCGCGGCTGCGTTGCGCCCAGCGCAGCGAGAGGCGCATCGACTTCGCGACTTCGTCGCGGGTCGCCGGGTAGGGCGTGCATTCGTCGAAAATCATGACGATGTCGGAATTCAGCACGTGCTGGATCTGCATCGAGATTTCCGGGGTCAGGAAGAGCCTGGCGCCGTCGATCGGCGAGCTGAACTTGACGCCTTCCTCGCTGATCTTGCGCATGGCGCCGAGCGAGAAAACCTGGAAGCCGCCGGAATCGGTGAGGATCGGCTTTTGCCAGCCCATGAAGTCGTGCAGGCCGCGATGGGCGTGGATGACGTCGAGCCCCGGTCGCAGCCACAGGTGGAAGGTGTTGCCGAGGCAGATCTGCGCGCCGCTGTCGGCAAGCGCCTGCGGCGTCATCGCCTTGACCGTGCCGTAGGTGCCGACCGGCATGAAGACCGGGGTCTGGACGGCGCCGTGGGCCAGCGTCAGGCTGCCGCGGCGGGCGGCGCCGTCGGTCGTGATGAGTTCAAACTGCATCGGATTTTTCGAGGAGCATGGCGTCGCCGTAGCTGAAGAAGCGGTAGCGCCCGGCCACGGCGTGGGCGTAGGCGGCGCGGATGGCATCGTGGCCGGCGAAGGCCGAAACGAGCATCAGCAGCGTCGATTTCGGCAGGTGGAAGTTGGTGATCAAGCGGTCGACGACCCGGAAGCGGTAGCCGGCGGCGATGAAGATGTCGGTCTCGGCCGCGCCGGGGCGCACCGTGCCATCATCGTTACCGGCCGACTCCAGCGCGCGCAGGCTGGTCGTGCCGACGGCGACGACGCGGCCACCGGCGGCGCGGGTGGCGGCGATGGCGTCGGCGGCGGCTTGCGGAATCTCGAAGCGCTCGCTGTGCATCCGGTGGTCGGCGATCTTCTCGACGCGCACCGGCTGGTAGGTGCCGGCGCCGACGTGCAGGGTCAGGAAGGCGGTATTGACGCCTTGCGCGCGCAGGGTGGCCAGCATCGCCTCGTCGAAATGCAGGCCGGCGGTGGGGGCGGCGACGGCGCCCGGCTCGCGGGCATAGACGGTCTGGTAGCGGGTTTCGTCTGCTGTTTCAGGCGGGTGCGCGATGTAGGGCGGCAGCGGCAGCCTGCCGTAGCGTTCGGCCAGATCCCACAGGCTGTTGCGGTCGACGGTCTCCAGGGCAAAGAATTCGCCGCTGGCCCCGGCGCGGCCGGTGACGACGACCTCGAAGGCATCGGCCAGCCTGAGCCGGACGCCCGGCCTGGGCGACTTGCTGGCGCGGATCTGGGCGACGGCGTGGGTGGCGTCGACGATGCGTTCGAGCAGCACCTCGACCCGGCCGCCACTTTCCTTGTGGCCGAAAAAGCGCGCCTTGATGACACGGGTGTCGTTGAAGACGAGCAGGTCGCCGGCCGCGAGCAATGCCGGCAGGTCGGCAAACTGCCGGTCCGCGAGGCGTTGACCGCGGACATGCAGCAACCGGCTGCCGCTGCGCTCGGGGGCCGGATGCTGGGCGATCAGTTCGGGCGGAAGGGGAAAGTCGAAGTCGTCGACGGTCAGCGCCATGGGCAAGGGTTCGCGGGGGAAACAAAAACGGCTTTCCGCAGGGAAAGCCGATCTGTCGTTGCTGGTGCCCCGAGCCAGACTCGAACTGGCACACCTTGCGGCGGCGGATTTTGAATCCGCTGCGTCTACCGATTCCGCCATCGGGGCGAATGGAGGGCGGATTATCCCCGAATCACCTGCGCGGTTCAAGCGGCTCGCCGCATGGAAAGGTCCGTGAGAGGGCGGCGGCGACGATCGCGGCGGTGCTGCCATCGGGATTGGGCGGTTGCCGGTCCAGGTAGGCGAGCACCGAGCGCACGAGGCGGTAGGACAGGTCGGCGCTCTTCGGCAGACAGAACGCGTTGAGCTTGACTCCGACCGATTCGGCGAGGCGGTCGCTGACGGCATAGCCGTCGACGAAGCCTTCCAGGTAACCGAGGCAGCGCGCGCCCTTGGGCGACTGGTAGGCATTGGGACTGGTGGCGCCGGAGGCGAAGCTGCCCTCGGCTGCCAGGCAGTCCTCGCGCAGTTCCTTGCCGGAATAGGCGTGGGCGGGAAGGGCGAAGAGGGCGAAAAGGACGATGAGAATCTTCATTTCTGCTCGAACCAGTTGAGTCTGGAGTGCAAGTTGACGACGCTGCCGACGACGATCAGCGCGGGAGGCGTGATGCCGGATTCCTCGATGCGTTGCGGCAGGGTGCCCAGGGTGGCGACGAGGGTCTGCTGCGTCGGCAGGGTGCCGTTGCGTATCACCGCCGCGGAAGTCTGCGAAGGGAGTCCGTGGCGAATCATCTGCCGGCAGATTTCGCCGGCGGCGCCGATGCCCATGTAGAAGACGACCGTCTGGTTGGGTCGGGCGAGCGCCGGCCAGTCGAGGTTGACGCTGCCGTCCTTGAGATGGCCGGTGACGAAGGTGACCGACTGGGCGTGGTCGCGGTGGGTCAGCGGGAAGCCGGAGTAGGCCGCGCATCCGGCCGCGGCGGTCACGCCGGGAACGACCGCGAACGGGATGCCCGAGGCGGCGAGCGTCTCCAGTTCCTCGCCGCCGCGCCCGAATACGAAGGGGTCGCCGCCCTTGAGGCGGACCACCGAGAGGCCCTCGCGCGCCAGGTCGACGAGCAATCTGTTGATCGACTCCTGCGGCAGGGTGTGGTTCGAGGCTTCCTTGCCGGCATAGATGCGCCGGGCGTCGGCACGCGCCAGATCGATGATGCCGTCGCCGACCAGATGGTCGAAAACCACGGCGTCGGCCTGGGCGATCAGGCGCGCCGCCTTGACCGTCAGCAGTTCGGGGTCGCCGGGTCCGGCGCCGATCAGCCAGACCGTTCCGCCCCGCAGGGTGTCTTGAGTTTCCATGGTACTATCGTCTCTTCGGGCGCCCATCCTAATGCCGGATTCCATGCCTGCCAATAGGCGGCGGCGGCTGCCGGGGCACAGGTAGTCACAAAGAACTATCGATATAACTCGCAAGTAGTATAACCGGTTGAAAATAAACAGTTTCTAATACAATCAAAGATTGATCAGGATCAATGCCGCCCGAAGGGCGGTAGTTCAACCTGACGCCCATTGCGCTGGCGGTGGGGCGTGCCTTGTTTTGTTCTAGGAGAGGAAGATGAAGAAAACCGTAGTGGGGATGCTTGCAATGACTGCCATGGCCGCGGCCATGGGTTCCGCGTTTGCCCAGGAGGCGGCCAAGGCGGCGCCGACGCTGACGGCCACCGAAAAGGAGCAGGCCAAGAAGATCTATTTCGAGCGCTGCGCCGGCTGCCACGGCGTGCTGCGCAAGGGCGCCACCGGCAAGAATCTCGAGCCGCACTGGAGCAAGAAGGACAAGGATGGCAACGTCACCGAGGGCGGCACCACCAAGCTCGGCCAGGCGCGTCTGGAAAAGATCATCGGCTACGGCACCGACGGCGGCATGGTCAACTTCGACGACATCCTGACCAAGGAAGAAATCGCCCTGATGGCCAAGTACATCCAGAACACGCCGGATGTGCCGCCGGAATTCAGCCTCAAGGATCAGCTGGATACGTGGAAGGTCATCGTGCCGGTCGACAAGCGGCCGAAGAAGCAGATGAACAAGCTGAATCTCAAGAACATCTTCTCGGTGACCCTGCGCGACACCGGCGAGGTGGCCCTGATCGACGGTGACACCAAGGAAATCGTCAGCATCGTCAAGACCGGCTACGCGGTCCACATCTCCCGCATCTCCGCCTCCGGCCGCTATGTTTACGTGATCGGCCGCGACGGTCGGGTGTCGCTGATCGACCTGTGGATGGAGAAGCCGGCGGTCGTGGCTGAAGTCAAGATCGCTTTCGACGCCCGCTCGATTGATACCTCCAAGTTCAAGGGCTTCGAGGACAAATACGCGATTGCCGGCGGCTACTGGCCGCCGCAATACACGATCATGGATGGCGACACGCTGAAGCCGCTCAAGGTGGTCTCCACGCGCGGCGTGACGGTCGACGGCGAATACCATCCGGAACCGCGCGTCGCTTCCATCGTCGCTTCCATGACCAAGCCGGAATGGGTGGTCAATATCAAGGAAACCGGCCAGATCCTGCTGGTCGATTACTCCGACATCGACAACCTGAAGTCCAAGACCATCGGTTCCGCCAAGTTCCTGCACGACGGCGGCTGGGATGCCTCCAAGCGCTACTTCCTGGTGGCGGCCAACGCCTCCAACAAGATCGCCGCGGTCGACACCAAGACCGGCAAGCTGGCCGCCCTGGTCGATGTCGCCAAGATTCCGCACCCGGGTCGCGGCGCCAACTTCGTTCATCCCAAGTACGGCCCGGTGTGGGCCACCGGTCACCTTGGCGCCGACGTCGTGACCCTGATCTCGACGCCGTCCGACGATCCCAAGAACGCCAAGTACAAGCAGTACAACTGGAAGGTCGTCGAGGAAATCAAGCACGTGCCGGGCAACCTGTTCGTCAAGACGCATCCGAAGTCCAAGCACTTCTGGGCCGATGCGCCGCAGAACCCGGACAAGGACCTGGCCGAATCGGTCGCCGTCTGGGACATGAACGACCTGTCCAAGCCGAAGGCGATCCTGAACGTCGCCAAGGATTCCGGCCTGCCGCCGACCAAGGCCGTCAAGCGCGCGGTGCATCCGGAATACTCGGCGGACGGCAAGGAAGTCTGGATCTCCCTGTGGGGCGGCAAGACCGACCAGTCGGCGATCGTGGTTTATGACGACGCGACGCTCAAGGTCAAGAAGGTGATCACCGATCCTAAGATGATCACCCCGACCGGCAAGTTCAACGTCTACAACACCCAGCACGACGTTTACTGATCCGGGTTCAGTCCTGATTTTGTAGAACTCAACGGGGGCGGAAGCCCCCGTCGCGCATAGAACGGAGATGAAGATGAACCAGAAATTGACCTCGCTGTTTGTATTGGGCGCCCTGGCGGCCCTCGGTTCGCAGGCTGCCCTCGCCGCCCCGGACTGGAGCAAGGCGCCGACGAAGAACATTCCGGTCATTCACCCGGCGGTTTCGCCGGTTGAGTGGGTGCAGAGCCGCGACCACAGCGGCGCCAGCGGCCTGAAGAAGGGCGAAACCTGCGCCGGCTGCCACTTCGATGGCGGCAAGCTGGACATCGATCTGAAGCGTCTGGCCGGCAAGGAACTGGAGCCGAAGGGCGCGCCGAAGACGATGACCTACAACGTCGGCGTCCAGGCCGCCTACGATGCCACCAACCTCTACGTCCGTCTGACCTTCAAGGCGCCGGCCGGCGGTTTCGATCACTCGGACAAGGACAACGAGGTCAAGGCCACGGTGATGTTCCCGAACGACAAGGTTCCCCTGTCCGAGCAGGCCGGCTGCTGGGGCGCCTGCCACAAGGATGCACGGACCATGCCGGGCGCCGACGACAAGAAGACCAAGTACGCGACGCCGGGGGCGATGGACCTGATGCAGTGGAGGAGCGGCGGTGGCGGCAAGGCGGTTGACGGCACGGTCACCGACAAGCGCAACATGGAAGGCGGCAAGGCGGGCGTGACGGCGGAAGGCGCCAAGTCCGGCGACACCTACACCGTGACCTTCACCCGCAAGCTGGCCGGCGGGGTCAACCTGGCGGCGGGCAAGGCCGTGCCTTTCGGCGTGGCGATCCACGCCGACAACGCGGGCGGCCGCTTCCACCACGTTTCCTTCGGCCACACCATCGGTCTCGGCGCCGATGGCGATGTGAAGGCGACTAAGCAGTAGCCATGCTGCGAGCCCGGAAACCCACTCGCGTGCGGGCCGGGACGCTGCTGTCGAGACGGGCGCCGGCCGTGCTGGCGCTCGTTTCCTTTTCCCTGTTCGCAGGGCAGACCGTCGAGGTCGGCATCGAGAAATACACCTACACGCCGGCGGAAGTCACCATTCGCGTCGGCGATACGGTGAAGTGGATCAATCGCGAGAAGCGGACGAGCCATTCGATTCTCTTTCCGCAGGAGGGCGGTCGCGAGTCCGAGCGCCTGTTCCCCGACGAAAGCTGGCAGCGCGAATTCACGCGGGCGGGCCGTTACCCGTACACTTGCGGACCGCATCCCGAAATGAAAGGTGTCGTGATTGTCGTCGAATAGACTGGTTTTTGCCCTTTTCTGGGCGTCGACCGCGACCGCAGGGAGTGCACAGCCAGCAATCGCCGGCGAGCCCGACGCCGTCCGGCAGAAGGAACTGGTGCGCCTGGTGCGGCAGGACTGCGGTTCGTGCCATGGCATGACGCTGGGGGGCGGCCTCGGGCCGGCGCTGCTGCCGGCCACCCTGCACGACAAGCCGGCCGAAAGCTTGGTGGCGACGATCTATTACGGGCGCCCCGGTACGCCGATGCCGCCGTGGAAGCAGTTCATGTCGGAGGCCGAGGCCGGCTGGATCGTGCAAAAATTGATGAGCGGTTTTCCACAGTGAGGAAGTGATGCGCCTGTTTCTGACATTCCTGCTCGCGCTGACGCTGGCGGCCTGCGCCGGCCCGCAGCTGCGCGGCACCGGCGACCTCGGCCTGATCATCGAGCGCGCCAGCGGCCACGTGACGCTGGTCGACACCACGACGCGCCAGCCCTACGCGCGCATCGGCGGGCTGGGCGACCTCTCGCATGCGTCCGCCGTCTATTCGCGCGACGGCCGCTACGCCTTCGTCTTCGGCCGCGACGGCGCGCTGACCAAGATCGACATGCTCGAAGCGAAGGTGGTCGGGCGCGTCATCCAGTCCGGCAACGCCATCGGCGGCTCGATCTCGCAGGATGGCCGCATCGTCGTCGCCCAGAACTACACGCCGGGCGGCATCAAGGCCTTCGATGCCGCGACGCTCGAACTGCTTTCCGAAGTGCCGGCCGAGTACGCGCCGGGCAGATTCTCCAAGGTCGTCGGCCTTGCCGACACGTCGGGTAATCGCTTCGCCTACGCGCTGTTCGAGGGCGGCGAGATCCGCGTGACCGACTTCAGCGACCCGAAGCGACCGGCGACGCAGCGCTTCCCGGCCGGCAGCCAGCCCTACGACGGGCTGGTGACGCCCGACGGACGTTATTTCCTGGCCGGCCTGTTCGGCGAGGACGGCGTCGCCATGCTCGATCTCTGGCAACCCGAGAAGGGCGCGCGCAAGATCCTCGAAAAATACGGGCGCGGCGAGGAAAAGCTGCCGGTGTTCAAGATGCCGCACCTGCGCGGCTGGTCGGTGGCGCAGGGCAAGGCCTACCTGCCGGCGATCGGCCGCCACGAGGTGCTGGTGGTCGATGTCGCGACCTGGAAGGAAGTCGGCCGCATCCCGGTGCGCGGCCAGCCGGTGTTCGTCATGGCGCGGCCCGACGGGCGCCAGGTCTGGGTCAATTTCGCCTTCCCGGACAACGGCAGGATGGATGTCATCGATACGCTGGCCGGCAAGGTCGTCCATGCCTTCGAGCCGGGCAAGGGCATCCTGCACATGGAATTCACCCCGCGCGGCGAAAACGTCTGGCTCTCGGCGCGCGACGACAACAAGGTGCTGATCTACGACACCACGTCCTTCGCCCGCGTCGGCGAGATCGCCGCCGACAACCCCTCCGGCATCTTCTTCACCACGCGGGCGGCGCGCATCGGTTTCTGACGATGGACGACGCCCTCGAGTTTCGCCTGCTCAACGAATTCCAGCGCGATTTTCCGCTGTGTCCGGCGCCCTTCGCCGAACTGGCGGCGCGCCTCGGGGTCGGCGAGCGAACGGTTCTGACCGGGCTTGAGAAGCTGCGCCGCGAGGGCAAGATCTCGCGCGTCGGCGCCGTCTTCGCGCCCAAGCGGATCGGCGCCTCGACGCTGGCCGCGATGGCGGTTCCGGCGCCGCAACTCGAAGCGGTGGCTGCCGCGGTCAACCGCTTCCCCGAGGTCAATCACAACTACGAGCGCGAGCATCGCTACAACCTGTGGTTCGTGGTCACCGCGGCCAGCGAAGGTCGCCTGCAGGCAACGCTGGGCGCGATCGCGAAGGCGGCCGGGCATCCCTTGCTGGCATTGCCGCTGCTCGAGGAATTTCACATCGATCTCGGCTTCCCGCTGCACGGCGAATCGCCCGGGAGCCGCGCGACGGCGCGCACGGTGCAACCCGCTTCGCCGATCGGCGAGGCCGAGCGCCGTCTGGTGGCGGTGCTGCAGGAGGGGCTGCCGCTATTCATGCGCCCGTTCGCGCTGATCGCCGAGCGCATCGGCGCGTCGGAAAACGAGGTGCTGGCGCGCATCGGCAACTGGCTCGAAGAGGGCGCCATCAAGCGTTTCGGCATCGTCGTCAGGCACCGCGAACTGGGCTATACGGCCAATGCGATGCTGGTCCATGACCTTCCCGACGAACTGGTCGGCGAAGTCGGTCGCGCGCTGGCCGAGGAACCGGCGGTGACCCTGTGCTATCGCCGCCCGCGCATCCTGCCCGACTGGCCGTACAACCTGTTCTGCATGATCCATGGCCGCGAGCGCACCGAAGTCGAGGGCATCATCGCCGCCCTGCGCCAGCGCCATGGCATCGCCGGCCGCGCGCACGATGTGCTGTTCTCGTTGACCCGGTTCAAGCAGAACGGCGCGCGCTATGCCTGAGCTCGATGCGGTCGACCGCAAAATAATCGACGAATTGCAGGGCGGCTTTCCGCTCTGCGACGAGCCGTATGCGGCGGCGGCCGCGCAGCTCGGCATCTCCGGCGACGAGTTGCTCGGGCGCCTGCGGCGCCTGCTCGACGCCCGGGTGCTGACCCGCTTCGGGCCGCTGGTGCAGATCGAGCGCATGGGCGGCGCCTTCGTGCTGGCGGCGCTGAGGGTCCCCGAGGAGCGCTACGACGAAGTGGCCGGCCTGGTCAACGCGCTGCCGCAGGTCGCTCACAATTACCGCCGCGAGCACGCGCTGAACATGTGGTTCGTGCTGGCGACCGAGACGCCGGCCGGCATCGGCGCGGCCATCGCCCGCATCGAGGAGGCCACCGGCCTGCCGGTTTACGCGTTTCCCAAGGAACGCGAGTATTTCGTCGAAATGAAGCTCGCGGCACGCGCATGAGTGACGCGCCCAAGCTCGATGCCATCGACCGCGCACTGATCGTCGCCACGCAGGGCGGCCTGCCGCTGGCGGCCCGCCCCTACCGGCTGGTCGGCGAGCAGGTCGGCGTTTCCGCCGAGGAAGTCATGGCGCGGCTGCGGGCCATGCTCGACGCCGGCATCATCCGGCGCATCGGCGCCGTTCCCAATCATTATGCGATCGGCTGGACCGCGAACGGCATGACGGTCTGGGATGTGGCGGACGAGCGGGTGGACGAGCTGGGCGGGCGCGTCGGCAGCCTCGACTTTGTCACCCATTGCTACCGCCGGCCGCGTGCGCTGCCGGACTGGCCGTACAACCTGTTCGCCATGGTCCATGGCAGTTCCCGCGACGAGGTCCGCGACCAGGCGGCGCGCATCGCCGCGTTGCTTGGTGACGCCAGCCGTGGCGGCGACATCCTGTTCTCCACGCGGATCCTCAAGAAGACCGGGTTGCGCATCCAGGTCACCGCCGACTGACCGGGCAGCGCGGCGCATGACAAAGTGGCAGTCGTGAATTTGCCGCGAAATCATGGGTTTGGCGAAGTTCCGGCAAACTGGCCTGCCATAATGGCAGAAATCGGCCAAATCCCTGCGGCCCCCGACTTTGAGCCTAGTCAATACGAATCATTGACTTGGCGCCTATATTGGCAGTTGGCACGGCAAGTGCTTGGAATGAGGGTCCAGGCAGGTGCCCGGGCCGTTTCTGCCGCATCGGCGGAGACGATGAATCCAACCAAGAGAGGTACCTCATGAAGAAACTGTCGACTGTTGCTGCCATCGCCATCGCCTCCCTCGTTGCCACCAGCGTCCACGCAGCCGACCAGAAGGGCATGTCGGGGATGGAAGGTCAGAAGGGCATGTCCGGCATGCAGGGCATGGAAGGCCAGAAGGGCATGTCCGGCATGCAGGGCATGGAAGGTCAGAAGGGCATGTCCGGCATGCAGGGCATGGAAGGCAAGAAGGACAAGAAGGCCAAGCAGGAAGGCATGTCCGGCATGCAAGGCATGGAAGGCCAGAAGGGCATGTCCGGCATGCAGGGCATGGAAGGCCAGAAGAAGTAATCGCCTTCACTCGAATGGGGTGGGCCGGGCGCCTGCCCCGTTTCTCGATTCACCAACGGCGTAATGACAAAATGAAGAGACTGATGCTCTTGCTTGGTACGCTGGCCGCCGGCGCCAACGTACTTGCCGAGGCTCCCGTGTTCATCGCTGGCCTGGCGCCCTATCAGCGCCCGGCCGATGCACCGGTCATCACCGTATTCGAACAGACACCCGAGTGGCAGGCGCGGGCCCTGAGAGGAATTACGCCGCCGCCGACCGGTCTCGACTTTGTGAAGAATCAGGGCGCCTGGTATACCCCGTTCATCCATCCGAATCTCAAGGACCGCTATGACCTTCGCGGTCTCCATGCCGATGCGGCGCGCAAGGATGGATCATGAACAGCGCAAGGACCGGCATCCTCATCGCTTTCGCCGTGGCGGTCCTCGCCGTCGGCGGCTGGTACGTTCGCCAGCGGGCTGCCCAGCCTGCCCCTGCTCCCGCCGTTGTGGAGCAGCCAGCCCCGGCTGCGGGCCCGGATCTGCTGCGCGCCACGTACGATCCCATCCACTTCCGGCCGGCCATTGAAACCGCGACAGACGAGCAATGCCTTGCCTGTCACCGCGAGGTGCTCGACGACAAGGTTCGCGAAACATCGCCGGCCGGCATCAAGGCGAGTTCCAGCATGGCCTGGTATCAGCGGCTGACTACCTACAGCGGGGAGCAGGACAGCTTCCATCGCCGCCATCTGGTGACCGGCATGGCGAAGGAGTTCATGAATTTCAGTTGCAACACCTGCCACCAGGGAAACGACCCGCGCGACGAAGCGCCGGGCGCCTCGGCGACCGGAACGCCGCAGACCGACAACGGGTTCACGCTGCGCAAGGCGGTGAACGTCGAGACGACCTGCCTCAAGTGCCATGCCCCGATGAATGCCCAGATCATGGGTTTGCCCAGCCCGTGGCCGGAGAGCAAGGAAATGTTCGGCGACTCGTGTCTGACCTGTCATGCCGCCATTCGTACCCAGCGTCATCAGGTCAGCTATCTCAAGGCCGAGGCGATCGAGGCCGCCGGTCAGAAGAATGCGGACGTGTGCTACGGCTGCCATGGCGGGCGCGCCTGGTATCGGACGATGTACCCCTATCCGCGTCATCCGTGGGAGGGCATGGCCCCGGAGGTGCCCGACTGGGCGAAGGACCGTCCGGTTGTCAGCGAAGCACGTTTTGCCTTGCCAACCGCCGGCAACCAGCCCAGGCAATAAGGAAGAGTCATGGACACGAAACGCAACTGGCTGGATATTCTCAACCCCAAGCGCCGCAGCTTTCTCAAGACGGTCGGGGCAGGCGCCGCGGTGGCGACCACCAGTGGCCTCGTCGAACTGGGCGCCGGCAAGCAGGAAGCCCGGGCCTTTCCCTATGAGCCCTACCCGCGCGACGACGACCTGACGACGGTGGTGACCTCCTGCGACCACAATTGCGGTTCGCGCCACATGCTGGTCGCCCACAAGAAGGGCGATGTCATCGTCCGTCTGTCCACCGACGACGGGCGTTATCAGGAGGGCGGCAAGTTCGGCTTCGAGACCGAGCAGGTGCCGCAGCTGCGCGCCTGCCTGCGCGGGCGCTCCTACCGCAGCCGCCTGTATTCGCCGGAGCGCCTGCTCTACCCGATGCTGCGGGTCGGCGAACGCGGCGAGGGCAAGTTCAAGCGGGTGTCGTGGGACGAGGCGCTCGACCACGTCGCCAGGAAAATGGTCGAACTGAAGCAGAAATACGGCCCGACCGCCATTCTCGACCAGGCCTACGCCGGCACCTCCTACGGCGTGCTGCACAAGTCTGACCAGATCGAGGGGCTGCTCGCCCGCTTTCTCGGCATGTTCGGTTGCCGCACCAACTCGTGGTCGGTGCCGAGCTACCAGGGCACCACCTTCAGCTCGCGCATGACCTTCGGCACCATCACCGACGGCAACGAGGACGACGCCTTCGCCCACAGCAAGCTGATCATCATGTGGGGCTGGAACCCGGCCTACACCTTCCACGGCGGCAATACCTTCTATTACATGCGGTTGGCCAAGCAGCGCGGCTGCAAGTTCGTGGTGGTCGACCCGCAATACACCGATTCGGCCGCCAGCTACGACGCCTGGTGGATTCCGATCAAGCCTAATACCGACGCCGCGATGCTGGCCGGCATGGCCTACCACATCTTCGCCAACAACCTGCAGGACCAGAAGTTCATCGACAAGTTCTGCCTGGGCATGGATGCCGGCACGATGCCGGCGCAGTTCGCCGACCGCGAGAACTTCAGGGACTACATCCTCGGCAAGTACGACAACACGCCGAAAACGCCGGAGTGGGCCGAGAAGATTTGCGGGGTTGCCGCGGTCGACATCAAAAAACTGGCCGAAATGTACGCCACGACCAAGCCGGCGGCGCTCAAGGCGAGCTGGGCGCCGGGCCGCGCCAGCTACGGCGAGCAGTACAACCGCATGGCCGCCGCACTGCAGGCGATGACCGGCAACATCGGCATCCTTGGCGGCTGCGCCGAAGGCGTCGGCAAGGGCTGGCATGCCGAGGCGGTGGCCTATCCCTACGACGAGTACGCCAACGTCTGGTACGCCTCGATCAAGTCCGACCGCTGGGCGCACTGCGTGCTCAACTACCCGAACCTGAAGCGCGAGGAACTCGGGCTATGGCCGCGCGGCGACGAGCTCGACGGCAAGATTCCCAACATCAAGGCGATCTTCTGGCACGGTTCCGACTGGTTCAACCAGCTGACCAACGTGAACAAGGAAATCGCGGCGATCAACAAGCTCGAACTGGTGGTCTGCATGGATTCGACCATCACACCCTCGGCGCTGTGGGCCGATGTGCTCTTTCCGATCGCCACCCACTTCGAGCGCCACGACGTCGCCCTGCCCTGGTACAAGGGCCACTATTACATCCACCGGCCCAAGGTCATCGAGCCGCTCGGCGAATCGAAGACCGATTTCCAGGTGTTCACCGAACTGGCCTACCGCATCGAGAAACTGGATCCCGGCGTCGCGGATTTCGGCAAGCGTTACAACCCGAAGTCACAGCGTGACTACTTCGACAACAACGACGCCACCGACGAAGCCTATCTGACCGACTGGTGGGTCAACAAGGTCCAGCACCATCAGGGCGTCAGGATGTCGTGGGAGACATTCAAGAAGCACGGCGTCTACAAGTTTTCCTTCGACAAGCCGCATGTGGCGTTTGAGGAGCAGATCCGCAATGGCGTGCCTTTCGACACACCCTCCGGCAAGATCGAGATCCTGTCGACGACGCTGGCCAACGTCAAGGACTGGGCGCGGACGCAGTATGGCTACGAAATCCCCTACATTCCGAAGTGGGTCGAGCCATTCGAGTCGCTCAATCACGAGAAGGCGACGAAGTTTCCTTTCCACATGGTCACCCCGCACCCGCGCTGGCGCACCCACTCGATCTTCCACAACATCCCCTGGTTGCGCGAAACCTACCAGCAGGAGATCACGCTCAACGCCGGCGACGCGGCGAAACTCGGCATCCGGACCGGCGACATCGTCGAGGTGTGGAACGAGCGCGGCAAGGTGGTCGTTCCCGCCTACGTGACCGAACGCTGCATGCCCAATGTCGTCGTGCTCTATGAAGGCGCCTGGATGGATCTGGCCAAGGACGGGACCGACCGTTCCGGCAACCCGGATTTCCTGACGCTGGACGAACCCAGTCCGGCGGGAGCATTTGCCTACAACACCATTCTCGTCGACCTCAGGAAGACCACGCTTGACCACCGGCCGGGCTGGGATGTTCAGGCAACTTCGCGGTCGGCGATCTTCCGCCGGGACAAGTGAGGCGATCATGGTCACCAAAGTCGACAAGCAGGAACTTGAACAGGCCATCCGCCGCAAGGTGGCGCAGACGTACGAACCGGTGAAGCCGGCCAGGCAGTTCGGCTTCGTTCATCACAATGTCGATTGCATCGGCTGCCGCGCCTGCGAGATTGCCTGCAAGGACAAGAACGGCCTGCCGCCCGGCCCGCGCTTCCGGCGCGTCATGTACATCGAGGGCGGCACGTATCCGGAGGTGTTCGCCTACAAGGTCAACATGTCGTGCAACCACTGCGCCGAGCCGGCGTGTCTGCCGACCTGCCCGACCGGCGCCATCTGGAAGCGGGCCGACAACGGCGTGGTCGACATCGACTCGACCCTGTGCATCGGCTGCCGCAAGTGCGAGGCCGCCTGCCCGTATGGCGCGCCGCAATGGGATCCCCAGGAGCAGGTGATCAAGAAGTGCAACCTGTGCATCGACGAGCTGGAAGCCGGCCGCAAGCCGTATTGCGTGATGGCCTGCATGATGCGCGTGCTCGACATCGGACCGATCGAGGAAATCTTGCAGGGCGTGCTCAAGAGCAAGGCGATCGGGCCCCATGACAAGCCCGTCCGGCAGGTCAGGAATATGGCCAACCCGGAACTGACCCATCCGTCGATCGGCTTCATTGCGCACGCCAAGGGCAAGGTCGATGGAGGCTGAACTGCGCGACGCGCTGGTCGAGGATCTCGACCAGCTGATTCGCCTGCATGACCGCGAACTCGATGCGGAGACCTTGGCGGCGCTGCGAATGGCGGCCTTTCCGGCAGGGCTGGCGTTGTCCGCCGCCGACGCGGCGGATCAGACGGCGTACGCCGACATGGCCTTCGCCCTGCGCGACAATCCGACCCTCGATGAACTGGCGGCCGACTATGCGGCGATCTACCTGAACAACAGTTTCGGCGCCTCGCCGTACGAGTCGGTCTGGCTGAGTGACGAACATCTGGCCTGCGACCGGTCGATGTTCGAGTTGCGGGAGATCTACGCGGCGGCCGGCTGGCAGGCAGGCGACTGGCGCAGACGTTTCGACGATCACCTGGTGCTGCAGCTGCAGTATCTGCGGCGCGTTCTGGCCACGGCCGCGGTCGACCCGGAAGAACTGGCCAATTTCATGGACGAGCACATCGGCTACTGGTTGCCGGACTGGGGGCAGCGGGTAGCGTCGCGCTGCGACACCCGGTTCTATGCGGCATTGGCCGGGCTGACCTGGGTCTGGCTGCGGCGCTTCCGCGAGCTGCTCGGCGAAATCCACGATCTGCCGCTGCCCTCGCGCGAACGGATGGGCGAGAAGATCCACCGGAAACTGGCTCTCGACAAGGCCGAAGTCGCGCCCGTTCGCTTCATGCCGGGCGTCCAGGGGCCGAGCTGGTAGAGTTTCCCGGAACCGCCGACCGCGCCGCCATGCGGGCCTGGCGGCGGGCCGTGCGGGGCGCCGGCCGGCATTTTTCGGTATGCTTCCACACCATGCCAGCAAACGTTGAGAGCCGTTCCGCTTCGCTCGGGCCGCGCATGTTGCGCCAGGTTCTGCTGGTGGCAGGCGGCGCCTCGCTGCTCTTCGGGCTGCTTTTTCTGGCGCTCTATCGCGATCAGCTCGAGCGCGAACGGGCGGCGACATCGGAACAGATCAACCGCCTGCTGCGCGTGGCGCTGGAGAATGCCATGCTCAAGCGCGACGTGCCGGGCCTGCGCGAAATGGTCGAGCGCATGGGGAAGCTGCCGGGCATCCGCGAGGTCAGGATACTGGCGCCGACCGGCGAGGTTCGCTTCGCCTCCCGTCCGGAGAGCCTCGGCCAGCAGCTGCCAGGACTGCTCCGGGTCGATCGTCCCGGCGTTCCGGAGAGCCGGTTCGTGGCAGAGCCGGGCATGGGCGAGGTGTTGCGCTCGATCAATCCGGTGCCGAACCAGGCGGCCTGCGTCGGCTGCCACGGTCCACTCGAAAAACACCCGGTAAATGGCGTCGTGGTCGTTGACTATGACGCCGCGACCATCCGCGCCGAAGCCTGGCGCAGTGCCGGGCTGTTCGCACTGGCCGGCGCGGTTGTCCTCGCGTTGACCCTGGGGGTGCTGTGGCGCACGGTGCGCCTGCGCGTGGTCGAACCGCTGCGCGAGCTCGATGACACCGCCCGGCAACTGACGTCCGGCAATCTCGCCGTCCGCGCGGCCGTGCTGGCCGGCGACGAACCCGGTCGCCTTGCCGTCAGCTTCAATCGCATGGCCGATCGTCTGGTCGAGCAGATTGACGGGGCCGAAGAACAGCAGCGCTATCTCCAGGAATTGCTCGATGGACTGCCGGACGGCGTGCGCGTCATCCGCCAGTCGGACCTGCGCATTCTCGCGGTCAATCGGGCCTACTGCCGGCAGCTCGGGGTGAGCGAAGAGGGCGCGGTCGGCCAGCTCTGCCATGTTTCCAGCCATGGCCGCGACCGCCCGTGCCCGCCGACGCTGCTGATCTGCCCGGCGGTCGAATTGAAAGAGCCCGGGCAGTCGCTGAAGTGCCGGCATCGGCATCGCTTCGCCGATGGCCGCGAGTTCCCGGTCGAGGTGCATGCCGTTCTGGTCGAGCGTTCGGGCCCGGCGGGCAGCGAAAGGCTGATCGTCGAATCGAGCAGCGATCTTTCGGATGCCGCGCGCCTGTCGCAGGAACAGCGCCTGTCCGAACTCGGTCTGCTGGCAGCGGGCATCGCCCACGAAATTCACAATCCGCTGGGTTCGATGCGCCTTGCCGTCGACGGCCTGTTGCGCGGTTTCCGCCAGGGAAATGGCGATCGGGAACGCGTTTGCAGTTATCTGGAAATGATGAATGCCGAAATCGACCGCTGTACCGGAGTCACCCAGCGCCTGCTGCTGCTTTCCCGCCTGCCGCAGCAGCAGCCGCAGATCGTCCCGCTCAACCGGGCGGTGAGCGACACGCTGCAACTGCTCGATTTCGACGCCCAGAGCCACGGTATCGTCCAGCATCTGGAACTGGGCGCGGACGGCCTGCGCGTTCTGGCCGATGACAGCGACCTGCGCATGCTGGTGCTCAACCTGGCCCAGAATGCCCACCATGCGATGCCGCAGGGAGGAAGCCTGACCGTCCGGACTTATGGCGAGGGCAGTTCGGCGGTGATCGAGGTGCGCGATACCGGCAAGGGAATCTCCGCCGAGCGGATCGAGCGCATTTTCGATCCATTTTTCAGCCATCGGGCCGACGGCGAGGGCGGGACGGGGCTCGGTCTGACCATCTGCAAGACCATCGTCGAGCGCTATGCCGGCACCATCGAGGTGGCGAGCGTTCCCGGGCAGGGCGCCGTGTTCAGGGTGGGCCTGCCCTGGGTGGGAAATTCGTGAAATGAAAAAACAGGTTCTGGTGGTCGATGATGACCGCGTCTTCAATCAGCTTCTGGTCGAGCAGATTGCCGACCTCGGGCTGGATTGCATGGGTGCGCTCAACTGGAAGGAGGCCTCGGAGAGGCTTCTGGAGACCGAGCCGGACCTGATCTTTCTCGATCTCAAATTGCCGGATGCCGACACGCCGAAGCTGGTGGAAACGCTTTCCGCCCAGTATCCGGTCGTCGTCCTGACCGGTTACGGTTCGATTCGCAATGCCGTAAGCCTGATCCAGGCGGGCGCCGTCGAGTACCTGACCAAGCCGGTCGGGCTCGATGAACTGGAGATCATCATCCGCCGCGAACTCGACAGCGCGGAACTGCGCAGTCGCAATGCGTTCTACCGGCGGCAGCTGGAATCCCGGCGCCCGGGGCCGCTGGTCGGCAATTCGCGCGCCATGCAGGAAGTCCTCGACCTGATCGAGGCCGTCGCGCCCACCGACGCAACCGTGCTGATTCAGGGCGAATCCGGCACCGGGAAGGAAATGGTCGCCGAGGCCCTGCATCGCAGCAGCACCCGATGCGGCCGCGAGATGGTGACGGTCGACGGCGGAACCTTGCAGGAAACGCTGTTCGAATCCGAAATTTTCGGCCATGAGCGCGGCGCCTTCACCGGAGCCGACCGGCAGAAGAAGGGCCTGATCGAAGAGGCGGAAGGGAGCACGCTGTTTCTCGATGAAATCGGCGAAACCAGCCCGGCGATTCAGGCCAAGCTGCTGCGCGTGCTGGAAACCAATGCCTTCCGCCGCCTGGGCGGCACCCGGACATTGCGGGCGGACGTACGCTTTGTCGTCGCCAGCAACCGTGAACTGGGCGAAATGAGCGAGGCCGGAAACTTTCGCAGCGATCTCTATTTCCGTCTGGCCAGCTTCGTGATCCGCGTGCCGCCGCTGCGCGAGCGGCGCGAGGATATCCCGCTGCTCGCCGAGCACTTCCTGCAGCGCTTCGCCCGCGGCATCGAGCGCGAACTGACCGGTGAGGCACTCAAGGTGTTGATGGCCTACGACTGGCCGGGCAATGTCCGGGAATTGCGCAACCTGGTCGAGCGCGCGGTCATTCTGGCCGGTCGTGACCGGCGCATCCGCGCCGAACATTTCGGCCCGCTGGTAGGCCGTCGCGCCGATGCGGTCGTTCTCGCGTTCGATCACGAGCCCAGCCTGGGCGAAATCGAGAAGGATTATCTGCGCCGGACGCTGCTTCGCCACGGCGGGAACCGGGCCAAGGCGGCGGCGGTGCTCGGCATCAGCGAACGCAATATCTACCGCCTGATCAAGGAATACGGGCTCGGCGACTGAGCGCACGGTCGCTCGCTTCCGTGTCGCACGGCAAGGGCAAGGCAGACGGGCGCTGACCGGCTGTCAGGCCGTGCGCAAGGTCGCCTGCCGCACTGCTGCGGTCGACGCCGAAAAGACGGTCAAATTCAACCATCCGCCTTGCGGTGGGTCGGCCGATCGGGTTATGCGGAACGGCGGCTTACGACCCGTCTGCGGCCAGTCGTGCCATGAGCGATCCAAAGGCCGTTGACGGAGCGAACCCGGCGCTGGCAACGACTCCTCGCCGGCAACTCGTCGGCCTTTGCTGCCGTTGACTGCGCGGTCAGTGTTCGGCCGGAATGGGCCGGTGACCGGCCGTTCAACCTAGAAACCGCAGTTAAACGGGGGTGTCAGGGGGAAAGCCTTGTGCCACAACGATCTACGCGATTTCAACTCAACTGCTCCGCACTTGGCGCGGATTTCTCAAAACCATTGTGGCACAAGGCTTTCGGCTTGCCAGGCCATTTCAACTGCGTTTTCTAGGTTCAATGGAGATTACCCGGAAAACGCATCGCCGCGGTGCCAGAGGAAGCCCTCTAGCGCCATCAGCCAACGCCAGCGACGCTCTGCAGTGGCATCGCCGTAGATTGCAGCCATCGCATAGTGCCTTGCCGCATTCCCCATGTTGCGACGGGTGCCGAAGCCGGTTTGATACAGATATGCCAGCAGGGCGTGCCCGTCAGCCGCTCCCCCACTCACCGCCTGCAAAACCAGCGAGAAGGCCCTCTCGCGACCCGCTGCGTCCGTGGCTTCCCGGAATACCTTTCTCCCATCGAGCAGAAGTCCGTTGGCATGGGCTTGCCGTCCGCCTTTCATTGCTTCAGTCACCATAGTAGAGATCCGCCTCTTGGCACCGGCTGCACTTCCGGCGTGAACGTGCGTGGCCATCCGGATTGAACATCATGTACCCCTTGCTGGCGTTGGATTTGGGGGCAACGCCTACGAAAAGTTGATCAGACATCATTCCTCCTTGATATCAAAGGCAGCGGGAAAGGTGATTGCCAGGCGCTGGCGATGACCAGCATCTGGCAACACCCGAATGATTCAGCAGCGTAGCAAGCGAGTACGACAAGATGTGTCGCCATTGCTGGTCATATCAGGCTTTCCCGCCACGAAATGCGAGTGCCTGTCGCAGTTCCTACGCCGAGATTTGCACCTGCCGCGACACAAATTGTCGCTCCACATGAAACCCTCGCGGTATTCCCAACCCCGCCGTTCGCCATCATCAATCAGCCAACTCCCCCGATCCCGGGATTCGATTCCATTAGCGAGGACAAGATGTTCACTACCACCCTTCCCATCCTGCAGAACCGCGCGGCCATGCCAAAGATCGCAGAAAGACTCGTGAAGACCTGGATCATCAGGATTCTCGTCAAGTTGGGCGCCGCGTCGCGCCTCTCCAATCTGTTCGGATTCGAAGACGCCTTGTTTGCCGATTACCTGAACCTGCGTTCGCTTGTCGATGACAAGGGCGAGGTGGACATCAAGGCCGTCACGGCGAAATTGGTGGCCCAACTGCATGAACTCGAGAGCAGCGTGCACCTCATGGGATTGCCGCCTGATCTCGAGAGCAACATTGCGGCAATCCGCAAGCAGGTGAAGCTGTCAGCGGTAGCTCAGCGCATCCTCGGGTTCGTGGTCCTAATGAACAACGTGCGCGAACTTCGCCACGCCGCAACACTGATGGGAGACCTGAGTTCCCGCGAACTGGTTCATGCCTTGGCGGCCATTCTCCGCCTGTCCCCCCAGTCGGTACGTAGCGAGATCGGCTCCGGCGGGGTACTGATGACCAGCGGCCTGGTAATGGTAGAGCGCGGAAGGCCGGCTGAGATGCCAAGCAAACTCATGCCACTCGGCGGCGACTTCGCCGAGCGGATGATGCATGAGGCCGCTGGCGTTCATCAGCTATTCAGCGAATCGTTTTTCCGTTCGCAGCCGCCGACCCTGGAACGATCCGACTTCGCACACGTCAAGGCCGAGTTGCGCGTGCTGTTGCCGCTGCTTCGCCCGGCGCGGCGGCTGCCGCAGCAGGGCATCAATATCCTGGTCTATGGCGCACCCGGTCTCGGCAAGACCGAGTTCGCACGCCGCCTTGCCGAGGACTGCGGCCTGGAACTGTACGAAGTCGCTTCGAGCGACCGGGACGGCGATCCGCTCGAAGCCGAGACGCGCCTGTCAGGATATCGGGCCGCCTTGAAGCTCCTCAAGCCGTCGCGCAGCATGATCATGTTCGACGAAGCCGAGGATGTCTTCGGCGGCGGGCGAGGGAGTATTTTTGCGCCTCCACCCGTCGCGCAGCAGCACAAGGCCTGGGTGAACCACACCCTGGAAACGAATCCCGTGCCGACCATCTGGGTCACCAATGCGGTTTCCGGGCTGGACAGGGCATTCATCCGCCGATTCGCGATGGTCTTCGAGATGCCCGCGCCGTCCGCCAGGCAGTTGCGCAACCTGGTGCAGAAGGTGGCCGGCGACACCCTGCCGGCCGAGGTCGTCTCCGAAGTCTCGGACCTCAAGTATGTAACGCCTGCCGTGCTGACCCGTGCCGCCAACGTTGTCCGCACGATCTCTACCGGCCTGTCGCCCGAGCATCGCGCGGGCGCCTTTCGCATGCTGGTAACTGGAACGCTCACCGCGCAGGGCCACGACGCACCGCCCCCCGCCAAGACGGCGAGCGCTTCCGAACTCTATGATCCCACCTGCTCGACAGCCGACATTGACCTTCACCAGATCGCACGGGGCCTGAAGGACGGAAAATCCGGTCGCATCTGCCTGTTCGGCCCCCCGGGAACGGGCAAGACCGCGTACGGGGAATGGCTTGCCGGCGAGCTGGGCGCTCCGCTCCATTCCCACCGGATTTCCGACATCGTGTCGGCTTATATCGGCGAAAGCGAGCGAAATCTCGCCAATGCCTTCCGCAGGGCAACCAAGGAAGGCGCCGTCCTGATGCTCGACGAAGTCGACAGCTTCCTGCGGGAGCGCAAGGGCGCTCGCCATAGCTGGGAGGTGACGCAGGTCAATGAGATGCTGACGCAGATGGAAGCCTTCGAGGGGGTATTCATCGCATCGACCAACCTCATGGACAACCTCGACGAGGGGGCGCTCCGCCGTTTCGATCTGAAGATCAAGTTCGGCTACCTGCTGCCGACCCAGGGGGCGGTCCTGCTCGAGCGCTATTGCCGGAACCTGTCGATCGCCCCGGCTTCCCCGGCGCAAGCGGGACGCCTGTGCGCCTCCGGCAACCTCACCCCGGGTGATTTTGCGGCCGTCGCACGGCGGCACCGCTTTCATCCGCTGGCAAGCGGCGACAACTTTGTAGAAGCCCTGCTGGCCGAAATCCGACTCAAGAAAAATTGGGGCGCGAGGCCGATCGGCTTCCTGTCGGCCGCTTGATCAGTAACAATTGGATATGGAGAAAAACATGCACGGACTATCGAAATCGAAAATCATGGCGCACCGCCAATGCGCGAAGCGGCTCTGGCTTCAGACGTATCGGCCCGAACTCGCCAGCGAGTCCTCGCAGGCCCGCATCGCCATGGAGAATGGCAACCGGATCGGCGAGGCGGCCCGGACCATCTTTCCAGGCGGCACGCTGATCGACGCGACGGACATGCGCGCCGCCCTCGCCCAGACACGGGCAGCCCTGGCGGAACATCCGGATCGCCCGCTATTCGAAGGCACGTTCGAACATCAAGGGGTGCTGATCCGTGCAGACATCCTCGTTCCCGGCAAGGAGGGGGCGAATCTGATCGAGGTCAAGGGTTCGGCATCGGTCAAGGACTACCAGATCGCCGATGCCGCGATCCAGGCTTGGGTCGTTCGCGCGGAGGGCCTGCCGGTGCGTACGGTCTCGGTCGCATTTGCCGACAGATCATTCCGATACGCCGGGAACGACGACTACGCGGGCCTCATCAAGCCGGAGGACGTCACCGGTGCCGCCGACGCCCTTGCGCCGGAGGTCGGCCAATGGGCCGCCGCTGCGCGCACCACGCTCGTTGGCCCCGAACCGGGCATCCAATGTGGGCCGCAGTGCAAGGACCCCTATGCGTGCCCATTCCTCGCCCACTGCACCGCTCGGGAATCGGTTCCCGCCGATTACCCGCTCGACGACCTCTACAAGGCAACCAAGGACCAGAAGGCAGCATTGAGCGCCATGGGCTACTCCGACATCCGGCAGATTCCGCCGGCACTGCTGAAGACCGACCGCCAGCGGCGCATCCGGCAGGCTGCGCTGGATGGCAGGCCCTATCTGGATGACCAGGCCGGGGGGAAACTTCGTGCAGCCCCTTATCCCCGCCACTATTTCGATTTCGAAACCATCTCGGTCGGTTTGCCGGCTTGGCCGGACACGGGGCCGCACATGGTCATTCCCTTCCAGTGGTCCTGCCATGTCGAGCGCGCCCCGGGCGTAGTCGAGCACCATGAGTACCTGGCAAGCGGCGCCGGGGATCCGCGCCGCGAATGCGCCGAGTCGCTCATCGCAGCAGTCGGCGGCGAAGGGCCAATCTATGCCTACCATGCACAGTTCGAGGCGCTCCGGTTGCGTGATCTGGCCGAGCGGTTTCCCGATCTGGCCGGCAACTTGAACGGCATCGCGAACCGCCTGACCTGCCTTGAGAAGCTGACCCTGGCAAGCTACTATCACCCTGACATGCACGGCTCCTGGTCGCTGAAGCAGGTTCTGCCGACCGTTGTGCCGCACCTCGACTACGCGAACCTTGCCGTCCGTGACGGCATCCTTGCCCAGGAGGCCTTTCTGGAAATCATGAACCCGCAGACCGGCGACGAGCGTCGCAACGAACTGCGATGCCAGTTGCTCGAATACTGCGGCCGCGACACCGAGGCCCTGGTCTGCCTGGCGCGTTTCCTGGAGAGCGCAGGTGCCCGCTAATTCCGCAGACGGCGCCATTGCAAGGCAATGGGAAGTGCTCAAGATCATCCCGTCGGCCCGTTCACCGGGCCTGAAGCCGTCCGATTTCAAGAATGAACTGAGCGACCGCGGCTATGAAGTCAGCCTGCGCACCGTGCAGCGCGATCTCAAGGCATTGGCGGAGGTTTTTGACATCGACTGCGAACCCGGCGAGAAGAATGAAACCTTCTGGCGCTGGCAAAGCGGCGCCAAGTTGGACATCCAGAGCCTGGAATTGACGGACGCGCTGACCCTGCGGCTGATCGAAGCCTCCCTGCGTCCGCTGCTGCCGGCCAGCGTGTTGAAGGCATTGGAGCCGCGTCTGCAGAATGCCACCGAGAAGCTTGACGCGGTCAGTTCAAGGAATTCGGTCAGCAGCTGGACCAACAAGGTCGCCAGCGTCCTGCCCATGGTGCCCTTCATCCCGCCGAAGATCGATCCGAGCGTGCTCGAGACGGTGCAGGACTGCCTGCTCAAGGATTTCGTCATCACCTGCTGCTACCGGAGCGTCGCGGCCGAGAGGCCCAAGGAACTGAAGCTGCATCCGCTCGGACTGGTCCAGCGCGGGCCGGTCACCTACCTGATCGCCACCGCCTTCCATTACGAGGAACCCCGCCCGTTCGCTCTGCACCGAATGAGCGACGTGGTGAACACCTATGACAGCGTGAAACGGCCCAAGGGGTTTTCGTTGAAGCAGTTCATCGACGACGGCGGGATGGGATTCGGTGAAGCGAACCCGATCAACCTGGTCGCCAGGATCTCGCCGATGCTGGCGCGGGAACTTGAGGAAACCAAGCTGTCTGCACACCAGAAGATCCGGCCGGATGGCGGCTGGTTCCTGATCGAGGCGACGGTTCAGGATACCTGGCAGTTGCGGTGGTGGCTGCTAGCGAAAATCGGTGATTTAGTAGTCTTGGAACCCGACGACCTTGGAGCCGAAATCCTCAATAGACTGAAATCTGGACTGAGCACCTACCACCAAAATTCATAAGGACGATCACCATGAAACGCGAAAATTACATCGCTGACAAGGACGTAGAAGGGTTCATCAACTTTCTGGTTGATGACATTCAAGGCAATGGGAAAGCTCTAGATCATAAACTGAACATAAGAGATACGAGAGTCCCCAAGGACTACAAGAATCCCCGATCCATTAACTCGCTAAAAGAAGCTTTCGAATCCTACTTTTGGGCATCGAAGGGCTTCGACGAAACGTCGCTTCTGCTTGTACCTCTCCGCTTATCGCTCTTTGAAGCCTACTACTCCAAAAACAAAGCAAACTTGGTTGCCGCCGCAGGTGGTGTATTTGATTGGGGCCTTACAGCCAATGCCTCAGCATGGAACAAAAAGTGGGCAACGAGCAGGAAGGACTTCGTATCGAGTATCGCTCAGGCTCTGCATGAACTTTCAAGTAGCGAGCCAAAGCCGGAGGTGTTTGACGATGATCGGTGTCGGATGAACTCAGGTTTTACCAAGGTGTACGCGCTCCTTCACCCCGGGTCTATCATTTACGATGGGCGGGTTGGGGCGGCTCTTGGTTTACTAGTTATCCATTTTCTGAATGGGAAAGGGGAGAGCAAGTTACCAGCATCCTTGGCCTTCCCGTGGGCTCCGGGCGTCGGTAAGGCAAACCGTAACCCTAGCTCGAATAACTTTCAATTCCCGACCATCCAATCACTTGGTCCCAAGGGGCACGCCACATGGAACATCAAGGCTAACTGGATAATTAATGAAGTCATCAACAAATGCGTTGGTTCTGCCACCTGGTTGACGGGAGAACCAGTAAGGCAATTAGAAGCAGCGCTATTCATGATTGGCTATGAAATTCCAACTAAGTCGGTAGCAGGGCCTGCGAAGACAAGTGCCTCGGCATCAAGTGTTCTCTACGTACCAAGAGGATCGTTGATCGAAGCACTGAACGGATCGTTTGATGTCAATCATCTTATTGAGCACATGCGAAATAGCGGTCTCGAATACCTGATTCAAGGTCAGCAGGCATGCAGTTACGCGGATCACACCAAGAAGAAATCACTGGATTATTGGATCCGCGGAAGGTGTGCCGCCAAACGAGACCAGAAGCAAGCAGATAATAGGGTAATCACACAATTGGTCAACACTGGTTTTTTCCGTGAGGACGCAAAACTCGACTGTCCTGAAACTGGCCACAAATGTAAAGGTGTCGTGCTTGTCCCCGAATGACGCAGAGGGCAGGCAGTTTTTTCATGATTGATCGCTTTCTCCGAGTAGCAACACCGGTGCGGCTAACGGAACTTAACTCTGATTCGATCCTTCGGAGTCGATTTCCGCTGGGGGAATTACTTCGAAACTCACTTTTCTATCCTTCATCAGCATTTGACGGCGATCCAGTGAAGCATCTTGCGGGATACATCCACAGCTTCATCTATGTGGACTATGGACACACCGAGGGGGAGTTGTTGGAAGTCCTGAAAACTCGGGGATTCTCAGGATATGAACCGATTGCTACACGCTCGGTGACAGAGCAAGAGCTGACTCCGAACGGCTGGACACCTCAAGCGCCAAACCACCTTGATGGCGACCAGACTCGGTATCGTGACTGGTGGATCAAACAGCCGTTCTGTTTGTGGACTGTCTTTCAGCGCTGCGATGACCGACCACACAGTCATGGTCCAGTGCGTTTCAGCCTGCTCTATCTTTGCGCAGACGGTGCAGCAGCCTACCAAGCGCTATATATTGCCAATGCGATAGCACCGAAGGCCATCGCCGTCATTCAACCCGGCCACAGCTTCGGTGGCAACTGGACCAACTTCGAAGACCCGCAGCAAATCCTCGCCAGAACGGTCGCTGCCAATCCGGCGGGCAAACCTGAGTTCCTGCTCTACGGCGGATATGGGTCACGCGACTATTACCGACAGCCCTGTTGGCCAGAATACAGCGAACACGTTTGCTTCCTCGACAAGCACGATGGCGGGACCATCGGCCTCTGGCGCCTGAAACCCGAATAGCGAAAGACTCGGCCTCGTGATGTCGGCCAGGGCGGTGACGCTCGCCGATCATCGCGTCACCACCTGCCGATTTCATCAGGGTTACGGCCTCAGGGCGTTGACCATATCACTTGTCCTGGTTCCCACCTGACGGAGGTGACCCCGGCGATCTTTGGTTTGAACCGGCTGACCAAGGAACACGAGGTCTAGTTCAGGGGATGGGATGACGATTCTCAACGCCTCGTTGTCATCGCTGAGGAGTTCGTCACGGATTCTCATCAGGAGTTTCCCATAATGATTTTCACCGACGAGACCGTCGTCACATTCCTTGACGCCCCAGAACTTGTCGGTGGTCGAAACCATGTAAATCATCTGGTCTTCGGTGGACCGCAACAGATTACCGAACCGGACCCAGTTCCAGACCAGTTTGGTTCTTACGCAGAACTCCATAATCTCGAGTTTGTGATCGATCCAAACCTGTGAGCTTTCGTCGATCAGTTCCTTACTCGACGCGAGGCGTCGCGCAGAGACCGCACTTTCTTTCGAGAGGATGGCGGACTGAATCATCGACGAACGGTAACGAAGGATATGAAACAGGTGTTCCGCTGTTGGGACACGAACCCCGTTGATCGCGACGGGAAAGTCGGGACTGAGATTCGACAATCCACCCATCGACATTTCCGGATGACTGAAGGTGATGTAGTTTGAGTTCATGAGGGGGCTCCCGGCAGAAATGGTTGGGAGTTCATTTATAGATTGCTGCAAGACGTCTTATGTCGCGCAACAACGTCCATGACCTGAGGCGAGCTTGCCGATGCGGGCGAAAACTGCCCTTTTTTCACCGTTGACCGCGGCAGCCATCTACAAGGCCCCGTCCTGACAATCTGTGTCCTAACCCGCCGCCAGCCTGCGCCGCAGGCCTGCGTCCTGATCCGAACCAGGCTTTGCCGAGGGAGGCACCCAGCCTTCCAGTGGCCGGAAGATCTTGATGTGCTCCTCGGTGACATAGAGCCAGACGGCACCACCATATGCAACGTGCCAGCTCGGATTTTTTCGTGCCTTGTCCCAGTCAGGATTTTTTGCAGGCAGGTAGTTGACCTTGTACTCACGAACCCGCTGTCCGCTCGGGAGATGCCAGAAGGTGATCGTGCCGCTATCGCTCCAGCTTTCTTCGTCATAGGAGACGACGGCAGCGACTGTTCCGGATGCGTCCACGGTGATCGTTTCACCAACGATGGGCAAGTTGATCCTGCGCTTCAATGATTGAAAGATGGCCCCGTCATCAGTAAAGCTGAGCAACTGGAAGTTTTCCGGTGCCTGGGGCATGGGCTGATCGACGCGCACCGGACCGAGGCCGAGGCGCTGGAGATCGAACGTCTCCCAGCGGAATTCGTCGTGTTTCACCTTGTACTTTGCCAGCAGGTAGCGCCCGTCGGCGACGTCCCAGTTGACTTCATGGAGGAACCCCACCTTCTTTACACCCTGGCCAATGCGCCAGAACGCGGAAGAATCTCCCTCCCGGTCGGGAAATCGCACAAAGGCGCCGGCCTTCGTGTCGACCAGGTAGGCGCGCCCTGCCGCCTCACGTTCGGACCAGCCCCAGGTCAAGGGTTCCGAATGGTACGCGAGCAACCATCGTCCATCGCTGGAGAGCGAGAGATGGCTCGGAGGCATTCTCGACGACAGGCAGCACAAGGTGGAATCCGCCTGGTCGGCCCGGATGAGCAATGGCTTGACCGTCCAATGATAGAGACCGAACGGTCCCGCGAACAGGTAGATGCCAATCGTGGCCAGGACGCTGACCAGTCCGCTCAGCGCGGCGTCCGTCCCGTTGAGCGGGCGGCCGAGGCGTACCTGCTCGCTGAATCCATAGATGACGCCGCCGGTGAAAATCGCGCCCCCTGCGCCAAGCATCACGAAGAATCCGATAATCGGCAGGACGACGCTGAGGATGCTGAACAGGATCCCCCAGCCGATGATCTCGAAAATATCCGTATAGCGCTGGGTCGCCTCCGGGGTGGGCTGGGTATCCGGCCCGAGGGCTCCCGCCATCGCGGAATCGACCATTCCCGCCAGAAATCCGGCAAGGATCAGGATCATCACGGCAACCCTGAACACCGCCTTGAACTGTCCGTTCGTGCCGGCGGAAAATGACGCTAAAACAGCTGGGTATGCGCGGAGCATGGTGTTTCTCCTTTACTGAAGACAACGCCATGATGCGGGTTGATGCGACGTTATACGTCGCGCTATGACGCTCGTGACTCCTTCGCCAGTTCGGCCTTATGTGGATCTCCACATAAGAGTGAGATGCTTCCGCAGTTCATCCGGCAGGTTTACAGATTCAACCGGTCCCTTGAATGGCCGTTCTGGAAGGAAGACGAAGGTCAGCAGTTGGTCGCCGCCGGACCTCGGCCAGTCAGGTACTCTGCAATACATCATTTCCGCGCTCGTGCGGCGGAAAGCAGGAAGCCCGGCAATGCCGGGCTTCCTTGTCGGGAGTCGATCGACGGGCGCGCCTGAACTCAGCTGGCTTCGGCGATGCGGGCCGCGATGTGAGCCAGCGCCTCCTCGACCTGGTCGATCAGGATCAGGCAGAGGTCGCCGGGTTGCAGGCGGGCGAGGGCGGTGTCGATGGCCAGGAATTCGCCGGTGATGGCATCGATCTGCCGGGTCCGGCGGGCGTTCGCCAGACCATCGCGGAGCAGGGCGATAACCTCTCCGTCGGCACGGCCGCGCTGACAGGCATCCTGATAGAGGATCACATCGTCGAAGGCATTGCCGAGAATCTCGGTCTGCTGGCGGATGTCGCCGTCGCGGCGGTCGCCGGCGCCGCTGATGACCACCGAACGGCGCCTGGCCGGCATGTTGGCGATGCCATCGACGAGAGCCTGGATGGCGTCCGGGTTGTGGCCGTAGTCGGCAATCAGGGTGGCGCCCTGGTAATCGAAGACATTGAAGCGGCCGGGGGCGGTCTGCGCGTCGTTCACGAAGCCGGCCAGCGCGCGTTCGATGACTTCCCACGCGATGCCTAGCGCCCAGCCGGTGGCGATGGCCGCCAGCGCGTTCTCGAAGGCGCGCAGCCGTCTTCGCGCCGATGTCTTCGATTTGCTCAACACGCAGTTGCTGCGGCTGGTCGATGAGGCGCTGCCGGATCAGCCGCGCTGGCAGGGATTGCGGGTTCTGGCCGCCGACGCATCGAAGGTTCGCCTGACGCTGCTCGACCGCGAGGGCAGGCGTGGCGTGCGCGAGGCGACACTGTTCGGCTTGTTGCGGCCGGGTATCGAGTTGTTCGATTCGCTGATTCTGCACAGTTCCCTGGTCGGCGAGCGGCAGATGCTGTTCGAGCGCCTCGACCGGCTTGACCACCACGACCTGCTGGTGC
>JAFLDQ010000230.1 GCA_017302355.1 Dechloromonas sp.
CTTCCCAGGCCGCGAAAGATGGCGTCGGCGGTCTGCCGATGGCGCCGCAGCGAACCGGTCACCACGCGATCGAACGCGATTCCCCGTTCGCCGAAATACTCGCCCAGCCAGACCCCCTGACGCTCGCCGAGAGCCGACAGCCGGTCGTAGTCTCCCGTCCCGAAGGATGCCTGCCCGTGACGCACCAGATAGAGTTCCGCCAAGATCAACTCCCCAAGATCGCCGCCAAGGATAGCCGGGCTTGCGACATTCGCCAAGTTTATTGTCTGAATACGCCATCACTCACGGCAGCCTTCGAACTGCCGCCCCTCGAATGGCGTGGTTACGGGTATTGCGGCCTGGATCACGAACAGGCCGGCATCGGGCTGTGCGACAGGTTCACCGTCGCCATTGCTGCGCTGCACGGCGACCCGTCAGCGCTTGGCTGGCGGGCAGGCGGCACGCATGCCGATGGCTCCCGGTCCGCTCCGCGGGAGTGAGTGCCCGCCAACCCGGCTTGAAGAAGCCCGTCCGCCAGCGCGCCGCGCCCCCCCGGTCGGGGGAGGTCATGTGGACCCGGCCTCGTATATGATGTGCGCCATTCCTTGCAGTGAACGCGGCCGGGGGCGCGCTCCCTCCCCGGCAGATCCGATTATCGACGAACGCCAACCAATTAGAGGAAGAGACACCATGACCATGGGATTGATGCAGGACGGCCCGCTGCTGATTTCGACGCTGATCGAGCATGCCGCGAAATTCCACAAGGATGCGGAGATCGTTTCGCGCACCTGCGAGGGACCGATACACCGTTGCACCTACGGCGACATTTCCCGCAGGTCGAAGCAGGTCGCCAACGCCCTGGCGGAACTCGGCGTCCAACCCGGCGACCGGGTGGCGACCCTGGCCTGGAACGGCTACCGCCACATGGAACTCTATTACGGCGTCTCCGGGTCCGGGGCGGTGCTGCATACGATCAACCCGCGGCTTTTTCCCGAGCAGATCGAATATATCGCCAATCACGCCGAGGACCGGATCCTCTTCTTCGACCTGACCTTCGTTCCGCTGATCGAGAAACTGGCGCCGCTGATGAAGACGGTGAAGGGCTTCGTGCTGATGACCGACCGCGCCCACATGCCGGCCTGCAACATTCCGGGAATCCTTTGCTACGAGGAACTCATCGCCCGCCAGAGCAGCGAATACGAGTGGCCGGTGTTCGACGAACACACCGCGTCTTCGCTGTGCTACACATCGGGAACGACCGGCAATCCGAAGGGCGTTCTCTACTCGCACCGCTCGTCGGTGCTCCACTCCTTCTCCGCCTGCGCGGCGGATGTGCTCGGACTGGGCGCCAGGGACTCGGCGCTGTTGGTCGTCCCGATGTTCCACGTCAATGCCTGGGGCATGCCCTATGCTGGCGCCATGTGCGGCGCCAAGCTGGTGATGCCAGGGCCGGCGCTCGACGGCAAGAGTGTTTACGAGTTGATGCGCGACGAGAAGGTGACGCTCGCCCTCGGCGTTCCGACCGTCTGGCTGATGCTGTTGCAGCACGTCGATGCCAACCGGCTCGCGCCGCGCGATGACCTCTGTGTCGAGCGCGTCGTCATCGGCGGCTCGGCGGCGCCACGCGCCATGTGCGAGAAGTTCGAGACCCAGTTCGGCACCTTTGTCCTGCACGCCTGGGGCATGACCGAGATGTCGCCCCTGGGTACCGTCTGCAACCTGCTGCCCAAGCACAAGGAGTACACGCTCGACCAGCGCCTGGACCTGCAGACCAAGCAGGGACGGGCGATCTACGGCGTGGACATGCGGATCACCGATGACGAGGGCAACCGGCTGCCGCACGACGGCAAGGCCTTCGGCCATCTGATGGTGCGCGGACCGTGGATCACCTGCGGTTACCTGAAAGGTGAAGGCGGCGAAATACTCGACGCCGACGGCTTCTTCGACACCGGCGACGTCGCCACCATCGACCCCGATGGCTACATGCAGATCACCGACCGCTCCAAGGACGTGATCAAGTCGGGCGGCGAGTGGATCTCGTCGATCGACCTCGAAAATGCGGCGGTCGGGCATCCGGCGGTGGCTGAGGCCGCGGTGATCGGCGTCGCCCATGCCAAGTGGCAGGAGCGCCCGCTGCTGATCGTCGTCAGGAAAACCGGCCAGGAACTGACCCGCGAGGAGATGCTGGAATTCCTCGACGGCAAGGTCGCCAGGTGGTGGCTGCCCGAAGACGTCGTCTTCGTCGAGGACCTGCCGCACACCGCCACCGGCAAGTTGCAGAAGATGAAACTGCGCGAACTGTTCCGGGATTACCGCTTCCCCGAAGCTTGAGTTCGCCAGCGCAGCCGTCAGGCCCGGTCCGACCGGCGCCTGACGCTCCTGCGTTGCCCGCAGCGCGGGCCGCCCGGCCGGTTGCGGTCGACCTCGCGTTTTCGGCGGAAATGCTCCCGACATCCAACCCTGCCGGCCGGCGGCGCTCAGCTGAGAACCTCGAACTCCATGATGTCGGACTTCGATTGCGGGACACTGTCGCCGAAGCAGATCCAGCCGCGGCCCCGGAGCGGGATCTCCTCGCGCTTCAATACGATCTCGGGCTCGCCGTCGAACAGCACGAACGTCCCGTTCGTGCTCTGATCGATCAGTACAAACTTGTCCCTGCGCCACTCGATCCGCGCGTGACGGCGTGAAGTTCGCTTGCCGCTCACCACGACCTCGCAGACATCGTCGCGCCCGACGGCGACGCGGCCTCGAGTCGCGTCGAGTATGATCTGCGCGCCACGGTGCTGGAGCATGAGCCGGGTCGACAAGGCTGCCGGAGGCGCAAGTTCCTCCGCGATGACCGTCACATCACCCGGTTCCTGCCAGATGATCTCGAAGATGCGGATCTCTTCCAGTTTGCCCTTGACATTGAGGCTGTCCAGGGGGCGAGAGGCATTGCGCAGCGCGGCCGGAAGAGCGGCAATCGTGTCGGCAGTGGTCAGGATCTGGTCAGGTTTCGCCAGTGCGGCCACGCCGGCGGCGGTGTTGACGGTATCACCGAAGTAGTCGCTGCCCTCCTCCAGGACCGGCCCATGCTGGAAACCGATGCGGATGCCGAGCTTGACCCCTGAGACGAGCGGAAGGTCATCCACCTTCATGTGCATCGCGCATGCCGCGTGCACCGCGGCCGTGGCATTGTCGAAGGCCGCCATTACGCCGTCGCCTATCGATTTGACGATGCGGCCGGACCACGCATACGTCGCTTCGCGCATGCAGGTCAGGCACATTTCGACCGCGCGCAGCGCCTGGGCATCGCCCAGCTTTTCGTACAGGCGCGTGCTTCCGGCTACGTCGGCAAACAACACGCACAAGGTTCTGCGCTCAGTGGTCATTGACCTGCCTGCTTCAGTGGTTCATCGGTTAGGATTGCCCTCGGGCCGTGCCTGGACATCATACCGCAGATCAATGATGAGTTCATTTCCGCAGATGCGAGCGATTCCCGACGCACCCGGCACCGTCAGGTGACCAGCGAGCGGTCTTGACGGGTTGGCGCGCGCGGGACGGAACCGGTCTGGGCGCACCGGATGTCCGTTCTTGGATAGAATCAGCCCCTCACGTTTCGACTGCGAGAGGAGATCCACAATGAGCGGCGAGAGCGAGAAGTCCAGCACCTTCGAGATGATCTGCGGCCTGACGCTGGCGATCCTGGCTGCGGTGCTGGCGATCACCGACCTGGGGGCGGGCAAGTATGGCGACGACGAAATCATCGCCCACAACCAGAAGGCCAATGCCTTCGAGTGGTATCAGGCGAAGGGCATCAAACAGTCGCTGGTCGAGGGACAGCGCGACCTCCTGCGGATACTGCTGGATTCGCGAGTGATCCCGCCCGATGCCGAGGGCAAGATGGGCAACCTGTTGTCCAGTCTCGAAGCGGACATCGTCCGGTACCGGAAGGAGCGCAAGGAAATCCTGCTTGGCTCGAAAGCGGTCGGGCAGGAGAACTGGGTTCTCGAGGAAGACGGCAAGCTGGGTCAGGTCAAGGG
>JAFLDQ010000231.1 GCA_017302355.1 Dechloromonas sp.
GAGCGAACTCGCTCTGCTCGAAGAGCACCAGCCGCGCCGGCCCGAAACGCGCCAGTTGCCGGCATAGCTCGCTGCCGATCGATCCGCCTGCCCCGGTCACCAGAACCGTCTTGCCGGCGACCATGGCCGCCACATGCCGTGTATCGATCCACACCGGCTCGCGACCCAGGAGATCCTCGATCTCCACGGGGCGGATCGAGGAGATCGCCACCCGCCCTCCCATGACGTCCTCGAGCCCCGGCACCGTAAACACGTGGGCGCCGGCTTCGACCGCGAGATCGGTCGCGTGACGGCATGTCTCGGCGGCAGCCGACGGCATCGCCAGGATCACATGCGAAGCCTTTTCCGAGGCCAGCACGTCGGGCAGGCTGTCGATCCCGCCAACGATCGGATTTCCGGAAAGCTCCCGTCCCCATTTGCTGCGATCGTCGTCCACCAGGGCCACCACCCGCCAGTCCGCGCTGCGCTCGAGTTCGCGGGCAAGCATGGCGCCGCCGCGCCCGGCGCCGACGATCACGACCGGCTTGCCCTGGGCGATCAGGCCGCCATAAAGCCGGTGCTCCTTCCACATGCGGTAGGCGGCCCGGCCGCCGCCCATGTAGACGGTCAGCAACATCGGATAGAGCACGAGCAGGGAACGCGGCACCACCCGCTGGCCGTAGCGATAGAAGGCAAAGAAGGCGACCACGGCAGCGGTCGAGAAACCGACGGCGCTCAAGACGCGCTTCAAGTCCGGCAAGCTGGCAAACATCCAGATGCCGCGATACAGGCCCGCGAGACGACAAGCCACCGCATGTGCCGGCAACAGGACGACCAGACCCCAGCCCAGCACAGGCAAAAAGTTTGCCGGCATGTCCAGGTTGAAGCGCAGCACGAAGCCGCCCACCCAGGCAAAGACAACCGCCGAGAGGTCGAACAGAAAAACGAGGATGGACAGGAAACTCTTGGTCACTCTGAAGTGCGAGCCACGGCGCACGGCGTTTCGGTCAACAAGGGCATTGTAACCGTTCCGCATCCGATCCCGGGAATGCCCCCGTATCGGGCCGCACCGAACTCCGGCCCGTCAGTGGGAAACCCCGTCCCGCCTGATCACCTTGACCACGGTCAGCCAGAGTATCCGGAGATCGAACAGGAACGAGCGCCGCCGCAGGTACTCGACATCCAGCGCAACCTTGTCCGGGATCGGCAGTTCGTCGCGCCCGTTGACCTGGGCCCATCCGGTCAGTCCGGGCACCAGTTCATGCACCCCGTGCTCGGTGCGCAAGGCCACCAGATCGTCCTGATTGAAGAGCGCCGGGCGCGGGCCGACGAAACTCATGTCGCCGACAAGGATGCTCCAGAGCTGCGGAAGCTCGTCGAGGCTGGTCTTGCGCAAAAAAGCCCCGATCGGGGTCAGCCAGGCACCGGGATCCGGTAGCAGGTGGGTCGCCACCGCCGGCGTGCCGATGCGCATGCTGCGAAACTTGGGCATCCGGAATATCCGGTTATGGCGTCCGACTCGGTCGGACCAGTAGAGCGCCGGACCGGGGGAAGTCAGCCGCACCGCGGCCGCAACGATCATGATGGGCAGGATCAGGACCACGCCCGCGGTCAACCCCAGAAAAAGGTCAAAAAGCCGCTTCATTTCCCCAGCATTTCCGCAAGCCCGTCGGCGAGCGATACCCGCGCCCGCCAGCCCAGATCCCGTTCGATCCGTGCCGGGGAATACCAGGCCGAACCCAGCAACCGGTCGAGCACTTCGCTGTCGAACGGCATCCGCCTCTTCACGATGGCCTCCAGTCCGTCCGCCCCGATTGCCACGGCGCGCAGCAACCCTCCCGGCACCGCCCAGGAGCATCGCGGCATCCCCAGAGCCGAACGCAGCGCATCGAACAACTCGCGCCCCGACGGGGCTTCGGATGATGCCACGATGTAGGTTCCCCCGTTGGCCCGGTCATCGCCGGCAACCAGCCGCATCGCCGTGACGACGTCATCGACATGCACCAGCGAACGATGGTTGCCCGTTTCCGGCAGCGGCGGAAACAGACCGCGCCTGACCAGACGCCCCATGCGTTCCAGGTTCCCGCGGCCTCCTGATCCATAGACCATGGCCAGGCGCAGGTTGGCCACGTGCATTCCGTAGCGCCTGCCGCCTTCGAGCACCGCCTCCTCGGCCGCCCGCTTGGCCTGACCATAAGCCGTCTCCGGCTGGCCGGGGAAATCCTCGTCGGCGCAGCACTCGCCCGGCTCGGCCATCGCCTTGACGCTGGAGAGGAAGACGAATCGCTTCACTCCCGACTGACCCGCCGCCTCGACCAGATTTCGTGTTCCCTCGAAGTTGACCTGCCAGTGCAACGCCGCATCATCGCCCGTGAGCGAGGAAAATGCATGCGCATGGCCAGCGCAATGGAAGATCCTGTCCACTCCCGTGCATGCTGCGGTCAACGCCGGTTTGTCGGCCAAATCGGTGACCAACGAATCGGCCCATGAAACGGGTTGTCGTGACAGGCGGCGGCAAGTCGCACCGTCTGCCTCAAGTTCCCTGACCAATCGCCGGCCAATGAACCCGGTTGCGCCGGTAACCAGATTCACCGCGTGTCGCCCGCAACCTTGGGCCGCCGCCCCCGGTGTTTCCAGAGAAAGCGCACCATGCTGCCCAGATGCCAACGCAGATGGCGCAAGCTACGACGACTGTCGCGCCGCGCATCGTGAATGACGCTCACCTTCGGGCACGCCAGTATCTTCATCCCCTTCTGCCACGCCCGGACGCAAATATCGACGTCTTCGTAGTAAAGGAAGAAGCGCTCATCAAAACCACCCAGATCATGAAAATCGCGGCTACGAAAAAGCATGAACATTCCAGCCACCCATTCCGGAGCAAAATTCGCCTGGCCTTCGCAGACAACATAACGGCCATCGCTCCCCCCGAGTGCCTTCATCAGCAATGAAGCCGGCGTAGGGAAGTACCGCATGCTGTCTTCGATCTTCCCGTCGGGCGATTTTACCAGCGGCGCCACAAGCGCCACGCGATCGTCAGTGAGCGCGGCGGACAGGACAGGAAACGGATTCCGGTCGAATTCGATATCCGGATTCAACGGGCAAAAGAACGTCTGGGTACAATGGACAAACGCCGCATTGTGATTGGCGCCGAAACCCTTTGGCTCCACGTTGCCGATGACCGTCAAACGGGCGTCATCGGGCAATGCCACCAATTCCGGAACATTCAAGGTCAGGATGATCTGGGCGACTTCCGGGAACGCCAGAAGTTGTCCGACGAGCCTCGCCACCATGTCGCCATGCCCGTGGCTGACGATGGAAACCGCGATCAAGCGAACCCCCGAGACGATTCAGGCACAGAACGAAACGCCCTGACACCATGAAAGACGCAGCGGGAAAACGCCGATGCCATCAAGTGACCCCGCCAAGCTTCTGATACAGCGTCCTGTACTGCCCGTTGCGAGCGAACGACGAGACCAGTTCATCATCGAGCAACGCGGGATAATCACGAGGCCGAAGAGTGGAAAGCGCCTGCATGGCGCGTTCAGGGGACTGGGAGTCCAGCCATTCACCAACCTGCCAGCGTTTCACCAGACGAGCCGCTTCGGTGTTCTGTGGCGAGAAACACAGGATGGGGCGCCGGGCCTTGACATAGTCGAAGAACTTTCCGGTGATCACTTCATCGCTGCTGGCCGGATCCGTATGCAGGATCAGCAGATAGTGCATTCCCTGCATGACATTGAACACTTCGGCATGCTCCACGGAAGCATTCACTTCAACGAAAGGGAAGTCCTTGATATCGATGCGAGACAGGCGCAGCGAGCCGTAGAAGCACAGGCGGATGGCGGATCCAGTCTCAATCGCACTCGCCATTGCGCGCAGCAGCGGCTCGACATTCCGATACCCGTGCTCATCGTCGTCCGCCATGCCGAAATAGCCGATACGCAAGTCCGCGGACTGGCTCGCCTGGCGAACCGGACAAGGCT
>JAFLDQ010000232.1 GCA_017302355.1 Dechloromonas sp.
AGCAGATCCGCGACTGGCTCTATGTCAAGGATCACTGCAGCGCCATCCGGCGCGTGCTGGAAGCGGGCCGGGTAGGGGAGACCTACAACGTCGGCGGCTGGAACGAGAAAGCCAATCTCGAAGTCGTCCATACGCTCTGTGCCATTCTCGACGAACTCAAGCCGCGTGCCGATGGCAAGCCGTACAAGGAGCAGATCACCTACGTCCAGGATCGCCCCGGCCACGACCGCCGCTATGCCATCGATGCCAGCAAGATCGAACACGAACTCGGGTGGAAGCCGGCCGAAACCTTTGAGACCGGCATCCGCAAGACCGTGCGGTGGTATCTGGACAACCAGGGTTGGGTGCAGAACGTGACCAGCGGCGCCTACAAGAACTGGATCGGCAAGCAGTATGGGGCCAACTGATGAGAATCCTGCTCACCGGTAAGGATGGTCAAGTCGGTTTCGAGTTGCAGCGTAGCCTCGCGCCGCTGGGCGATGTCGTAGCCGTAGATCTTGCCGACTGCGATCTTTCCGATGCGAAAGCTGTTCGCGACCTTGTTGCCAGGGTTCGTCCGGATGTCATCGTCAACCCGGCCGCCTACACTGCCGTCGACAGAGCCGAGAGCGATCAGGAACGCGCTGTTGCGGTCAACGCCGTCGCACCTGGTATTCTGGGCGAAGAAGCCGCGAAGCTCGGGGCGCTGGTCGTGCATTACTCGACGGACTACGTCTTTGATGGAACGAAAGAAGGCGCATATTACGAAGCGGATCCAGCCAATCCGCAAAGCGTTTACGGTCGCACCAAGCGCGATGGCGAACTCGCGCTGGCAAATACCAATCCACGCCATCTGATCTTGCGTACGAGTTGGGTGGTGGGAGCACATGGTGGCAATTTCGCCAAGACCATGCTCGAGCTTGCCGCCGAGCGCGAGAGCCTGAGCGTCGTGGCCGACCAGTGGGGCGCGCCGACCTCGGCAGCGCTGCTTGCCGATATTGCCGCACAACTGATTCGTCAATGGCAACGCGGCGGCGAAGCCAACTTCCCATACGGCACCTATCATTGCGTCGCCAGCGGTGAAGCCAACTGGTGCGACCATGCCCGCTTGGTCATTGGCGAGGCAATCAAGTCAGCCAAGCCGATCCGGGTTCGGCCTGAAGCGATCAAGGCGATCACCACCGCCGACTATCCGACCCCGGCCAGGCATCCGGCCAATTCCCGGCTCGATACCGGCAAGTTCCGCCGGACCTTTGGTCTCGAACCGCCGCACTGGCAAGCTGGCCTTGATCATATTCTTCGGCAAATCCTCTGAATACCATGCTCACTCGCTTGGAAAACCCCATGAGATTCGCCGAAAACAAACAGCCAACCATTGATCGGCGATAGCATTTCCAAAATGCGTCTTTCCACCGAGCAAGCACAAACGATCAGGCAACTGGCCCAGGAGGTAGCTGGTGGCGATACACGTGTTCGCCTGTTCGGTTCGCGGCTGGATGACAATGCGCGGGGCGGCGATGTCGACCTGATGCTGGAAGTCGACAACCCGGTTCCTAATCCCGCCCTGATGGCTGCCCGATTTGCCGCTAGGGTATCGCGCCTGTTCCAGGGGCGCCGGGTCGATGTTCTGATTGCCGCGCCCAATCTCGGCCGCTTCGCCATTCACGATATTGCCCACGACGAAGGCCATCTGCTATGACGAATCATTCGAAAATGCTCCTGCGCCTGCAATTCCTTCTTCGGGTCATCCGCAAGGAAGGGGAGCATCTGGCGCTGACCGACGCGCGTCTGTTCTCCGAGCCGTTTACGATTGCCAGAGCCGAGCGACTGGCCACTCAACCGGACCTGGCGGAGCGTGTGGAGGCTTTCGTCAGCCGCTTCTCGCGCCTTCAGGACACGCTCGGCGACAAACTGTTGCCCGTGTTGCTGAGTGCCTTGGGTGAAAAGCCGGGCGCCGCCATCGATAACCTGGATCGCGCGGAGCGCCTTGGATATATTCAGTCTGTCGATGATTGGCTGGCCATGCGCAATCTGAGAAATCAAATGGTTCACGAGTACGTGGAAGACTTGGCCATTCTGAGCAACGCCCTGCAGAGTGCCCATGCATTTGTTCCTTCGTTATTGGCATCCCGGCAAGCCATGGCTGCGGAAGCCGAACGTCGCGGATGGGACGCCACAGATCCCCTTGATGTCCACAACCCGCACATTTACGTCAACAAAAAATGACCACCCGCAAAGGCATCATCCTCGCCGGCGGTTCCGGCACCCGTCTCTACCCGGTGACCCTGGCGGTTTCCAAGCAACTGCTGCCGATCCACGACAAGCCGATGATCTACTACCCGCTCAGCACGCTGATGCTGGCGGGAATCCGGGATATCCTGGTCATCTCCACCCCGCAGGACACGCCACGCTTCGAGCAGCTGCTGGGCGATGGCAGCCAGTGGGGACTCCGCATCGGCTATGCCGTTCAACACAGCCCGGATGGCCTGGCGCAGGCTTTCATCATCGGCCGCCGGTTCGTCGGCGACGACCACAGCGCGCTGGTGCTGGGTGACAACATCTTCTACGGTCACGAGTTCGCCGGCGACCTCAAGGAGGCCAGTGCCCAAGCCAACGGAGCGACCGTGTTCGCCTACCATGTGCATGATCCCGAGCGGTATGGCGTCGTCGAATTCGACCGGGATGGCAAGGCCGTGAGCCTCGAGGAAAAACCGGCAGCCCCCAAGTCCAACTACGCGGTCACGGGCCTCTATTTCTATGACAACGCCGTCCTCGACATCGCCCGCGACCTGCGGCCGTCGCCGCGTGGCGAACTGGAAATCACCGATGTCAATCGGGTTTATCTCGAAAAAGGCGCCCTCAGCGTCAAGGTCATGGGCCGCGGCCATGCCTGGCTCGATACCGGCACCCACGAAAGCCTTCTCGATGCCGGCCAGTTCATCGCCACCATAGAAAAGCGCCAGGGCCTGAAGGTGGCCTGCCCGGAAGAGATCGCCTATCGCCAGGGATACATCGACGCCGCCACCCTCGAAAGGCTGGCGCAGCCGATGCTGAAGAATCCCTACGGTCAGTACCTGGTCGGTGTGCTCAGGGAGCGCGTGTTCTGATGAAAGTGATCCGGACGGCGATCCCCGACATCCTCGTCATCGAGCCCATAGTCTTCGGTGACGACCGCGGGTTCTTCTTCGAGAGCTTCAATCGCAATGCCTTTCGGCAAGCGACCGGCCTCGACCCGGATTTCGTTCAGGACAACCATTCCAGGAGCGCGAAGAACGTCCTGCGCGGCCTGCACCATCAGGTGGCCCCAAGAGCGCAAGGCAAGCTGGTTCGTGCGGTGCATGGGGCCGTCTTCGACGTGGCGGTGGACATTCGCCAGGACTCCCCGTCTTTCGGCCGCTGGGTCGGGGAAATCCTGAGCGCGGAGAACAGGAGGCAGATGTGGATCCCGCCCGGCTTCGCCCACGGATTCCTGACCCTCAGCGAGGCGGCCGAATTCCTCTACAAGACGACCGACTATTACGCCCCTGACCATGAGCGCTGCATTGCCTGGAATGATCCCGACATCGGCATCGAATGGCCCTTGTCCGTGGAGGGCCCAATCCTCTCGGGCAAGGACCGGAACGGCGCGCCGCTGATTGCGGCTGGAAAGGCGCGACGAGAGTAGCGGTCTTTCGCCTGGGTGCGATGCAAACTGATGTGTTTTCGCAAGCCGCCTGACTCACACCGTGACTCGCCTGGCGCGCCCAGTACGCAAGCCACTGCCTATTGGCACGATTGAGACGTAGCGCCAGCATGTGTTCAGCGTTGGCGGCGCGCCACCAGGCGCCGGGGCGCTTCAGGC
>JAFLDQ010000233.1 GCA_017302355.1 Dechloromonas sp.
GACGCTGACGTTCATCCAGCCGGCTCGACAAAAGTCGGTACCGCTGCTCAATATCGCCATCGGTAGATGCCATTGGCCCAGCATAGCTGTATTCGGCATATTGTTCAAGTTAATAATTAACGAGCACTAAACCAACAGCAGTACCCATATATGCCTTGGACGAGGCACTGTCGTCATAGGAGTTTTTCATGAGTCATGGAAAGACCTGATTAGCCACAAAGTTCAGCAGGCTCGTTTGGTGAGCCTGACGGGGTGAAAAATGGGCGCATCTTGAGGGAAGGAGATGCGCGATGGGGATCAACAAAGTGCAGTTTCAGAGGGGTTTGTCGATGGCGCAATTCATGGAGCGCTACGGAACGGAGGAGAAATGCCACGCTGCGGTGGTGGCGCTGCGTTGGCCGGGCGGATTCGTCTGCCCGGAGTGTGGGGAGACTCGTCATTGCACGTTTGAACGGAAGGGGCTGACCTACTGGCAGTGTTCGGCATGCCGGGAGCAGACGACGGTGATGTGCGGGACGATCTTTGAGGCCACCAAGCTGCCGCTGACCACTTGGTTCCTGGCCATGCACTTGCTGACGCAGGCCAAGAACAATGTCTCGGCGCTCGAACTCAAGCGCCATCTGGGCGTGCGCTACAAGACCGCCTGGCTGCTCAAGCACAAGTTGATGCAAGTCATGAGCGAGCGGGAAGAACCGCGCCAGTTGGATGGGCGGGTCGAGATCGACGACGCTTACCTGGGCGGTGAACTGCCTGGCGGCAAGAGCGGGCGCGGCTCGGAGAACAAGGTGCCGTTCATCGCGGCCGTGCAGACGACGGAAACGGGTGGGCCGTTGAAGGTCTGCGTGAAGCGACTGGAATTCACCAAGGAGGCGATTGCCGAATGGGCGAAGACAGCGCTGGCCGCTTCGGCTCAGGTGGTGTCCGATGGCCTGTGGTGCTTTCGCGCAGTCACGGCATCGCGAGCCACGCAGGAGCGGATCGTGACCGGCGGCGGACCGGCTTGTGTAAAGATGGAGCAGTTCCGTGCGGTCAATACCTTCCTCGGCAATCTGAAGACCGCTTACTCGGGAACCTGCCACGCCTTTGACTTTGCCAAGTACGCCCATCGCTACCTTGCCGAGGTCCAATATCGTTTCAATCGTCGTTTCGATTTGTCGTCCATTCTGAAGCGCTTGCTCGTCGCGGCCGTCGCCACGCCACCACGGCCGGAGCGGTTCTTGAGGGCGGCTGAACATTGTGGCTAATCAGGACATCCTTTTGGCAAGAGGCGGCTGGGGCACCTGCGATATTGAGAGGCCCAATGTGTGGCAGACACCTTGCCAAGTGTCTACTTCCAACTAGGTCGGTGCATGGAACTAAAATTAGCCGCTAACATATTGATGCAATTTCCTTTGCAAGAGACCGGAGTGCCTGACAACCCGCCTTCAGCCCGATAAGCGCCCGAGTTGCTCGGTCTAGGGCGGATTGCGATACGCGAACAGCATCATGATACAGGCACCGAAGAGGTCTATGTCCATTGGGTCAGGACATCCGTTCGCTCCTAGCGCCGCGCCGGACCGGGCTGGTAGGCGCCAAGCACTTCCAGAAGTTGCGCCGCGATTTCATCGACCGGCGTGGCGAAGGCGAACTTCCGGATGAACTGGCCGTCCGGGCCAAGCAGGATCATGCCTGCCGAGTGGTCGACCGCGTAATTGTCGGAACCGGGTTCGTGGACCTTGGCGTAGCGGATCCTGAAGTTGTCGGCGGCGCGGCGGACGAGCGCCGGCGATCCGGTCAGCCCGAGGATGCGCGGGTCGAAGAATTCGGTGTAGGTCTTGAGCACCTTTGCCGTGTCGCGCTCGGGGTCGACGGTGATGAAGATCGGCTGCAGGCGGTCGGCCTGATCGCCGAGTTGCCTGAGGACGGCGGCCATCTCGACCAGCGTGGTCGGGCAGACGTCGGGGCAGTAGGTGTAGCCGAAGGTGATGAGCTGGAAGCGCCCGCGGAAATCCTCGCTGGTGACCGAGCGCCCGTTCGGGTCCTGCAGCAGGTAGCGCGGGTTGATGCCGCGGGTCTCTCCGGCCAGCAGGTCATGCGCCGACTGCGCGGCGGCCGGGCTGCAGCAGAGCAGCGCGGCGAGCAGAAGGGCGGCGAGGCGGATCATCTGGACGCGGGGAAGGCGGCCTGCAGATTCTTTTCGGCGCCGCCGAGCGCGGTGTTGAGCGCCGCCGCATCGGGGCAGGGCGCGCCCTTGCCCTGTTCGAGGTAGGCGGCATTGGTCGCGTTCTCGAAGGCTTCGCCGTTGGCGCGCGTCTTCGGGGCGGTGCTGGTCACGGCGTTGCGAGCGCGGCTGGAGATCGCCGGTTGTTCGCAGGCCAGCGCCATGCCGTTGATCTTGCCGATGGCCTCGATGGCGGCGGTGCCCGGGTCGGCGGCATGCGCCGGGAAAACAGGCAAGGTCAGCAGCGCGGCGGCGAGGGTGGAAAGGATGAATTTCATGGACTGTCTCCTGTCGTCAGGTCACGGATTATAGCGAGCGGGCCGGCGATGACCTTCTTGTAGATCAAGATTCCGGCGGGTTGGCGCCGCGCGCCACCGGCAGCCTGAGTTGCTGCCATGCCAGCATGCCGCCGCGCAGGTTGGCGACGCGCGGGAAGCCGGCCTGGCGCAGGATCACCGTGGCCTGGCCCGAACGCATTCCGGCGTGGCACACGGGGATCACCGGCCGGTCCCGCGGAATCTCGTCCAGGCGGTCCTTGATCTCATTCAACGGGACATGCTGGGCGCCGACGATGCGCCCGAGCCGCTCGTCCAGTTCGTCGGGCTGACGGACATCGAGGACGCGCACCGCGGCAAGATGTTCGGCGACCCACTCCGGGTCGATCTCGAGCAGTCCCGCGTAAGTCTGGCGCACCGGTCCCCAGTCGGCGGCACGCGGCATGTCGGCGTCGTCGGGCCGGCCCGAACGCAGGTTGGCGGGCACGGCGATGGCGATCTGCCTGGGGTGGGGAAGGTTCAGGTTCTCCATGAAGCCCACGAAGTCGCGTTCGTCGGCCTGGCCGCCGATGCGCGGGTTGTGCGCCCGCTCCTCGCCGACCGAGGTGACGGTGCGGCCGCTGTAGTCGTGGCCGGGAAGGATCAGGCAGTCGTCCGGCAGGCTGAAGATCTGCCCGGTGATCGAACGGAAGAGCGTGGCGGCATTGCCCTGCTGGAAATCGCAGCGGCCGGCGCCGCGGATCAGCAGGCAGTCGCCGGTGAAGGCCAGGCGATGGTCGTCGCTCACGTAGGTCAGGCAGCCGTCGGTGTGCCCGGGGGTGGCGCGCACTTCCAGATAGCGTTTGCCAAAGGCCACGCGGTCGCCATGATCGACCCGCAGGTCCGCTCCCTGCAGGACATCGCTCACCGTGCCTCGATGTCGAGGATGTCGAGCAGCAGCGGCAGACCTTCGCTGATCGCCACGGGCCCCGGGGTCAGGATGATCGCCGACTTGATCTCGTGCAGTCGGCCATGGACGACGGCGGGTACGGTCGACCAGCCGGGACGGGCGGAAACGCGCTCGGGACGGAAATGCTTGCCGCACCACGAACCGATGATGACGTCGGGGGCGCGGGCGACGACTTCCAGCGGGTCGGCGAGGATGCGGTCGCGCGCCAGCGGCGAGGCGGCGCGGTCGGCGAAAACGTTCTCGCCGCCGGCGATCTCGATCAGTTCCGAGACCCAGCGCACGGCGGTGATGTTGGGCTCGTCCCATTCCTCGAAATAGACGCGCGGGCGCCGGCCGCTGCGCGCGATGCGTGCGGCTGCGAGG
>JAFLDQ010000234.1 GCA_017302355.1 Dechloromonas sp.
GAGGTGGTCGGCTTCGGTCGCACGCCGTCGACGCTGCGGGCCGCGCAGGAACTCGGCGTCATCGACCGCGCCGGCATCAACCCGACCCATGAAATCGAGGATGCCGACATCGTGCTGGTCGCCACGCCGGTGGCGCAGATGCCGGAGATCTTCGAGCGCATCGCTCCCTACCTCGGCCCGAACACCATCGTCACCGACGGCGGATCGACCAAGGGCGATGTCGTTGCCGCGGCGCGCGAGGCGTTCGGCGAGCGGGTCCGCCAGTTCGTGCCGGCGCACCCGATCGCCGGCGCCGAAAACAGCGGCCCGGCGGCGGCGCGCTGGGATCTCTACCAGGGCAGGAAGGTCGTCGTCACGCCACTCCCGGAAAATTCCGACGATGCGCTCGACCATATCAAGCGCGCCTGGTCGCTCTGCGGGGCGGATATCTATGAACTGACGCCGGAAGCGCACGACCGCGTGTTTGCCGCCGTCAGTCATCTGCCCCACCTGCTGTCGTTCGCGCTGGTTCATGATCTTGCGGTGCGCGAGGATGCCGACCTCTTCTTCACCTTCGCCGCCTCGGGGTTCCGCGATTTCACGCGCATCGCCGCCAGCCATCCCGAGATGTGGCGGGACATCTGCCTCGCCAACCGCGACGCGCTGCTGATCGAACTCGACAGCTACCGCGCCCAGCTCGATGACCTCCGCGTGGCGCTGGCACGCAACGATGGCGAGCGCCTCGAGGAGATTTTCGGCGTTGCCCGGCAGGCGCGGCGCGAGTGGGCGGACAAAGGCTGAAGTGATCGCCTTGCTGCGCAGCCTGTTGCTGGCATTCGCGCTGGCGCTCCCGGCCATCCGGGCGGGGGCCGAAGCCCCGGCCATCCTCCTTGCCGAGGTCTATCGCAATGAGGTCGACGTTGCGCAGTATCTCGTCAGTGAAAAGCTCGATGGCGTGCGCGCGATCTGGGACGGCCAGACCCTGCGCTTCCGCAGCGGCCGGACGATCAACGCCCCCGCCTGGTTTCTCGCCGGCCTGCCCAGGCGCCCGCTGGACGGCGAACTGTGGATGGGCCGCGGCACCTTCGAACGGCTCTCCGGCATCGTTCGGCGCGAGGTGCCCGACGATGGCGAATGGCGGCAGGTGCGCTACATGATCTTCGAGCTGCCCGGTGCGCCCGGCGCCTTTGCCGAGCGCGCCGAGCTGATTCGTGAAACGGTCAGACAGGCCAATGTTCCGTGGCTGCGCGAAATCGAGCAGTTCCGGGTGGTCGACCGCGACAGCCTGAAGAAGCGCATGAGAGAGGTCGTCAAGGCAGGCGGCGAAGGCCTGATGCTGCACCGCGCCGACGCTCCCTACGAAACCGGCCGCAGCGATGTCCTGCTCAAGATGAAACCCTGGGAAGACGCCGAAGCGGTCGTCATCGGCCACCTGCCAGGCAAGGGCAGGCATGCCGGGCAGCTGGGCGCCTTGCGCGTCCGTGCCGAAGACGGCCGCGAATTTTCGCTGGGCACCGGCTTCACCGACCAGCAACGCCGCGATCCGCCGCCGATCGGCACGATGGTGACCTATCGCTACCGCGACCTGACGCGCAGCGGGCTGCCCCGCTTCGCCAGTTTCCTGCGGGTGCGGGTGGATTGACCGATGCCGGAATGCCGCCGTCGGGTTGCAGCCGTGGAGCGGCGTTACCGGGAGTTCGCTTCGTTCCTTCCGTCAGCGGATACCGCGACAAGGTAGTGGCTGCTGCGAAAGAGAAAGCGCTTTTCAACCAAGTGCCACATGGCAACGGCGCAGATTCCGGTCAGCAGAACGGCTGTGCCCAGGAGGGCCCAGGGGCTGTCGCCGAACCGGCCGGAAACCAGCAGAAGCTGAATGATCGGGACGTGCAGGATGTAGACGCCGTAGGAGAAATCCCCGTATTTGCCGAAATTCCCCACATGCAGGAACAGGCCGAAGAAGGCGACCAGGGTGGCAAGGGCGAACGGCTCGAAGAATGGCAGCGGGTACCTGGAGTCGATGGCCAGAGCGATGGCGGCCGCCAGCAGAAAGTGGATGTATCTGCGCTCGAACAAAGGCAGGAAGTAATAGAAGAAGGCGCCCGCCATGAAATAGGAGAGCTGTCCCGGGAGTTGCCGGCCAAGCCGCACATAGAGTTCCAATCCGGTATTCGCGGCAATCGATGTCATGAACGTCAAATATGCAACCGACGCGCAGTAGGTGACCAGAATTACGGAGAGGTGCGAAAAGCGTCTGAAAAGAACGACGAAGAGGGGCACCGAGAGATAGAACAGCACCTCGATCTTGAGCGTCCAGAGCGCGCCATTCACTTCGGGTATCCTGTTGCCCTCGAACACCCCTGGCAATGTGGGGTGAAGGAAATTCAGGAACAGAAGGTTGGAGACGACATACCTGATCCATGCGGAGGAGAAATAGTCCCCGACGTTGACCGAACTGACCGTGACCAGACCGATTGCGCAGAGCATGACCACGGTGAAATAGGCCGGATAAATGCGGCGGATACGCTTCACGGCGTAAGCCCGGAGCGACGAGGAGCGTTCGAAGCTCATGAAGATCAGGAAGCCGCTGACCACGAAGAATGCCTTCACGGCCACCCCCGCCGACAGCATTCGGGTGATGGGCTCCAACTCGCTGAATCCCGACAGGGCATGAACATGGACCAGGCAGACGGTTCCCGCGAACAGCAGTCTGAGCAGGTCGAAGTTGTTGGCTCTCAGGCGTGGACTATCGTGCTGCACGGGGGCGTGCTCCAGGTGGTGATTCGATCACGGCGGAACGATCCGGGCGCTGATTCCGGTCCTCATTCGAGGTCCGCAGCCTCCGGTCATTCGACGCAAGGGGCGAATGCTATCAAGTTTCCCCGGGGGTGCGTGACAAGTGTCTCGACTTCGGTGCAGGGCGAGTGGACGAAAGCGCAAGCGACAGGTCCGCGATGAGACCGGTTTCGAGGCCGTTCCGCACTGCGGTACAATTCGCCGCAGCAAGAACAACAGGTCGGCGCAATGGTCCTCGTCACGGGTGCGGCAGGCTTCATCGGGAGCAATTTTGTCATCGACTGGCTGGCGCAAAGCGACGAGCCGGTCATCAACCTCGACGCGCTGACCTACGCCGGCAACCTCGAGAACCTCGCCTCGCTGCAGGGCGATGCGCGCCACACCTTCGTCCACGGCGACATCGGCGATTTTGACCTCGTCTCCCGCCTGCTCGCCGAGCACCAGCCCCGCGCCGTCGTCAATTTTGCCGCCGAAAGCCACGTCGACCGCAGCATCCACGGCCCCGAGGACTTCATCCAGACCAACATCGTCGGCGCCTTCCGCCTGCTTGAAGCCGTCCGGGCTTGGTACGGTCAACGGGAAGAAACGGCCAAAAACCAGTTCCGCTTCCTCCACGTCTCCACCGACGAAGTCTACGGCTCGCTGGAAAGGGACGATCCGGCCTTCGCCGAAACCCACCGCTACGAACCGAACAGCCCGTATTCGGCGAGCAAGGCCGCCAGCGACCACCTCGTGCGCGCCTACCACCACACCTACAGCCTGCCGGTCCTGACCACCAACTGCTCCAACAACTACGGTCCTTATCACTTCCCCGAGAAGCTGATCCCCCTCGTCATCCACAATGCCCTCGCCGGCAAGCCGCTGCCCATCTACGGCGACGGCCAGCAGATCCGCGACTGGCTCTATGTCAAGGATCACTGCAGCGCCATCCGGCGCGTGCTGGAAGCGGGCCGGGTAGGGGAGACCTACAACGTCGGCGGCTGGAACGAGAAAGCCAATCTCGAAGTCGT
>JAFLDQ010000235.1 GCA_017302355.1 Dechloromonas sp.
CCCCGGCGCAAACCCGTAACCCTCCAAAATCCAAACTCTTGAGGAATACACATGAGCACTCGCGAACAGCAAATCGCCGCCCTCGAAAAAGACTGGGCTGAAAACCCCCGCTGGAAGGGCATCAAGCGCGGCTACTCCGCTGCCGACGTCGTCCGCCTGCGCGGTTCCCTGCCGATCGAATACACCCTGGCCAAGCGCGGTGCCGAAACCCTGTGGGCCAAGGTCAATGGCGGCGCCAAGAAGGGCTATGTGAATGCCTTCGGCGCCATTACCGCCGGCCAGGCCATGCAACAGGCCAAGGCCGGCCTGGAAGCCGTTTATCTCTCCGGCTGGCAGGTCGCCGCCGACGGCAACACCTCCGAAACCATGTACCCCGACCAGTCGCTGTACGCCTACGACTCGGTCCCGACGATGGTTCGCCGCATCAACAACACCTTCAAGCGTGCTGACGAAATCCAGTGGTCGCGCGGCATCGGCCCGGGCGACAAGGAATTCATCGACTACTTTCTGCCGATCGTCGCCGATGCCGAAGCCGGTTTCGGCGGCGTGCTGAACGCCTTCGAACTGATGAAGAACATGATCGCCGCCGGCGCCGCCGGTGTGCACTTCGAAGACCAGCTGGCTGCTGTGAAGAAGTGCGGCCACATGGGCGGCAAGGTGCTCGTCCCGACCCGCGAAGCCTGCGAAAAGCTGATCTCCGCGCGTTTCGCCGCCGACGTCATGGGCGTGCCGACCCTGATCCTGGCCCGTACCGACGCCGAAGCCGCCAACCTGCTGACCTCCGACTACGACGAGAACGACAAGCCGTTCCTCACCGGCGAGCGCACCCAGGAAGGTTTCTACCGCGTCAAGAACGGTCTGGAACAGTCCATCTCCCGCGGTGTCGCCTACGCTCCGTACGCCGACCTCGTCTGGTGCGAAACCGGCGTGCCCGATATCGGCTTCGCCCGCGAATTCGCGCAAGCCGTGCTGGCCGCCTGCCCGGGCAAGCTGCTGTCGTACAACTGCTCGCCGTCGTTCAACTGGAAGAAGAACCTCAACGACTCGCAGATCGCCTCCTTCCAGGAAGACCTTTCCGCGCTCGGCTACAAGTACCAGTTCATCACCCTCGCCGGCATCCACATCAACTGGTACAACACCTTCCAGTTCGCCCACGCCTACGCCGGCGGCGAAGGCATGAAGCACTATGTCGAGATGGTCCAGGAGCCGGAATTCAATGCCCGCGACATGGGTTACACCTTCGTTTCGCACCAGCAGGAAGTCGGCGCCGGCTACTTCGACGACGTCACCACCGTCATCCAGGGCGGCTCCTCCTCGGTCAAGGCGCTCACCGGGTCGACCGAAGAAGAACAGTTCCACTGAGCTTCATTTGCTGCCCGATCCGGCAGCATCGAGGCCGGCGCTCACAAGGCGCCGGCCTTTTTCATTTCAGCGCCTCAAAACCGTTGCATCACAATGGATTGCAGCGAACGATGAAATTAGACAAAGTGGCGGGCTAGCACCGGGCTAGCAGACGACAAGAAAACAGCAACTTTCGGCAGGCACAAAAAGCAAAGGCCCCACCTTTCGGCAGGGCCTTGAACAGGTTGCTTTCTGGAAAACAATCAGACCGCAGCAAGCCGCTCAACAGTATCCGGGAATCTCTCCACCAGGCGAATTAGCAGCGCTGCCTGGGCATTCGGCTTGGCCCTGCCCTGCTCCCAGTTCTCCAATGTCCGTGGATTGGTTCGCAGGTAGCCAGCAAACACCGGGCGCGACAGGTGCAGGCGCTCGCGCAAAGTCACCAGCTCCTCGGCCGTCACCTCGGGCAAGGGCTGAAGCTCAACCTTGTGCGTGCGCAGCGTCTGCTTGCCGGCGCGCTCATTCGCCAAGGCGTCGAAGCCCTCGGCAATCTCCGCAAACAGGTTCCGCTTTTTCATCGTCTGGCCTCCAGTTCCGCCTTCAACATTCCCTTGAGCAACTTCTTTTCATCTGCGCTCAAGTCTTCCATTTCGTCCTTGCCGTACAGGGTGAATAGCCAGAATTGCCGGCCACCATCCCACCAGTAGTAAATCACCCGCAAGCCACCGCGCTTGCCTTTGCCGTGCCTCGGATCGCCATGACGCAGCTTGCGCAGCCCGCCCGTGCCTTCGATCACATCACCCGCCTCCGGGTTCTTCAGCATCGATTGCTGCAGGCCGCGAAAACCGTCATCGTCCAAGTAATCGGCGCGGTATTTGGCGAATGCCGGTAATTCAACGAACAGGGCTTTCATGGATTAACTATACGCAAGTTGCGGATAGTTAGCAAGACGCCCTATTCTTCCTGCCCTTCAGGTGAGTCAGCCATGGCGTATTGGACGCCGGCTGCGCTTGCGCCTGTACAGTACCGGGAAGTTTGGGTTCAGTCTTTCAACACGCCGTGGTCGACCTTTTCCGCCGGCACCAAGGAGCCGCAGCAGGGGCGTGACGCCAACACTATCAGTCACCGCAGGACATGGTCTTGCCGCTTTGTTTACACCGTCTTCGTTCCCATCGCAACACATTACCTCCAAGTACGTGTTGCACTTCAGATTTGAGGCCGAGGAGCGTTAAGGACGTTAACGATGGTAATATTCATGAACCGGCGCTCACAAGGCGCCGGCCTTTTTCATTGGCGCATCGGGAAGCGCCCCGACCAACGCCCCATGTCGCGCTCAATGCCGAATCATCCGCCGATCCGCCTGTCCGATCGCCAACAGCGAGGGTTGCGCACATACAACGCCAGTCAATCGACCAGGCGACGAAACCTAGGAAGAATCCCGGTTCGCCGGCTAGGATGAGACGGAGTTCGCTGTTGCTTCCGCCACCGCGGGAGCGAACCGGCGAATCCAGAACAAGGAGGTAGACCATGATCACGACTGCAAGACTGCCCATTTCCCCCACGGACCAGCCAGAAAGTCCGACCACCGATCCGGAAGCGACAGCGATCCCGGTCATCAAACCGAAGATGGCACGGCTCCTGGAACTGACCCAGGCGGGCGGCTCGAGCGTGACCCCACGCGAAATCAACGCTCAGCTCGACCGTGTGCTGCGCGACTATGACGAGTTGACCGCCCTGTACGCCGAAAACAATCGCCGCATCGACAGCGAGCTGGCGGAACTGCGCCAGTCTGGCGGCGCCATATCGACTCAGGTGCACAGGCTGGGCGCCGATTTGCAGGAGCAGAGCCTGGCGCTGGCCGGACATGCCGCGGCCACGGAACAGCGGATCGACACGGTCCGCGGCGACACGCGCGCGTGGCTGGCCGACGCCGGGGAGCGTTGGGACGCCCGACTCGCCAGCAACAACGCGCGCATCAGCGCGGACGTGGCGCGACTCGATGCCGGTATCGGCTCGCTGGAAGGTCTCTTCAGGACGCAGGAGCGCATTCTCGCCGAGCAGCGCGCGCGCCTGGATCAGTTCGACATCACCTGCGAGTTGCTGGATACCGCGACCCGCGGCAACAAGGCGCGCATCGAGGCGGTCCGTGAGGAAGCGGAGCGGCAGCACGCGATCGTCGAGGCTCGCGTCGACGGTTTGAGCGCCCTGCAGCGCGAACACCATGCCGAGTTCCAGGACTTGCAGCGCCTGGTCTGGGTATTGCAGACCGAAACGCGGCGCCTCGAAGGGGCCATCGCCAATGTCGCGGCGGGTCTGGCGGAGCACCGGGTCGACACCCGCGACAGGTTCAAGTGGACGCATCTTGCCATCGCCGCCTTGCTGCTGCTGACCGTATTGGGCTTCGCCATGGTCAAGTGGGCGCCCGCCTTCGCCCCCGC
>JAFLDQ010000236.1 GCA_017302355.1 Dechloromonas sp.
GGCACCAGCCTCACCAATGCGATGACCAACGTCAATCTGTTCCCCAACATGGTGACGCAGATGGTGGCGATCGGCGAGGAATCGGGCGCGCTCGACTCGATGCTCTCGAAGGTCGCCGACTTCTTCGAACAGGAAGTCGACGATGCCGTCGAGGCGATGTCCAGCCTGATGGAGCCGATCATCATGGTGGTCCTCGGGACGTTGATCGGCGGCATGGTCGTCGCGATGTACCTGCCGATCTTCAAGCTGGGCGCCGTCATCTGATGCCATTCGATTCACTGGGCGGCCTGGCTGGCGTGGCCGGGCTGCTCGGTCTGTGTGTCGGCAGTTTCCTCAACGTCGTGATTCACCGCCTGCCCCGGATGATGGAGCGGGACTGGCAGGTACAGTGCGCGGAATTGCGCGGTGAAACGCCGTCGACTGCGGAAGTCCTGTCGCTGGCGCGCCCCCGGTCCCGCTGTCCGTCCTGCGGCCACCAGATCACCGCGCTCGAGAACATCCCAATCGTCAGTTACGTGCTGCTGCGCGGAAAGTGCTCGAAGTGCGCGGCGCCGATCTCCTTGCGCTACCCGGTCGTCGAGGCGCTGACCGGCCTGCTCTCGGCGTACGCCGCCTGGCACTTCGGACCGACGCTCCAGGCGGCCGGGGCGCTGCTCATGCTCTGGGCGCTGATCGCCCTGACCGCGATCGATTACGACACGCAACTGCTTCCGGATTCGATCACCCTGCCGCTGCTCTGGATCGGACTGGCGCTCAATCTCGCCGGCGCCTATGTCGACATCTCGTCGGCGGTCATCGGCGCCATGGTCGGCTATCTGACGCTGTGGTCGGTGTTCTGGCTGTTCAAGCTGGCGACCGGCAAGGAAGGCATGGGCTATGGCGACTTCAAGCTCCTTGCCGCGCTCGGCGCCTGGCTGGGCTGGCCAATGCTGCCGGTCATCATCCTGCTGTCGTCGATCGTCGGCGCCGTGGTCGGCATCGGCCTGATGGTCTTCGGTCGCCACGGGCGCAACACGCCCATCCCCTTTGGCCCCTATCTTGCCGCCGCCGGCATCATTGCCCTGTTCTGGGGGCCGCAACTGACCCGCGGCTATCTCGGGCTGATGACTTGAAAATTCCTGGCGGTATCGCCAATTGGGCGTGGCGTCTTCTCGTTTATAATTCCGGGTTTTGGAGGATCACCATGCCGATCTACGAATATCGCTGTGACTCCTGTGGCTTCCAGAAAGAGCATCTGCAGAAGATGAGCGAGCCACAGCTCACGACCTGCCCGGAATGCGGCAAGCAGAGCTACGGCAAATTGCTGTCGGCCGCCGGATTCCACCTCAAGGGCAACGGCTGGTATGCCACCGATTTCAAGGGCGGCGGCAAACCCGCGGCGAAGCCCGAAAGCGTCCCGCCCTGCCAGGGTGGAACCGGAGCATGCACTCCGTGCGCAGCCAGTTGATCAAACGCTACTTTCTTACCGGACTCCTGATCTGGGTGCCGCTGGTCATCACCGGCTGGGTGCTGTCGTTCATCGTCAGCACGCTGGACCAGTCCTTGCTTCTGCTTCCCGTAGCCATTCATCCGCAGACACTCTTCGGCTTTCCGATACCGGGTGTCGGGTCGCTCCTGACCCTGGCGATGATCCTGCTGACCGGCCTGCTGGCCACCAACTTCATCGGCCAGAAGCTGGTCGTCTGGTGGGAGATGCTTCTTGCCCGCATACCCTTCGTCAATTCGGTCTATCACAGCGTCAAGCAGGTTTCCGACACGCTCTTCTCGTCGAGTGGAAATGCGTTCCGCCGGGCCTTGCTCGTCCAGTATCCGCGTCCGGGCTGCTGGACGATCGCCTTCCTGACCGGCAAACCCGGCGGCGATGTCGTCAATCATCTGCGGGGCGAGTACCTGAGCGTCTATGTGCCGACCACCCCGAACCCGACCTCCGGCTTCTTCCTGATGATGCCGGCGACCGATGTCATCGAACTTGAAATGACCGTCGACGAAGCGCTCAAGTACATCATCTCGATGGGCGTCGTGGCGCCGCCAGCCCATCCCCCCGTCATCACCAGAACCTGATTCCACCGGAAGGCTTCATGCGTACCCATTACTGCGGACAGCTCAACGCCGCCCTCGACGGGCAGATTGTCACCCTCTGCGGCTGGGCGCAGCGCCGCCGCGACCATGGCGGTGTCATCTTCATCGATCTGCGCGATCGCGATGGTCTCGCGCAGATCGTCTGCGATCCCGACCGCGCCGACTCGTTCGCGATCGCCGAGTCGGTCCGCAACGAGTTCTGCCTGAGAGTGACCGGCAAGGTACGGCCGCGCCCGGCCGGGACGACCAACGCCAATCTCGCGTCGGGCGAGATCGAGGTTCTCTGCCACGCGATCGAGGTGTTGAATCCGTCGGTGACGCCGCCATTCCAGCTCGATGACGACAACCTGTCCGAAAATGTCCGGCTGATTCACCGCGTCATCGACCTGCGCCGCCCGCAGATGCAGAACAACCTGATGTTGCGCTACAAGACGGCGCGCGCCTTCCGGCGCTTCCTCGACGACAACGGCTTCATCGACATCGAGACGCCGATGCTGACCAGGTCCACTCCGGAAGGCGCCCGCGACTATCTCGTGCCCTCGCGCGTCCACCCCGGCCACTTCTTCGCCCTGCCGCAGTCGCCGCAACTGTTCAAGCAATTGCTGATGGTTGCCGGCTTCGACCGCTATTACCAGATCGTCAAGTGCTTCCGCGACGAGGATCTGCGCGCCGACCGCCAGCCAGAATTCACCCAGGTCGATATCGAGACCTCGTTCATGAGCGAGGAGCAGATCACCGGCCTCATCGAGAACCTGATCCGTTACGTCTTCAAGGACGCGATCGGCGTCGACCTGCCCAATCCCTTCCCGCGCATGACCTGCGCCGAGGCGATGCGCCGCTTCGGGTCCGACAAGCCGGACCTGCGCGTCACCCTCGAACTGAGCGAAGTCACCGATGCCGTCAGGGACGTTTCCTTCAAGGTGTTCTCCGGTATCGCCAACAGCGAGAACGGTCGCGTCGCCGCGCTGCGCGTGCCGGGCGGCGCCAGCCTGACGCGCGGCGAGATCGACGAATACACCAGGTTCGTCGCCATCTACGGCGCCAGAGGGCTGGCCTACATCAAGGTCAACGACGTCACGCAACTCAATGAAACCGGCCTGCAAAGCCCGATCGTCAAGAACCTCCACGAAAATGCCCTGAAAACCATCGTCGACCGCACCAAGGCTGAATCCGGCGACCTGATCTTCTTCGGCGCCGACAAGGCCAAGGTGGTCAATGACGCGCTCGGCGCACTGCGCATCCGGATCGGCCACGAAAAGGGCTTCCTCAACGGCAGGCCGTGGGAACCGCTGTGGGTCGTCGATTTCCCGATGTTCGATTACGACGAGGAAGACAAGCGGTGGACGGCCTCCCATCACCCGTTCACCAGCCCCAAGGACGAGCACGTCGCCCTCCTCAAGAGCGACCCCGGCAAGTGCCTGGCCAAGGCCTACGACCTGGCTCTCAACGGTTCCGAAATCGGCGGCGGATCGGTTCGTATCCATCGCGCCGAAGTCCAGGAAGCGGTCTTCGACGCCCTGAACATCGGCCCCGAGGAGCAGCAGGCCAAGTTCGGCTTCCTCCTCGACGCCCTCAAGTACGGCGCCCCGCCGCACGGCGGACTGGCCTTCGGCCTCGACCGCATCGTCACCATGATGACCGGCGCCGAATCGATCCGCGA
>JAFLDQ010000237.1 GCA_017302355.1 Dechloromonas sp.
CACCGGCGACGCCGGCTGCCGAGGCCGCGGCCGTCGTCTGGCCAGCGGAACCGTCCCCGGTGCGTGCCGCGCCCTCGGCGACCCCGGCGCCGGTTGCAAAGCTCCCGCCCAAGGCAGAGCGGGCGCCGGTCAAACGTGTCGAAGGCACGCGCGCCATCGGCAACCGCTGCGCCGACCTGCTGTACAGGATTCAACTGGGCGAATCGCTGTCCAATGAAGACCAAGCCCAATTCCGAAAGGAGTGCCAGCAATGACCACCATCCTTTGCAAAGCCGGCATCGGCCGGTTATGGATCACGGCGCTCTGTGCCGCGCTGCTGACCGGCGGATGCTACAACCTGCAGGAGAAGCCGCCTGCCCCGGCCGCCGGCACCGCCGCCCCTCCACCGGTTGCCGCCACCCCGCCGCCAGCCGCCGCGCCGCCGCCGGTGCAACCGTACGACAAGGCGGTGCTGAGCGCCGCCACCGCGCTCTTCAACAATGCCAAGTTGCCGCCCGAGGGAACGCCGGCGCAGCCCCGCTACGCGGTCGTCATCGATCCGCTGATCGACGGCATGACCGGGGCGCAGTCGGTCGCCACGCAGTCGCTGGGGGTGCGCCTGACGACGATGATGCGCGAGCAGTACCCGCGGTTCGAGGTCAAGGAGTTCTCCGCGGCCAATGTCGCCAAGAGCCCGCTGGTGCTGATCGGCACCTTCACCGGCGTCAACGCCGAGCGCAAGACGGCGGGCGCGCGCGAGGCCTACCGGATCTGTCTGGCGCTGGCTGATCTGCGCAGCGGCAAGCTGGTCAGCAAGGGACTGGCGTTTGCCTTGCCTGACGGCGTCGACCCGACGCCGCTCGCCTTCTTTCGCGACGCCCCGGCGTGGTCCGACGACCCGGCGACCGAGGGTTACATCAAGTCCTGCCAAGGCACCAAGGCCGGCGACCCGATCAATCCGCTCTACCTCGACCGCATCGTCGCCGCCGCGCTGGTCGCCGAAGCCATCGACGCCTACGGCGCCGGGCGCTACCAGGAGGCGCTCGACCTCTACAACGGCGCCCTGGCGACGCCGGCGGGCAACCAGTTCCGCGTCCTCAACGGCATCTACCTCGCCAACTGGAAGCTCGGCCGCCAGCCGCAGGCCGAGGCGGCCTTCGCAAAAATCGTCGATTACGGCCTCGATCACCAGCGCCTTGCCGTCAAATTCCTGTTCCGGCCGGGGTCGACCGCATTCGTTCAGGATCCGAAACTGAGCGGCCCCTACCCGGTCTGGCTGAAGACCATCGCGACGCAAACGTCGGGCGGCAGCAAGTGCCTGGAGGTCACCGGCCACACCAGTCCGACCGGCCCCGAACCCCTGAACGAACGCCTGTCGCTGTTGCGCGCGGAGTACGTCAAGTCGCGCCTGGAAGGAACATCGCCGGCGCTCGGCAAACGGCTGATCGCCAACGGCGTCGGGTCGCGGCAGACCATGGTCGGCAACGGCCGCGACGACGCCAGCGATGCACTCGACCGCCGGGTCGAATTCAAGGTCATCGGCTGCTGAGAACTTCCGCCCGCGATCGCAATCCAATTCTTGCCTGCGCTGCGGCGACGCCGTTGCCAGCGGCGGCAAGTGATTCCATTTCCAGATCCATTGTGACGCGAAGACGAGCCCCCAACAGTGCCAGTAGCACGGCAAGGCGAAGTCGACAAAGTCACGGTTGGTTTGGAAATGGAATGAGGAGGATGTCATGGAACGACCCGTACATAACCTGAGCAACCTGTTCGCCCAGCTCGGACAGGCCAACGACGAAGCCTCGATCGCGCGCTTCATCGAGACGCACAGCCCGCTGGCCGATGGCGTTCAGATCCATGAGGCCGCCTTCTGGACGCCCGCCCAGGCCGGTTTCCTGCACGAGGCCATCCTCGAGGACGCCGACTGGGCCGAGGTCATCGACGAGCTGAACAACGACCTGCGCGCCCGCCACTAGAACGGACGACTCGCCATGACCCGGCTGGAGAAAGATTCCTTCGGCCACATCGAAGTGGCGGAGGACCGTCTGTGGGGCGCCCAGACGCAGCGCTCGCTGGAGCATTTCGCCATCTCCGGCGAGCACATGCCGGATGAGCTGATCCGCGCCCTGGCCGAGGTGAAGCGCGCCTGCGCCCGGGTGAACCGGGAACTCGGTCTGTTGCCGGACGTCAAGGCGCTCGCCATCATGGCCGCGGCCGACGAGGTGACGGCCGGCCGCCACGCCGGGCAATTTCCGCTCGTCGTCTGGCAGACCGGCTCCGGCACGCAGACCAACATGAACGTCAACGAGGTGCTGGCCAACCGCGCCTCGGAACTGCTCGGCGGCGCGCGCGGCAGCGGACGCCTCGTGCATCCGAACGACGAGGTCAATCTCGGCCAGTCATCGAACGACATCTTTCCCACCGCCATGCACGTCGCGGCGGCCATCGGCATCGCCCAGCGCGTGCTGCCGGCGCTGCGCCGGCTCAAGACCACGCTGTCCGGCAAGGCGGCGGCCTTCGCCGACATCGTCAAGATCGGCCGCACCCATCTGCAGGACGCGACGCCGCTCTCGCTCGGCCAGGAGTTCTCGGGCTACGTCGCCCAGTTGCACCACGCCGAGGAAGTCATCGCCGCCGCGCTGCCCTCGCTGCATCCGCTGGCGGTCGGCGGCACCGCCGTCGGCACCGGGCTCAACACCCACCCCGAATTCGGCGCCCGCGTCGCGGCCGAACTGGCCGCGCGCAGCGGCCTGCCCTTCGTCAGCGCCGCCAACAAGTTCGCCGCGCTGGCCGCCAACGACGGCATCGTCGCCGTGCACGGCGCACTGAAGACGCTGGCCGTGGCGCTGATGAAGATCGCCAACGACGTCCGCTGGCTGGCCTCCGGCCCGCGTTCCGGGCTCGGCGAGATCAGCATCCCCGAGAACGAGCCGGGCAGTTCGATCATGCCCGGCAAGGTCAACCCGACCCAGTGCGAAGCGCTGACCATGCTCTGCTGCCAGGTCATGGGCAACGACGTGGCGATCGGCATCGGCGGCGCCGCCGGCAATTTTGAGCTCAACGTCTTCAAGCCGCTGCTCGCCCATAACATCCTGCACAGCATCCGCCTGCTGGCCGATGGCATGGACAGTTTCGACCGCCACTGCGCGCACGGCATCGCCGCCAACCGCGAACGCATCGGCGAGCTGATGGAACGCTCGCTGATGCTGGTCACCGCGCTGGCGCCGCACATCGGCTACGACAAGGCGGCCGAGATCGCCAAGCGCGCCAGCCACGAGGGCACCACGCTGAAGGCGGCGGCCCTCGCCTCGGGCCACGTGACGGCCGAGGAGTTCGCGCGCTGGGTGGTGCCGGCCGACATGATCCACCCGGGCCTCGGCTAGCGCGGCCCATTTCCCCCGACGAGAAGGAGACACGCCATGACGAACCGCATCCGCCCCGCCGCGCTGCTCGCGCTTACCCTCGCATTCCCCCTGACCGCCGTCGCCCAGGAAGGCTCGGTGAGCATCAGCGCGCCGGCCGACGGTGCCAAGCTGCAGGCCGCGGCCGACAACCGCGTCACCTACGAGATCATGCCCGGCCCGAAGGGCGACCACAGCCATCTCTACATCGATGGCAAGGAAATCGCCGTGCTGCGCGAACTGAAAGGCAGCG
>JAFLDQ010000238.1 GCA_017302355.1 Dechloromonas sp.
GACGCTGACGTTCATCCAGCCGGCTCGACAAAAGTCGGTACCGCTGCTCAATATCGCCATCGGTAGATGCCATTGGCCCAGCATAGCTGTATTCGGCATATTGTTCAAGTTAATAATTAACGAGCACAAAGTATTTTCCCAAGTGCGCTCGATATTACCCAGTAACACACGGTAAATCCCCCAAATATCGCGCTTCCGTCCTACCAAATATCTCAGTTCCCCTTACGAGCGACACGGCGCCTTCGATCAGGCCGACCAGTGTCAATCCCTTGATCAGGCGTCCGGCGGCGGCCATCGCACGCATGCCGAAGGCGGCCTTCTCGGAAGCGGCGCCCAGCGCGGTCGCCTGTACCGCCGTCGCGCCTGCCGCCGTACCGACACCGCCGAGCACGGGAATCAGCGACATGCCGGCCAGGCGCCAGGCGACGAACACTTCAGCGCCGCGCACGATGACGCCGGACAGGGTATTGATCGCCTCGATCGCGCTGCGCACGCCCTCGCCGACCGCGACGAAGGCGTCGGCCATGCGCTTCGCCGCGGCGTCGAGTTCGCCGGTCTCCTTCATGCGGGCGAACTCGGCCAGCAGATCCTGCACCTGGGCGGTCAGGAAGTCGAGCACGCCGGCCCTGGCGATCATGTCGTAGAACTCGGCCAGGGCGTCCTTGGCGTTCGACACGGCCCCGGAGAAGGTCGACATCAGCTTTTCCGATGCGCCGGCGTTCATCTTGCCGAGGGCGTCGATCAGCTTGAGGATGGCGCCGCGACCCAGCTCGCCGGCCTCGGACATCTTCTGCAGCTCGGCGGTGCTCTTGCCGGTCGCCGTCGCCAGCACGTCCCACACCGGGACGCCGCGCTCGGCCATCTGCAGTATCTCATCGCCCTGCGGCTTGCCCTTGGCCCACGCCTGGCCAAGCGCGATGGTGACGCCGGTCAGCGCTTCGGTGCCGCCGCCCAGGGTCGCCGCCGTATCGGCCAGCGCCCGCATCTGCTGCATGCTCGGCTGGAGTCCGAAGGCGGTCAGTTTGGTGAAGGAATCCGCCAGGGCGGTGACCTCGAACGGCGTGGTGATCGCCAGTTCCTTGATGTTTCCCATCGCCTCCCTGGCCGCCTCGGTCGACCCGGGCAGGCTGGTCAGGCGAGCTTCCAGGGTTTCGAAGGCCGCGCCGGTCTTGACGATGTCGCCGGCCACCGAAGATACCCCATGCAGCCCGGCCAGGGCGCCGGTCCACGCCAGCGCCTTGTGCGCGGCGGCGCCCAGGGCGGCGCCGACCGAGTCGGCCTGGCCGGCCATTTGCCCCAGGCCGCGGCCGGCTTGTTCCGTCGCCGCCGGCAGGCCGGACACCTCGCGGCGCAGCGCCGCCAGGCGTTGCGTGAATACCGCGGCGGCGCGTTCCTTGTCGTCGAACTGCAGGCCGCTGTTGCGCACGGTGTCGAGGGCCGCCTTGAGCCGCCCGGTTTCGGCGATGACTTCGCGCAGCGGACGCACGCCCAGGGTGCGGAAGGCGCTGCTCAGCCCCTCGGCGGCGCGGCGCGCTTCGTCGATTCGCACCTTCTCGTCGGCGAGGCGCGCGAGGTTGACCCCGGCCTGCTGCGCCGCCAGGCGCAGGCCGACCAGGACCGAGCGGTTTTTCTCGATGGCGCCGGAGAGGCGTCCGGCCTCCTTCTCGGCGCTGCTCAGCTCGCCGGTCAGGCGCTTGATCGTGCTGGTGTCGGCCTCGAACGTCAGCGCTTCAGAAAGCGCCGTTTCGAGTTGCTGGACGCGCTGGCGCGCCGCCTCGGCCTTGCTGGCCAGCGCTTGCGCCTGCGCCTCGGCGCTTTCCAGCAGGGCGATCTTGCCTTCGGCGCGGACGAGGCCTTTCAGCTCACGGTCGACGTCGGAAACGGCCGCCTGCGCGCCGCGCGAATCGCCGTTGATTTTGACGCCGAGTTCGATAGAATGACCTGCCATGTTTCCCGTCAAGCTCCTGCTAACGCTGATCGCGCTGGCGATCGCGGGCGGCACGCGCCATCCGCTGGCCTACCTGCTCGCGGTGGCGCTGCCGCTGCTGCTGTGGTGGCCCGCTCCGAAGTCGTGATCCGTGGATCGTGGATCGTGGATCGTGTGTAGGGGCTCAGGTCTTGCATTACGATTTTTCCGGGTTGCGTAAGTCGCCAAGTGTCCGATTGCAGGACATGACCCCGTCCGTGCCGTCCATAACCCCGTCCACGCGTGTCGCGGTCGACCGCCAGAATCGGGCGAAACTGAGAAAGGCCGGGGCGGCCCGGCCAGGTTCATTTCAGGTGGAACTCGAGAGGCTCGGGTTGATCGCTTCCAGACGGATGACCATAACCTCTGCCAATGGCGGCCAACCGATCGTCAGGCTGCCGGTCACGGGGAGTTGACGGAGCGGTGATGCGAATCTGGCCAGCATGGTTTCGTTGCTGGCCACCCGATTCTGGCTGCATAATCCGTCCATGAAGTTCGATTCGAATCCGGTCCGTGCGAGCATTCCGCAGTGCGGTCTTCCCTCGTCTGAAGGCAGGCGGCAGGTTCGCCACGAATGCGCGATCGGGAATGCCGGCGCCGAGTCCGGGACGCCTCGTGAGCGGCGCCATTACGCCCGGCGGGCAGCCCGCCGGCGGGGTGCTGTCCGATGCGGGTCGGCGGCGGATCTGGTGACCGCAATGCGCGTTGCGCTGGAGCGTGCGTGGGCGTTCGCTTGAATTCCGTGGACACCGCCGCCGCAGCGGAACTGCCTTGCAGTCGGCTGCCGCTGTCCGTGATCGACGTCGCCTGCCTGCGCCGGCAGCCGGTTCGTCTTCTAGGCCCCCAAGGCAGGCGACTGCGTCTGTCGCTGCTGATTTCCCTGCTGGCCCATGCCCTGCTGTTGAGCCTGACCCTGGGCGGTCAGGAATTCGGCCTTCCGGGCTTCGCTTTCCCCTGGCAGGACCGGCGGATCGAGGTGCCGGATTTGCGTGTCGTTCTCGTTCCGGTGCCGGCCGCAGGCGGGCAGCCAGCCAGCACCGGGGATCCCCTGCCTTCGCCGCCGGCTTTGGCCGAGCAGCCGGGGGGCGCTGGGCCGGCTGTCGTGACATTCAGGGCTCCCAAGCCGCCCCCGGTGCGGCGAGCGGCGGCGCGCGTGCCCCGGAGCCCGCGGACGGCGAAGGCCGGCCCAAGCCCCAAGGCCGCGGCTAGCGCAGCCCGGGCGACTGTGCCCCGGAGTACGCGGACGGCGAAGGCCAGCCCACGGCCAAAGACCACGACCAGCGCAGCCCCGGCGAAACCGCGTGCCGCCGCGGCGCCCTCGGCGAAGCCTTTTCCGGCGGTAATTGCCCTGGAGCAGTCCGAAGTGGCCGAGTTGGTCGTGCCTGCCGCACCGTTGGAGCCAGCACCTGCCTTGCCGGACACGCCAGAAAATAGCGGCGGGGCAGCGCAGACGCAAATCGACCAGCCGGCGCCCGAGCGAGTCGCCGAGGACGCGGCGCGGGCAGAGTCCGTGCGGCGGGAGAGCGAACGCCAGGAGGCTGCACGCGAGGAGGCAGCGCGCCAGGAATCGGCCCGCCAGGAATCGGCCCGCCAGGAAGCGGCCCGCCAGGAATCGGCCCGCCAGGAAGCGGCCCGCCAGGAAGCGGCCCGGCAGGAT
>JAFLDQ010000239.1 GCA_017302355.1 Dechloromonas sp.
AGCTCGAGAACCTCTGCATCCGCGCCGGCACGCTGACCCAGCAGGAGCGCCACATCATCAACTACCACGTCAGCGCGACGATCCGCATGCTCGAGCAACTGCCGTGGCCCAGGCACCTGAAGAACGTTCCCGAATATGCCGGCGGCCATCACGAACGCATGGACGGCAAGGGCTACCCGCGCGGCCTGAAGCGCGAGCAGATGAGCTGGCAGGCGCGGATGATGGGCATCGCCGACATCTTCGAGGCGCTCACCGCGCGCGACCGCCCGTACAAGCCGGGCATGACCTTGTCGCAGGCGCTCGGCATCCTGGAAAAATTCCGCGAGAACGGTCACATCGACCCCGACCTGCACGACGTATTCATCGGCAGCGAAATCTACCGCAGGTACGCCGCCAAGTTCCTCGACGCGAAGCAGGTGGATTGCTGATTCGCCCACGAAGTGGCGGACGATCCGGAAGGTCCGGGTCGGATCCGCGTTCCTCGTTCCCGCGGTACATCAGCTCCCGCTGACGCTTCCAGTCCGGCCAGCCAACCGGCGGCGCCGGTGATGCGCACCGAAGCCCGGCATTCCTCCTGACGCAAATCGCGGACCAATTGAATGGCTTCCGCTCCGGGGAACTTGTTGGCGAAACCGGCCAGGGCGCGATGAACATTGCTGTCCGAAAGCCTGCATTCGATCAGATGGGTCAGCGGCGCGATCCGGCCCAACGTCCCAATTGAGATACTGGGATGGTTGAAAGCGCTCCATGATGTGTCGGCAAAGCGTCGTCTTGCCGACCTGCCGAGGGCCGGTCACCAGCACCATCTTGCGGTTCAGATCGGTTGCAACGAGGTCATCCGGATAACGTTTCATGGCGACTTTTTTAACGAATAGTGTAAAAAAGTCGCGACTTTTATCCACTTATGGATATATTCGCCGGCCAGTGCCTCTGGCGCGGGAACGCGGGGGGCCGTCGCCGCTCCCGGCGGCGGACCCGCTTGTCTGGACAGGATTTTCGCATGGATGCGTGACGCCCCGCGGTGTCGCGTTATCCCCAGTGACGGTATCGGAAGTTCAAACCCTGACGGCCATCGGCCTCAACGGTCGACCCAGGATGGGGCAATCGACTCCGGCGCCGGTGCTTCAAACGATTCGATGTCGGCATAGATGGCGTCGACGGATACGCTGCTCTCCAGGCAATCGAGCCGAATCTCCCCCGAATCGAAGCATTCCGCCTTCCAGTCGTTCGCGCGCCGATAGATCTCGACCCGCCTGGCGTTCTGCGCCACCAGCACATATTCCTGCAAGCTCGGCAAGGTCTGGTAGGCCAGCAGTTTCTCGCGGCGGTCGATGCGCTCCGTCGAGTCGGAGAGCACCTCGACAATCAGGCAGGGCCGGCTGCGAAAATAGGGCTGCCGGTCATCGGGAGCGCAGGACAGGAGCAAGTCCGGGTAATAGAACACCATCTTGCCGGCGATGCTCAGCCGCAGCTTCATGTCGGAGGTAAACAACTGGCAGTGCTTTTTGCGCGCTGCGGGCGTCAGGGCAAACGCCAGCGCATTGACGATCAATCCATGGCTGTCGCTGGCGCCGCCCATTGCATAAACCTGGCCATCGACATATTCGTGCCGGATTTCACCGTGCAACTCGCCGTTGAGGTATTCGTCGACGGAAATGAAAGTATTTACGGCGGACAAGGGAGGCATGGCGCAATCCTCGTGGCAGGCATGGCTCCAGTGTAGCAGTCTCGCCGCGGCGATCAAGGTTGCGGCGCACGGACCCAGGAGCAACTGCACGAACCGCAACACCCTGGGACACGATCAAGCGCGTCAGGGAATTCGAATGCCGAATCCGTGTTCTTGGCCTTTTGTAGCCGTTGACCGCGACAGGCGACATTTCGCCGGGCCATTGACGAATTGCGCCAGCGGAAGGTGACAAATTTCGTCATGTCGCACCAGTCGCGTGAACGGCCGGTTGCGCCGAAACCCACGGAAACAGGCGAATGACGGGAAGAGAGGGCATATGCCAGGGATCTGGCACGGTTCGTGATAGAGTAAGGACAGCGGTTTCCGCTTTCTAGCCAAAAAGGAGATTCAAATGAAACGTGTTCAACAGGGCTTCACCCTCATCGAACTGATGATCGTCGTCGCGATCATCGGCATTCTCGCCGCCATCGCGTTGCCGGCGTATCAGGACTACACCGTGCGCGCCAAGGTCAGCGAGATCATGATCGCCGCTTCCGGGCAGAAGAACAGCGTTGCCGAGTTCTTCCAGACCCGCCAGCAAATGCCCCAGACCGCTTCGATCGGCACGGTCACCCAGAGCAGCGCTTACGTCAATACCGTCGCATACTCGAGGACGGACAACACGCACGGTAGGATTATCGCCACCGCAATGAGCGGTGCCAACGTGGCCCTGCCGACGACCGTGCAGAACCAGAACATCGAGCTGACCGGGACGGGCGATGTCAACACCGGCGTGGTTCAGTGGGCTTGCGGCGGCACGATCCCCGCGAAGTACCGTCCGGGTTCCTGCAAGTAAGCAACGTGGCTTGACGAAAGACCTCACCGCGGTGAGGTCTTTTTGTTTGTGGCGACACCTCGTTCCAGTGACTGTTGGCGAGTTCCGGGGCCGGATGATGAAATTATTGGACACGCGATTTGCCGGCGCCGGGCTTCTGCTCCTGGGCGTTCTGGCCGTCCTGTCGGTTTACCTGCCGGGCCTGCACGGCGGTTTCTTCTTTGACGACAGTCCGAACATCGTGCTCAACCCGCGCGTGAAGGTTCCCGACCTTTCCTGGGAGTCGCTGCGCATGGCGTGGTCGGGCGGACTGGCCGGTCAGTTCGGCAGGCCGGTCAGCCAGGTCAGTTTTGCCATCAACTATCATTTCAGCGGCTTCGACGCCCATGCGTTCAAGCTGGGCAATCTCGTCATTCACTGCATGAACGGCGTCCTGGTCTATCTGCTGGCCTGCCAGGTGCTGGATTCACTGCGCTCGCGCCTCAAGTCGCGCCATTTCGGCCTCCATGCGGCGTTGCTGGCCAGCGCCTGGCTGCTGCATCCGGTCCAGTTGACCTCGGTGCTGTATGTCGTGCAGCGCATGACCAGTCTTTCCGCATTCTTCCTCCTGGCGGCGCTGCTTCTTCATGTCACGGCCCGGCGGCGCGCGCCTGGCCGGGCACTGACCTGGCTGTGGCTGATCGTCGCCTGGGGCGCATGCTGGCCGCTGTCGATTCTGAGCAAGGAGACCGGGATACTGCTGCCGGGCTTCGTCGCGGCGTATGAACTCATTGTCCGGCGAAGCGAACATGGCGGACTGGACTTGCTGGGGCGTGCATTCCTGGTCCTTTCCCTTCTTGCCGTCATCGGTCTTGTTCCCTACCTGGCCTCGCCATTGGGTCAGTGGATTCTTTCAGGTTATCAAATTCGCTCGTTTTCCCTGCTGGAACGGCTGTTGACCGAGTCGCGGGCGATCTGGGCGTATCTGGGCTGGATCGCGCTTCCGGCTCTTGAGTCGTTCGCCCTGTTCCACGATGACTTTGTCGTTTCGACAAGCCTCATGGATCCGTGGACCACCCTTCCCGCGGTCATCGGGGTTTTGGGGCTGTCGTTTTGGGCTGTCTTCGC
>JAFLDQ010000024.1 GCA_017302355.1 Dechloromonas sp.
CCATCCGGCGGGGCAGGCGGCGCTTCGGGCAACGGCCGGATCTCGGCGCGCAAGGGCGCGGGCTCCGGCTCGGGACCGCCGCCGAAGAGCTCGACATCCATCCCGACCAGCGCCGCGGCGTGGATCGCCAGCGAACCCAGCAGCGCGGCCAGCAGCGCGACCGGCATCGCCGATCAACACAACTCGGGCGCTACCAGCACGCCGCCGCCGGCCGCTTCGCCGGCCAGCCGCACGTGGTCGCCGGCGAGCCGCAGCCGGCCCTCGGCGAACCAGCGCACCGCCTGCGGATAGATGCGGTGCTCCTGGCGCAGCACGCGGGCGGCGAGCGTCGCTTCGTCGTCGCCGTCGAGCACCGGCACGGCGGCCTGGATGATGACCGGGCCGTGGTCGAGCGCCGGGGTCACGAAGTGCACGGTGCAGCCGTGGATGCGCACGCCCTCGGCGAGCGCCCGCCGGTGCGTGTGCAGGCCGGGGAAGGCGGGCAGCAGCGAGGGATGGATGTTCATCAGGCGGCCCGCGTAACGGCGCACGAACTCGTCGCCGAGGATGCGCATGAAGCCGGCGAGGACGACGAGATCCGGCGCGAAGCCGTCGATGCGGTCGGCCAGCGCGGCGTCGAAGGCGTCGCGTCCGGCGAAAGCCTGGTGGTCGATGCAGCATGCGGCGATCCCCGCCGCGGCCGCCGTCGCCAGCCCCGCGGCGTCAGGCCGGTTGCTGAGCACGGCGGCAATGTCTACCGGCAGCGCGCCGCCATCGCGGGCGGCGATCAGCGCCTCCAGGTTGCTGCCGCGGCCGGAAATCAGGATGACTGTCTTCATCATGTCAGAAACTCACGGGGAGAAAGATCATGGTCGTGACGGATTGCACCGCCCGGGAGAGGGTCCGGCCATTGCGGTCGGCGACGATTTTCGCCATGAAATCGAGCAGGCCGGTGATCCGCCCGAACTCGCGCTCGAAGGAAACGTTGCGGTTGGCCGGGTCGAGTTCGTTGGACACCAGGAACAGGTCGCCGGCGGCATCGCGGTTCGTACTCAGCTTCCAGACGGCGATCTCCATGTTGCGCGCGGAGTTGTACAGCTTCGTCTCGTCCAGGCTGTCGAGGATGTAGAACTCCTCCTTGTGCTCGAAGGCCGCGTCGACCATGGTCAGCAGGCCGTAGATCAGCGCCGCCACGCGGTCGCCCTCGTACGCGTTGCCGAAGGCCAGCGCCGCCGCCTGACGCTCGCGCAGTCCGCCGAATTCCGGCCAGGTCCGCGAATTGCGCTGGCGCAGACGGTCGACGGCAGCCTCGCGGCTGACCGCGCCGCCCTTCTTCCACTCCTTCGGATTGCGCTTGTAGAGCTTGTCGGCGATCAGCAGCAGACCGGCGACGACTTCCGCGCGATTGGCGTCGGCGATGCGGTCGACGTCCGACTTGACCAGATATTTCGCATCGACCGTCGTCCGGGTCTGGCCATCCTTCCCCATCTTCGTCACGCAGGCGGCGACCAGCGGGACGAGCAGGATGGCCAGCCAGCGCATCAGGCGGCGCGGTGCTTCAGGCAGCCGACCGCGACCGGCACCAGCGAGAAGACGATGATGCCGACGATGATCGCCGTCAGGTTGGCCTTGACCCACGGCATGTTGCCCAGCCAGTAGCCGGCGAGGCACAGCGACACCACCCAGGCGAGCGCGCCGATCAGGTTGAAGAAGGTGAATTTGGCGTAGGACATCGAACCGATGCCCGCCACGAACGGCGCGAAGGTGCGAAAGAGCGGCAGGAAGCGCGAGATCACCAGCGTCTTGCCGCCATGCTGCTCGTAGAAGACATGGGTCTTCAGCAGCGCCGCCTTGTTGAACAAGCGCGAGCTTTCCCAGTGGAAGACCTTGGGCCCGAGGAAGCGGCCGATCTGGTAATTGACGGTATTGCCGAGAACGGCGGCCGTGGTCAGAACCCCCATCAGCACGAGGATGTCCATGCCGCCCTCGCCGATCGCCGCCAGCGCGCCGGCGACGAAGAGCAGCGAATCGCCGGGCAGGAAGGGCGTGACGACGAAGCCGGTTTCGGAAAAGATGATGACGAACAGGATGCCGTAGATCCACAGGCCGTACTGCTGCACCAGCACCGCCAGATGCTTGTCGAGATGGAGGACGATGTCCATGAACTGGGCGAGGAATTCCATGCGGGCGCACCGGGCAGGATAAAAGCGCGATTTTACCCCAAGGTATAATCCGCCCATGCCGACGATCGCCCGCCTCCCCGACCTGCTGATCAGCCAGATCGCCGCCGGCGAAGTGGTCGAGCGGCCCGCCTCGGTGCTCAAGGAACTGCTGGAAAACAGCCTCGACGCCGGCAGCAAGGCGATCCAGGTGCATCTGGAGGAAGGCGGCGTCCAGCTGATCCGCGTCACCGACGACGGCTGCGGCATCGCCAAGGACGAACTGGCGCTGGCCCTGACCCGCCACGCCACGTCGAAAATCGTTTCGCTGGAGGATCTGGAACGGGTGAGTTCGCTCGGCTTTCGCGGCGAGGCGCTGGCCTCGGTGGCCGCGGTCGCCCGCCTCGCCATCAGCAGCCGCGAACGCGGCGCCAGCCACGCCTGGAAGCTCAAGGCCGAACCGGGCGCCGCCCCGGAACCGGCGGCGCTGATGGCCGGCACGGTCGTCGAGATGCGCGACCTCTATTACAACACCCCGGCCCGCCGCAAGTTCCTGAAATCGGAAAGCACCGAATTCGCCCACTGCGCCGACGCCGTCAAACGCCTGGCGCTGACCCGCCCAGACGTCGCCTTCAGCCTCACCCACAACGGCCGCAACCTGTTCCAGCTCGCCCCCGCCGACAGCGCCCGGCGCATCGCCGACATCCTCGGCGACGACTTCCTCGCCGCCGCCCGCCGCCTCGACGCCGTCGCCGGGCCGCTGGCCATCGCCGGTTTCGCCATCGACCCGACGCGCGCCACCGATGCCAGGGACGGCCAGTACGTCTTCGTCAACGGCCGCTTCGTGCGCGACAAGGTGATCGCCCACGCCCTGCGCGAAGCCTACCGCGACGTGCTGCACGGCAGCCGCCAGCCCGCCGTCTGCCTGTTCGTCAACATCGACCCGGCGCTGGTCGACGTCAATGTGCACCCGGCCAAGACCGAAGTCCGCTTCCGCGACTCGCGCGCCATGCACCAGTTCGTCTTCCACGCCATCCAGCGCACGCTGGCGGCGCCGGTGCAGTCCGAAATGCCCGAAATGCCGCCTGTTGCGGTCGACCCCGAAAGAAGGGCAAATTTCAATTTCACCCCGAACCACCCGCCGCCGTTGCGCCAGCAGAGCACGCTCGGCGTCGCCGAGCCCGCCGCTGCCGCCTACCTCGCCTTCGCCCGCGCCGCCCAGGGCGTCGGCGCCCCCGCCAGCATTTCCGCCACCGCCCCCCAATTCCTGCCTGCCGCAGCCGTCGACCGCGACAGCCCGCCGCTCGGCTACGCGCTGGCCCAGTTGCACGGCATCTACATCCTGGCCCAGAACGCGCAAGGTCTTGTCCTTGTGGACATGCACGCCGCCCACGAACGCATCCTCTACGAAAAGCTGAAGACCGCCCTCGACAAGCGCCAGATCGCCACCCAGAACCTGCTGATCCCCGCCGTCTTCTCAGCCGACCCGCTCGACATCGCCGCCGTCGAGGAACACGCCGACGCTCTCGCCGACCTCGGTTTCGCCATCGCCCCGCTCGGCCCCAACCAGCTCGGCGTGCGCAGCATCCCCGCCCTGCTGCAATCCGGCGACCCCGCCGCGCTGGCCCGTTCGTTGATCGCCGAACTGCGCGAACACGGCATCACCCAGCTCGCCACCGCCCGCCGCAACGAACTGCTGGCGACAATGGCCTGCCACGGCGCCGTCCGCGCCCACCGCATTCTCACCGTGCCCGAAATGAACGCCCTGCTGCGCCAGATGGAAGAAACCGAACGTGCCGGCCAGTGCAACCACGGCCGGCCGACGTGGACGGAATTGCCGCTAGCCGAACTCGACAGGCTCTTCCTGCGCGGAAAGTAGCCAGGAGCGATGCTCGCCGGTGTCTCTTTTTTCACGATCAGCGCAGAGAATTTTTCTTTATAAATAACATCTTCCGGGCATTTGTTGATCCAGTGTGTGCATAATGGGCTTTCCTTCGGCCATCACGTCTTTGAGCCAAGTGCACACGCTTTCGTACCCGTTCGCCGCACGATTGATTCTGCCGGCGTTTCTCGTCGCCGGCGTCGCGGGCGCCCTGGCCGACGTTCCGCCGCTGTTTCACCCGAGTGCCGGCAGCCTGCTGAACCAGGCCACCCCGCCCGCCGCCGTCCCGATCCTGCCTTCGTCGACGCTGCCGGCGCTGCCGGATGAAGACATCGGCAAGCCCCTCCCCGGCAGCGCCAAGGTCAAGGTTTCACGATTCGTTCTCGAAGGCGTCAGCCTGTTGCCGCCGGACCAATTGCAGGCACAACTGTCCGACCTGATCGACCAAGAACTCGGTCTTGCCGATTTGCGCAAGGCTGCCGCGCGCATTACCGCCTTCTATCGCGAACAGGGGTATTTTCTCGCCCGCGCCTATCTGCCGACGCAGGACATTGGCGACGGCGCAGTGCGCATTGCCGTGCTCGAGGGGCGTTATGGCGCCGTCGAGACCGGCGGCTCGCCCCGGCTGGAACAGCAGCATGCCCAAGGCATCCTGGACGCGCATCAGGTTGGCGCAGGCCAGCCCATCGAGCGTTCCGCGCTCGAACGCAGCCTGATCCTGCTCGAACAGCGCGGCGGGGCGCCGGTGCGGGCGGTGATGCAGCCCGGCGCCACGGTCGGCACCTCGCACATGGTCATCGAGGCGCCCGCCGGCCCGTTGTTCAGCGGCCAACTCGGCGCCGACAACTACGGCAATCGCTACAGCGGGCAGAATCGCGCGACCGCCCTGCTCAACCTCAACAGCCCGCGCGGTGTCGGCGATCTCGCCAGCCTGTGGCTGATGAAATCCAGAGATTCCGACGCCGTCTTCGCCGCCTATCAGACCCCCGTCGGCTACCAGGGCCTGACCCTGGGCGCCAGCTACTCGCAGTTCAACTACCAGCTTTGTTGCGAGTTCGCACCTCTCGACCAGAAGGGCTACGCCAAAGTTTTTGGTCTGCAGGCGCGTTATCCGCTGATCCTGTCGCAGCGCCGGATCATGAACGCGGGACTCAGCTTCGAGCGCAAGCGTCTGAACGACAGCTCGGCGTTCGGCGAACTCGACGACAAGGATGCCAACGTCGTCAGTCTTTCGCTCGACGGTGTGGCTGCGACCGCCAGCGGACAGAACCGCTACCAGGTGGCGCTGGCGGGCGGCGACCTGAACATCTCGGGACCGCCGGCCTACGTCCAGGCGAACGCCGCGACGGTGGACACCGCCGGACGCTATTTCAAGTTGCGCGGCGAGTACCAGTACCTGCATTCCCTCGACAACGGCCACCGGCTGTTCCTGCGACTCTCGGGCCAGGCCAGCAACCGCAACCTCGATTCCTCCGAAAAATTCCTGATGGGCGGCGTCAATGGCGTCCGCGCCTACCCGGAAGGCGAAGCGCCCGCCGACCAGGCGCTGCTGGCCAGGCTCGACTGGCTGATTCCCGTGCCGATCGCAGCCTTGCCCGGAAGCCTGTCGACACGATTGTTCGTCGATACCGGCACCGTCTGGCTGCTGAAGGATACGCGGGACGGTCTGGCCAGCTTCGGCCTCCCCAACCACTACAACCTGTCCGGCGTCGGTGTCGGTTTCAACTGGAGCTTGCCGAATGGGCTCACGGCGAGTCTGGAGGCCGCGACCAAGATCGGCAACAACCCAGGCGCCTCCCTGAAGGGCTACGACGCCGACGGCAGGGACAACGACTCGCGTGGCTGGGTCGGGGTCACCTGGGCGTATTGAAAGAACGACATGAACCGCGCTTATCGACTGGTCTGGAACGAAGAACGGAACTCCTGGGTCGCCGCCCCCGAGACCGCCTCGGCGCGTGGCAAGCGCGGCAGGGTCAAGCGCAGCGCGGCGACACTGTTGCTGACGCTGGCCTTCGGGAGTCATGCCACGCTGGCCGCCGACCTCGCCCCCGGCGCCCTGCCCGGCGGCGGGCAAGTCACCGCCGGCCAAGCCAGCATCAGCAGCAGCGGCGCCAACATGGCGATCGATCAGGGCAGCCAGCGCGCCATCATCAACTGGCAGAACTTCGACATCGGCAGCCAGGCGTCGGTCACCTTCCGTCAGCCCGATGCCTCTGCCGTCGCCCTCAACCGCGTCAGCGGTCCCACCGCCTCGCGCATCGAAGGCCAGTTGACCGCCAACGGTCAGGTCTTCCTGATCAACCCGAGCGGCGTCCTCTTCGGCAAGGGGGCGCGCGTCCATGTCGGCGGGCTGGTCGCCTCCACCCTGAACATCCGCGACGACGACTTCCTGTCCGGCAATTTCGTCTTCAGCGGCAATGGCGGCAGCATCGCCAACGAGGGGCGGATCACCGCGGCGCCCGGCGGCTACCTGGCCTTCATTTCCCCGGCCATCGCCAACAGCGGCGCCGTCAGCGCGCCGCAGGGAACGGTCGCCATGGGAGCCGGCGAACGTGTCCGCCTCAACTTCGCCGGCGACCGGCTGGTTGGCCTCGACGTCAGCGCCGCCGCCATCGACACGCTGATCGAGAATCGTCAGGCGATCCGCGCCGAGGGTGGCGCCATCCTGCTCACCGCCGCCGGCGCCGAAGCGGTCACGCGCGGCGTCATCAACAACAGCGGCGTGCTCGAGGCGTCCAGCCTGACGTCCGACGGCGGGCGCATCGTGCTCACCGCCGGCAACGACATCACCCTCGGCGCCGGCTCGACGGTTGCGGTCGACGGCAAAAAAGGCGGCGAAATCACCGTCCAGGCGCGGACCGGCACGCTCCTCGCCGACGGCAGCCTCGCGGCGCGCGGCGCCGCAGGCAAGGGCGGCGACATCCAGTTGCTCGGCCACCAGGTCGGCCTCGTCAACGCCGCACAGGTCGACGCCTCGGGGGCGACCGGCGGAGGCACGGTGCTGGTCGGCGGCGACTATCAGGGCGCCAATGCCGGCGTGCAAAACGCCTTCCGCACCTATGTCGGTCCGCAGGCGACGATCACGGCCGACGCGCTGCAGCAGGGCGACGGCGGCAAGGTCATCGTCTGGGCCGACGATGCAACGCGCTTCTACGGCAGCATCTCGGCGCGCGGCGGCAGCCAGTCCGGCAACGGCGGCTTTGTCGAGACCTCGGGCAAGGAATACCTGGAAGCCAATGGCTCGGTGGATGCCAGCGCGCCTGCCGGACTAGCCGGCCAATGGTTGCTCGACCCGCGCAACATCACGATCAACACCGCAGGTCCCACGAGCGGTGGAACGGCGCTCCCAAATTTCGATGCCACGGCCGACAATGCTGTGGTCGATCGCGACGACATCCAGACTTCCCTGAACACCGGGACCAACGTCACGATCACGACGGGCTCGACCGGCACTCAGGCTGGCAACATCACGGTGGCCTCAGCCATCGCCAAGACGGCGGGCGGCAACGCCACGCTGACGCTCAATGCGGCCAACAACATCGTATTCAATTCCGGCGCCAACGTCGGCTCGACGGCCGGCCAGCTCGGTTTCACGCTCAATGCGGGCGGCGGGATCAACAACTTGCGCGGCGTCAGCCTCAACGGCGGCACGCTCACGCTCAATGCCGCAGGCGCCGTGACCCAGTCCTCGCCCATTACCGGCAATACCACGGTCGTGAAGAACGGCGCCGGGACATTCACCCTGTCGCAGAGCAATACCTATACCGGCGCGACGACGGTCAACGCCGGCACGCTGGCCCTCGGCGCGAGCAATGTACTGGCCAATGGATCGAGCCTCGTGGTCAACGGCGGCACGTTCAACATTGCCAACCGAAGCGATACGGTTGCCGGCGTTCAACTGTTGTCCGGTGCGATTACCGGCACGACAGGAACGCTGACCTCGACCAGCGCGTATGACGTCCAGGCGGGAACCGTGAGCGCGCGACTGGGCGGTACCGCCGGGTTGACCAAGACGACGTCCGGCACGGTCACCCTCTCGGGGGCCAACACCTACACCGGCGCCACGAACATCAACGCCGGCACGCTGGCCCTGGGCGCGTCCAACATCATAGCCAATGCCAGCGCGGTGACTGTCGCCGCGGGCGCGACCTTCGATCTGGCCGGCTACAGCGAAACCATCGGCTCGCTCGCCGGGGCTGGCACGGTAACCAAGACGGGGGCAGGGGCAACGACCCTGACGGCTGGCGCCGACAACACCTCGACGACTTTTTCCGGGGTCATCCAGAACCCGACGGGAACCCTCAACCTGACCAAGACGGGTGCCGGCACATTGACGCTCTCGGGCGCCAACACCTACACCGGGGTGACGACAATCAATGGGGGGGCGCTCACGGCAGCGGGTGGCAGCGCGATCGCCGACACCTCGCAGGTCACGCTAGCCAACACGGCAGGGGCGACGCTCAACCTGGCGAACAGCGAGACGATCGGCAACCTGTCGGGCGGCGGGACAACCGGCGGCAACGTCACGCTAGGCGCCAATACGCTGACGGTCAACCAGGCAGGGACGACGACCTACGGCGGCGTGCTCAGCGGGGCGGGCGGGCTGACCAAGGCGGGCGCAGGAACCTTGACCCTCTCCGGGAACAACGCCTATGCCGGCGCCACCAGCATCAATGCGGGAACGCTGACACTGGGCAACAGCAATCGGATTGCCGATGCGAGCGCGGTGACCGTCGCGGCAGGCGCAACCTTCAATCTGGCCGGCTACAGCGAAACCATCGGTTCGCTCGCCGGGGCTGGCACGGTGACCAAGACAGGCACCGGAACGACGACTCTGACGGTGGGCGCGGATGACACTGCGACGGTTTTCTCGGGGGTCATCCAGAACCCGACGGGAACCCTCAACCTGACCAAGACAGGTGCAGGCACGCTGACGCTGTCAGGCGCCAACACCTACAGAGGCGTCACGAATGTGAACGCCGGCACCTTGGTCGCCGCCAACGCCTCGGCGCTCGGGGCGGCCACGGCCGGAGTTACGGTCGCCAATGGCGCGACGCTGGGGATGCAAGGCGGGATCACCGTCGGCGCGGAGGCGCTCAGCCTGAGCGGCACGGGGGTCGCCGGCGACGGGGCGCTGCGCAACCTGAGCGGCAACAACACCTGGGGCGGCACGGTGACGCTGGCCGGCAACGCAGAAATCCAGTCCGATGCGGGGACGCTGACACTGAGCGCTGCCAATTCGGTCACCGGGGCGACGCGGAACCTGACGGTCGACGGCACGGGCAATACGGCGATCAACGGCACGATCACGACCACCAGCGGGGCGCTGATCAAGAACGGCACCGGCACGCTGACCCTGTCGGGCGCAAACACCGCGTATGCCGGGGCGATCTCGGTCAATGCGGGCACCCTTGCCGTGACGGCGAACAACGCGCTTGGCACCACTGCCGCGGGAACGGCGGTGGCCAACGGGGCGACGCTCGATTTCCGCAATGTTGCCTACGCGACCGGCGAAGCGGTCACGCTCAACGGCGGTAGCCTGGCGACGAGTGCGGGCACGAGCAGTTTCGCCGGTCCGGTGACACTGGGTGCGAACAGCAACGTTGACGTCGCTGGTACGCAATTGACGCTATCGGGCGCGATCGGTGGTGCTGGGTTCGGCATCAACAAGCAGGGCAATGGCGCGCTCGTTCTCTCGGGGAACAATACCTACACCGGGGCAACCAACATCAACGCCGGGACGCTGACCGCTACCGGCGGCAATGCCATAGCGGACGCATCGCAGGTCAATTTGGCCGATGTGGCTGGCGCCACCCTCGGTCTTGCCGGCAACGAAACCATCGGGAATCTCGCGGGCGGCGGCGCCAGCGGCGGCAACGTCACGCTGGGAGGCAACACGCTGACGGTCAACCAGACCGCGGCTACGACTTACGCCGGGGTCATCAGCGGCACCGGCGACCTGACCAAGACGGGAACAGACACACTGACGCTGGCCGGCAGCAACACCTATACCGGCATGACCAACATCAATGCCGGGGCGCTGGTCGCCGCCAACGCCGCAGCGCTCGGTGCGCCGGCCGGGGGCACCAGTGTCGGCAGCAACGCACGCCTGATCATCGACGGGGTGGCCATTGGCGCCGAGCCGGTGACGTTGAACGGGCCGGGGTTGTTTGGCGCCGGCGCGATCACCTCGAACGGGAATGCGTCGCTCACCGGTCCGATCACCCTCGCCGCCGATTCCATCGTCGCGCCCAACAGCGGGTCGGTCTTGACCCTGGCCGGGGCAATCGACGGCGCCTTCGCACTGACAAAACAGGGGCTCGGCACGCTCGTCCTGAACGGCGCGGTCGGCGGCACGACGGCGCTGACCAGCCTGACGACCAGTGCCGGCGGCGCGACGGCCATCGGCGGCGGCCTGGTCCGGACGAGCGGCAATCAGACCTACAACGACACCGTTTCGCTGGGCGCGCCGACGACGCTCGCGACCACCGCCAATGGCAGCATCACGGCGAACGGCAGCGTCGCCGCCAACGGCAACGCGCTGGCCCTGAGCGCGGGCGCCGGCAACGTCACGATGCAGAATGCGGCCAACGACTTTGCCAGCGTCGCCATCGCCGCGGCCACCAACGTCGCCCTGCGCGACGCCAATGCCATCGACCTCGGCGCCTCGGCCATCGGCGCAAATCTGGCGCTTACCGCGGGCGGTGCGGTCACCGACTCCGGCGCCCTCACCGTGGCCGGCGCCACGGCGCTCAACGCCGGGACCAACGACATCACGCTCGACAACGCCAACGACTTCCGCGGCAACGTCGCCGTTCAGTCGGGCGGGAATGTCCGCTTGAACGACATCAACGACCTGACACTGGATTTGTCCGGTTTCAGCACGTTGACCGCAACCGCCGGCGGCACGCTGACGCTGGCCGGCAGGCTGACCGCGAGCGGCGCCGGCGATGCCATTGTTCTTTCCGGCGGCCGCTTCGTGAACAACGCCGGCGCCACGGCGCTGTCGGCGCCCAACGGCCGCTGGCTGGTCTGGTCGAGCAACCCCAACCCGTTCGCCGGCGCGACCCCCGACAACCCCGGCGGACTGGCTTACGACTTCCGGCAGTACAACGCGTTTTTTGGCGTCACCCCGGTGGCTCAGCCCACCGGCAACGGCTTCCTCTACACGCTGGCCCCGACCATCACCCCTGGCCTGACCGGCACGGTGAGCAAGGTCTATGACGCGACGACGACCGCGACACTGGCGCCTGGCAATTTCACCGCGAGCGGCGCGGTCGGCGGCGACACGGTGACGCTGAGCGCCGCCAGCGCCAGCTACGACAACAGGAACGTCGGCACCGGCAAGACCGTCACCGCAACCGGGATCACCGCCAGCGCCAGCAACGGTACGGCCACGGTCTACGGCTACACGGTCTCGCCGACGACAGCGAGTGCGAATATCGGCCAAATAACACCGGCGGCGCTGACCGTGGCCTCGATCGCCGCAGTCAACACGACCTACGGCACGCCGGCGGCCACCGGCGCGGTCAGCCTGAACGGCGTGATCGGTGGCGACGTTGTGACCAGCACGGCCGGCATCGTCGGCCCGGCCTACAGCACGAGCGGCAACCTCAACGCGGGCAGCTACGCGCAGAGCGCCGGCAGCCTGTCCGGCGCCGATGCTGGCAACTACACCCTCACTCCCTTCACCACGCCGGCCAACAACTACACCGTCGCCCAGTTGGCGCTGACCGGGACGGCAATCGCCGCGTCGGGCTCGACCTACGGCGCGCCGCTCACTCCCGGGGCGGTGAGCTTCGGCAACGTGATCGCCGGCGACGCCGTGACCAGCACGACCAGCGTCAACACCGCGACGCTGAGCAGCAGCGGCAACCCCGTCGTCGGCAGCTACACGCAGATGGCGGGCGCCCTCGCCGGCGCGGATGCGGCCAACTACAGCTTTGCCGGCTACACGACGCCGGCCGCCAACTACACCATCAGTCCGCTGGCGCTTACCGGCAGCATTACGGCCAGCGACAAGACTTACGACAGCGCCACGGCGGCGACCATTGCCAGCCGCAGCCTGAGCGGCGTGATCGGCGGCGACAGTGTCGTCTACACCGGTGGCACGGCCACCTTCGCCGACAGGAACGCCGGCGCCGCGAAAACCGTCACCGCCACCGGCCTCTGGCTATCTGGCACCGATGCCGGCAACTACACGGTCAATGCTACCGCCACCACCACTGCCAGTATCACGCCGGCGCCGCTCGTCATCACCGCCAATGACGCACAGCGCCCGGTCAACACGCCGAACCCGCCGTTTTCCGCGACCTATTCCGGGTTCGTCGGCGGCGAGACGCCGGCGGTGCTGAATGGCATCCTCTCGCTCGCGACGCCCGCGACGCTGGCCTCTCCTGCCGGCATCTACACGATTACTCCGCATGGCCAGTCTTCGGGCAATTACGCCATCACCTACGTGGATGGCAGACTGACGATCCAGGGCGGTCCGGTCGTCACCCTGCCGGTCTTCCCGCGCGAGGTGGTCAGCCAGCAGGCGATCGGCGCACAGTACACGGATCCGACCGTGCCGACCAATGCCCTGACCGCCCTGCACTACACCTTCGTCGACCACGACGACGCCCAGGACGGGAAAGTCGCCGCCAGCGTGGTGCGCGTCATCGGTTCGGGGATCCGCCTGCCGAACTGACGCCCGATGCCTGGCAGGCAACCACTCGAGCCCAATCGGGAAATGCTGCAAGCCCCACACTCGCCCGCTATCCAGGTTCTCACCCACCCGCTCGCCTTCGTGTTGCGGGTGCTGAGAAACTTTCAGGCGCACCGCGGCTTCCTGCTGGCCGGGGCGATCGCCTACAACGCGCTGCTTTCCCTGATTCCGCTGCTGATTCTCAGCTTCATCGTGCTTTCGCAAGTGGTATCGCCCACCGTAGTGCTGGAAACCCTTGAACACTATCTGGAATGGCTGGTGCCCAGCCAGTCGCATGCCGTCCTCGACGAATTGTCGCGCTTTCTCGAGCAGCACGTCGCCATCGGCAGCGCGCTGCTCGCCACCATGTTCTTCTTCAGTTCGCTGACCTTCTCGGCGCTCAACCAGGCGATGGCGGTCATCTTCGGGCATCGCGAGATGGCCGACCAGCGTTCTTCGCTGCTGTCGTTGCTGCTGCCTTTCGCCTTCGTCGCCCTGCTCGGCGTCGGCCTGCTCGCGGTGACGCTGATCTCGATCGTCGTGCAGACCCTGGTGCCCGACAGCATCCTTGTATTCGGCCGCAACTGGTACCTGCCCGGCCTGTCCGGCACCCTCCTCCATCTGCTCGGTCTGGCCGCCGAAGCGCTGATGATCGCCGCGATCTACCATTTCTTGCCGGTCGGCCGGATCGCCTTGCGTTACGCGCTGGTGGGCGGCGTCACGGCGACCGCGCTATGGGAAATCATTCGCCATGTGCTGGTCTGGTATTTCAACGGCCTGTCGACCGCCAGCGTGGTTTACGGCTCGCTGACCAGCGCCGTCGTCATCCTGTTCAGCCTGGAAATCGCCGCCACGCTGCTGTTGCTCGGCGCCGAAGTGATCGCCGAGTACGAACGGCTGGAGCATCCTGCTGCGGACCTGCCGGCCCGGCCGGAGTAAGCCGACGGCAGGCGCCTACGGGGCCGGTTTGGCAAGCTGGCTCTTGACGATCGGCCCGACGGCGTTCCAGGCCCACGATCCCGCCGCCGCCACCAGCGCGGCGCCGATGACCAACTGGATCAGCAGGACGATCAGGTCGTGCTGCTGGCGGCTCATCTTGCGCCCCGGATTGGTGGCGCCGCAGCCGGGACAGGCTTCGGCCGAGGTATCGACGGTGTGGCCGCAGGCGCGGCATGGAACGAGCGACATGGTTTCCCCCTATGATGGGCGGATTATAGGCCGGAGCTGCCGCGCCCGTGCGTGATAGCATTCGCCGCCATGAATCCGCCCCGCCTGCCCCCCGCCATCCTGCTCATGGGCCCGACCGCCTCGGGCAAGACGGCGGTGGCCATGGCGCTCGCCGGCCGTTTTCCGGTCGAGTTGATCAGTGTCGATTCGGCGCAGGTCTTCCGCGACATGGACATCGGCACCGCCAAGCCGGACCGCGCGACGCTGGCCCGTTACCCGCACCGCCTGATCGACCTCGTTTCGCCCGAGGAGAGCTACTCCGCCGCCCGCTTCCGCGCCGACGCGCTGGCGGCGATGGCCGAAATCACCGCCGCCGGCAAGGCGCCGCTACTGGTCGGCGGAACGATGCTCTATTTCCGCGCCCTGCTGCACGGGCTGGCCGACCTGCCACCGGCCGATGCGGCGCTGCGCGCCGAAATCGACGCCGAAGCCGCCGCCGCGGGCTGGCCGGCGCTGCACGCGAAATTGGCCCTGTTCGACCCGTCGACCGCGGCAAGGCTGCATCCGGCCGACAGCCAGCGCATCCAGCGCGCGCTGGAGATCTGCCGCCTGAGCGGGCGGCCGATGTCGGAGCTGCTGGCCGCAAGCGAGCGCCAGCGGCCGCCCTACGATCTCCTGACGATCGGCCTGCTGCCATCCGGGCGCGCCGTGCTGCACGAACGCATCGCCCGCCGCTTCGACGCGATGTTGCTCGCCGGCCTCGACGACGAAGTGCGCGCGCTGCGCCGGAAATACCGCCTGAACCCCGGCCTGCCGTCGATGCGCTGCGTCGGCTACCGCCAGGCGTGGGAAGCGCAGGAAGGCCTCATCCCGCCCAGGGAACTGCGCGACCGCGGCATCTTCGCCACGCGCCAGCTGGCCAAGCGCCAGATCACCTGGCTGAGCAATTCCTTGACCGCCGAGAAGGTCGATTGCCTCGACCCCTCGCTGGCCGCCAAGGTCGCCGCGCGGGTCGCCCGCTTTCTCGGCGACTGATGCGCGCGCGCCATGGCTGGCGCGCCCGAAGCGCCGTTGCGGGTCGCCGGCCGCCTTGGCCCGTCCGGCAAGACTCCTGCCCCGCGGACGGCCATGCCCTCCACGCCGCCACGCCCTCCGCATGGACAGCCGGCGGCCCGTGACGTATCCTTGACTCCCCTGCCAACAAGGATACAGCGCCACCATGAAACCTCTGGCCAGACTGGTCTCGAGCGCCCTGCTCTGCATATTCAGCATCGCCTGCACGCTGCCGGCGAGCGCCGGGGAAACCGCCGCACCGATCGCGGCCGCCGACCCGCGGCAAGGCAACAACATCGTCTGGCGCGGCGACGTCGATGGCACGATCGACATCGCGCTCCGCCATCGCAGCGTCCGCGTCCATGTCGTCTCCGGCCGCAGCCTGCGCCGGCAGCACCAGAACTATCGCGTGCACGGCTTCCTGCCCGCGCGCCCGCTGACCGTGCGCCTGGAAAACGTCGAAGGCCCGGGCGCCGTCGAGGTCACCCAGCAACCCGAGAAGGCGAACAACTTCACCGCCATCGTCCGCGTCACGAACACGGAACCCAGTCGCGCCGAATTCCGCTTCACCCTCGTCTGGTAGGCCGGCCTCGCCGGGGCCGGTCCGCCGCGCCCGGCTCGCCGTTCAGCCGTGCCCCGGCTTCGCCATCTGCTGCTTGACGATCGGCCCGACGGTGTTCCAGACCCACGATCCCGCCGCCACCACCAGCGCGGCGCCGATGACCAACTGGATCAGCAGGACGATCAGGTCGTGCTGCTGGCGGCTCATCCGGCGTCCCGGGTTGGTGGCGCCGCAGCCGGGACAGGCTTCGGCCGAGGTATCGACGGTGTGGCCGCAGGCGCGGCATGGAACGAGCGACATGGTTTCCCCCCTATGATGGGCGGATTATAGGCCGGAGTTGCCGCGCCCGTGCGTGATCGCATTCGCCGCCATGACTCCGTCCCGCCTGCCCCCCGCCATCCTGCTCGTCGATCCGGCCGCCGCGGGCAAGGCGGCCGCCGGCAAGATCGGCGCGCGGGTCGCCCATCTTCTCCGCGCCTAATGCGCCTCGACCGCGGCCGGCGCACCTGAATCGTCCGCCAGCTGCGTCTTGCGCGCCGCCAGCAACGTATAGACGGTGGGCACCACGAACAGCGTGAAGAAGGTGCCGAGCAGCAGGCCGCCGACAATGACCCAGCCGATCTGCTGGCGCGACTCCGCCCCCGCCCCGGCGGCCAGCGCCAGCGGCACGGCGCCGAGCACCATGGCGCCGGTGGTCATCAGGATCGGCCGCAGGCGCAGGGTGGCCGACTCGATCACCGCCGCCTTCAGTTCCAGCCCCTTTTCCTGCAGCTGGTTGGCGAATTCGACGATCAGGATGCCGTGCTTGGTGATCAGGCCGACCAGCGTCACCAGCCCGATCTGGCTGTAGACGTTGAGCGTGCCGCCGGTCAGCCAGAGCGCCAGCAGGGCGCCGGCCATCGACAGCGGCACCGTCAGCATGATGATGAACGGGTCGCGGAAGCTCTCGAACTGCGCCGCCAGCACCAGGTAGATGAAGGCCAGGGCGAGCGTGAAGGTCAGCGCCAGCGACGAGGACGACTGGCGGAATTCGCGCGACTGACCGTTGTAATCGACCGCGTAGCCGGCCTTGAGCAGCTGGTTGGCGACGCCGTCCATGAAGGCGAGCGCCTCGCCCATCGTGTAGCCCGGCGCCAGGTTGGCGGTGATGGTCACCGCGCGGCGCTGGCCGAAGTGGTTGAGCTCGCGCGGCGCGATGGTCTCGCGGACGCCGACCAGATTGTCGAGCGAGATCATGCTGCCATCGCGCCCGCGCACGTAGATGTCGCGGATGTCTTCCGGGTTGCGGCGGTCGGCGTCAGCCACCTGGACGATCACGTCGTATTGTTCGCCGTCACGCTTGAAGCGCGTCACCTCACGGCCGCCGAGCAGGGTTTCCAGCGTGCGGCCGATGGTCTCGACCGGCACGCCGAGGTCGGCCGCCTTGTCGCGCCTGACTTCGACCGACAGTTCCGGCTTGTTCAGCTTGAGATCGGTATCGACGTTGGTCAGGCCCGGATTCTTCGCCAGCTCGGCGAGGAACTGGCTGGTCACCTGCTGCAGTTCCTCATACGAGGCCGAGGTGGCGATGACGAAATTGACCGGCCGTTCGCGCGGGCTCTGGCCCAGCGAGGGCGGCGTCACCGGAAAGGCGAGGAGGCCCGGGACGCCCATGAATTTCGGGAAGAGTTCCCTGGCGACATCCGGCGAGCGGCGATCGCGCGCCTTCCAGTCGGTGAGGCCGACGAAGGAGATCCCCTGGTTGACCGTCGGGCTGCCGGACACGACGAAGAAGCGTTCGATGTCCTTCGTCTGGCTGTAGATGCCCTCGATCTGGCGTGCGTACTTGTCGGTGTAGTCGAGCGTTGCGCCGTCCGGGCCGAGGAAGACGCCGAGGAGCACGCCGCGGTCCTCGACCGGCGCCAGTTCCGACTTCAGCACGCCGAGCAGCGCGACGCAGGAGGCGGCGACGACGACGAAACCGGCCATGACCACCCAGCGCCGGGCGAGCGCTGCGGTCAACACCCGTTTATAGCCCGAATTCAGCCAGTTCAGGAAGCCCTCGATGAGCAGGAAGGCCTTGCCGTGCTTCTCCTCGCGCTTGAGGAGCAGCGAGCACATCATCGGCGACAGGGTCAGCGCGACGAAGCCGGACACCAGCACGGCGCCGGCCAGCGTCAGCGCGAACTCGATGAACAGCTTGCCGGTTCGCCCGGTCATGAAGGCCACCGGCGCGTAGACCGCGGCCAGGGTCAGCGTCATGGCGACCACCGCGAAGCCGATTTCCTGCGCCCCCTGCAGGGCGGCCTGCATTCTGGGCATGCCCTCCTCGATGTGGCGATAGATGTTCTCCAGCACGACGATGGCGTCGTCGACGACGAGGCCGATGGCCAGCACCAGCGCCAGCAGGGTCAGCGTGTTGATGGTGAAGCCGAGCACGAACATGATGGCGAAGGCGCCGACCAGCGAGACCGGGATGGTGACCAGCGGAATCAGCGTCGCCCGCAGATTGCGCAGGAAGAAGAAGATGATCGCCAGCACCAGCAGGATCGCCTCGCCGATGGTCTTGAACACCGCCTCGATCGAGCGGTCGATGAAGATCGACGAATCGTAGGAGATGTCGGCGCGCATGCCCGGCGGCAATTCGCCGGTGACCCGGGGCAGTTCGGCGCGCAGGGCGCGCGACAGTTCGAGCGGATTGGCCGTCGCCTGCTTGATGACGCCCAGCGCGACCGCCGAACGGCCGTTGAAGCGCACCGAGCTGCGCTGCGAGGCCGCGCCGATCTCGACGCGGCCGAGGTCGGCGATCGTCACCGGGTAGCCATTGACGGTCTTGACGACGATGGCGCCAAATTGCTCGGGCGTCTTCAGGTCGGTATTGGCGACCACCGAGAACTCGCGCTCGCGGCTCTCGATACGCCCGGCCGGCACCTCGACGTTCTGCTTCCGGAGCGCATCCTCGACATCGGCCGGGGTCAGCTGGTAGGCGGCGAGGCGGGCGCGGTCGAGCCAGACGCGCATGGCGAACTTGCGGTCGCCGAAGATGCGCACGTCGGCCGCCCCCGGCAAGGTCTGCAGACGCGGCTTGACGATGCGGCTGGCGAAATCGGTGACCTCAAGCGCCGAATGCTTGTCCGACGAAAAGGCGATCCAGATGATCGGATTGGCGTCGGCCTCGACCTTGGCGATCACCGGCTCGTCAACCGAATCGGGCAACTTGTTGCGCACCCGCGAAACACGGTCGCGGACGTCGGCCGCCGCCGAATCGGGCGGGCGCTCGAGCTTGAAGCGCACCGAAATCTGGCTGTTCTCGGCGCGCGAGATCGAGGTGATGACCTCGACGCCTTCGATGCCGGCCAGCGAATCCTCAAGCGGCTTGGTGACCTGCGATTCGATGATCTCGGCCGAAGCGCCGCGGTAGGTCGTGTCGACCGTCACCACCGGCTCGTCGATCTTCGGGTATTCGCGCACCGGCAGGCGCGTGTAGGAAACGATGCCGATCAGCATCACCACCAGCGAAAGCACGGTGGCGAAGACCGGCCGCTTGATGCAGATTTCGGAAATCCTCATTTGGCTTCCGCCGCCTTGGCCGGCGCCATGCCGGACATCCCTTCCATGCCGCCGGGCGGCTGCGCCGCCGCGCCGCCCTCGCCGATGGCGCGCACCGGGGTGCCGTCGCGCAGCTTGAGCTGGCCGGCGGTAACCACCACGTCGCCGGCCGCCAGGCCATCGACGATCTCGACCTGCGCCGCGCGCCGCACGCCCAGCTTCACCTTCGTCGTCTGTGCCTTGCCGTCGACCACCTTGAACACCGTCGGCTGCGCCCCCGGCACGACGGCCTGCTCGGGAATCATCCGCACGTTCCGGCGCTCGCCGAAGAGCAGGCGGATGCGCACGAACATGCCCGGCCGCAGCTTGCCCGCGCGGTTGTCGAGGCGGGCGCGGCTGGAAATCGCCCGTCCGTTCTGGTCGACCATCGGGTCCACGGCATCGAGCACCGCCGTGAACTGCTCGCCCGGCAGCGCGTCGCTGCTGACTTCGACCGCCTGGCCCTTGGCGATGCGGCCGAGGTAGGTTTCCGGCAACTTGAAATCGACGCGCAGGGTGCCGATATCCTCGATGTTGATCAGATCCTGCCCTTCCTTGACGTAATCGCCGACGCTGACGTTGCGCAGGCCGACCATGCCGTCGAACGGCGCCTTGATGCGCATGCGGCCGACCTTGGCCGCGGCCAGCTGGACGGCCGCTTCCTGCACCTTCAGCGTCGCCGCCGAGTTGTCCAGCGCCTGCGCGCTGACGAATTTCTTCTCCAGTAGTTCCTGATTGCGCTGGTGGTTGCTCCGCGCCAGCGCGAGGTTCGCCCGCGCCTGTTCCAGTTCCGCCTCCTGCACGGCGGCATCAAGGGTCACCAGCACAGCGCCCTTGCCAACGATGGCGCCATCCCTGAAATGGACGGCGGCGATGCGCCCCGGCGTTTCCGGGCGCATGACCACCGATTCGTTCGACTTCAGGTTGCCGACGGCGCTCGCCTCGTCGGAAAAATCCGTCGCCGCGACCTTCGCCACCTCGACCGAGACCGCGAACCCCCCCGCCGGGCCGGCAGGCGCCTTGCTCCCCGCGGCCGCGGGGGCCATGGCCGGGGCCCGGTTCGCCGTATAGGCGTAATAGCCCAGACCGGCGAGGCCCGCCAGCGCCAGGACCATGGTTCCCAATCGTCTGTTCCTGTTCATTTCATGCGCCCATCCCGCTACTGACCGCATGGTCAGTACTGCTTGTCAGTGTATCCGGGAGCGTGCATCCCGGGAAATGTTTCCGGCTATTGCATCGCATCGAGTTGCGCCGGCGATGCCGGGGTCAGCGATTTCCGGGGCAGGGCCGGCGCCGGCGCCGCTTCCGGCTCCGGCTCGTCGGAGGCGAACGCGGCGTGGCAGGAGAGATCGTTGCGGTCGCTCGCCTTCAGCGGCGCGACGCGCACGAGAACGACGCCGGCGCGGATCATGTCGAGATACTCGGCGACGCCCCGGGAAACGTCGATGATGCGCTTGCGATGCCTGCCATGCATGCGGTCATTGACCTGGACGATGGCGCAACGGTTGCTGTCGAGCCGGCGCACGGCCACCCAGCTGCCGAGCGGAAAGCGGTTGCTGGCGGCGGTGAATCCGCGCGCGTCGAAGGTCTCGCCGGTCGCCGTGCGCCTGCCGTGGAAACCCTGCCCGTAATAACTGGCCGAACCATGCAGTCCGGTCAGCTGCGATTCGACGATTTCGGCCGTGCCGATCTCGGCGGAAGGCGAGGCCACCGGCGGCTTCGCGCTCTTCTTGCTCACCTGCTTGCGGACGGCGGTCTTCTTCGCCGGCGAGGATTTCTGGGCGGACTTGTCCGCCGCCCACAGCACCCCGGGCAGAAACGCCAGGATCAGGCCGCAGACCAGCGCGACGGCCTGCCGCAGGCGCTCAGACCACGACCGTCTGCGCTTCGTCACCCTGGCGCGCCCGGATCCTGCCGATGCGATGGACGGCTTCGCCACCGGCCCGCAGTTCCGCCAGCGCCGGCCCGGCATCCGCCGCGGCGACGACGATGACCATGCCGATGCCGCAGTTGAAGACGCGGTGCATCTCGTTCTCGGCGACATTGCCTTCGGCCTGCAGCCAGTCGAACAGCTTCGGCCGCGGCCAGGCAGCCTTTTCCAGTTCGGCGACGGCGCCTTCGGGAAGCACGCGCGGCACGTTCTCGAGCAGGCCGCCGCCGGTGATGTGGGCCATCCCCTTGACATTGACCTTCCCCATCAGTTGCAGCACCGGCCTGACATAGATGCGGGTCGGCATCATCACGACGTCGGCCAGGCTGCGTTCGCCATCGAATTTGGCATTCATGTCCGGCCGGGAACGCTCGATGATCTTGCGCACCAGCGAGTAGCCGTTGGAGTGGGCGCCCGAGGAGGCCAGGCCGAGCACGACATCGCCGGGCCGGATGGTCGAACCGTCGATGATCCTCGACTTCTCGACGACGCCGACGGCAAAGCCGGCCAGATCGTATTCGCCATCCGGGTACATGCCCGGCATCTCGGCGGTCTCGCCGCCGATCAGCGCGCAGCCGGCCAGCTCGCAACCCCTGGCGATGCCGCCGACGACGGCGGCGGCGGTGTCGACGTTCAGCTTGCCGCAGGCGAAGTAATCGAGGAAGAACAGCGACTCGGCGCCCTGCACCAGAATGTCGTTGACGCTCATCGCCACCAGATCCTGCCCGACCGTATCGTGACGGTCGAGTTCGAAAGCCAGGCGGAGCTTGGTGCCGACGCCGTCGGTGCCGGAGACCAGCACCGGCTCGCGGTAGCGCTTCGGCACCTCGAACAGCGCCCCGAACCCGCCGATGCCGCCGAGCACGCCTTCGCGCATGGTCTTCCTGGCCAGCGGCTTGATGCGGTCGACGAGAGCATCGCCGGCGTCGATATCGACGCCGGCATCCCGGTAGGAAAGAGGGGTGATCTGGGTCATGGCGGCGGACCGTTGCGGTCGACGGGGGAAAGATAGCGAATCTTACCGCAAGCCGGACGCCGCCGCCCGGCAAAACCGGCGACATGGCCGCCGCCGGCGCCCGAAAACCCTGCCCGCAACGGGCTTGATTTTCCCGCGCGGCCAGGTCATGGTCGCCGCGCATCCCCGAATCCAGAGTCCGCAATCCGCATGAATGCAACCCGACCCTACCGCTCCGCCGCTGCCCGCGCAGCGTCGCCGGCCGTCGTACGCGTAATTATCGTAGGCGTCGTTACGCACGCGTCGTCGCGGACCGGGTAAGCAAGACAGCAGATTTCCCAAAACCCCCGCCGGCGCCCAGATCGCCATCCGCCTGCTCGAACGCCAGGGCGTGCGCACCGTCGCCGGCATTCCCGGCGGCGCCATCCTGCCGATCTACGACGCGCTCGGCCAGTCGACGCTGATCCACCACGTCCTCGCCCGCCACGAGCAGGGCGCCGGCTTCATGGCCCAGGGCATGGCGCGCGCCAGCGGCCAGCCGGCCGTCTGCCTGGCTTCCTCCGGCCCCGGCGCGACCAACCTGCTGACCGCCATCGCCGATGCCCGGCTCGATTCGATCCCGCTCGTCGCCATCACCGGCCAGGTGCCGCGCGCCATGATCGGCACCGACGCCTTCCAGGAAGTCGACACCTACGGCCTGTCGATCCCGATCACCAAGCACAACTTTCTGGTGAATGCGGCCGAGGAGTTGCTGGAAGTGATTCCACGCGCCTTCCGCATCGCCGCCTCCGGCCGCCCCGGCCCGGTGCTGGTGGACATCCCCAAGGATGTCCAGACGCAGGCCATCGAAGTCGCCGAATGGCCGACGCCGGGCACCCGCGAAATGCCGCCGGCCGGCGCCGCACCGGTTGCGGTCGACCTCGCGGAGAAGGCCAATTTGCCGACGGTGATGACCCTGATGGCGCTCGGCGCGATGCCGGTCGACCACCCGCTGTCGCTCGGCATGCTGGGCATGCACGGCGCCCGCTGCACCAACCTGGCGCTCGACGAATGCGACCTGCTGATCGCCGTCGGCGCCCGCTTCGACGACCGCGCCACCGGCAAGGTCGCCGCCTTCTGTCCGCAGGCGAAGATCATCCACATCGACATCGACGCCGCCGAACTCGACAAGATCAAGACCGCCCATGTCGGCATCGCCGCCGACGTGCAGGAAGCGCTGGAACGCCTGCTGCCGCTGGTCAGCGAAAATGGCCGCAAAACCTGGGGCGACCGCACCGAAGCCCTGAAGCGCGACTTTCCGCAGCAGATGCCCGGCGTCGACCAACCGCTGTCGCATTTCGGCCTGATCCACACCGTCGCCGCCTGCCTCGACGACGACGCCATCATCGCCACCGACGTCGGCCAGCACCAGATGTGGGTCGCCCAGGGCTACCCGCTGCGCCGCCCGCGCCAGTGGCTGACCTCCGGCGGGCTGGGCACCATGGGCTTCGGCGTCTCCGCCGCTATCGGCGCCGCGCTCGCCGAGCCGCAACGCACCGTCGTCTGCTTCACCGGCGACGGCTCGATCCTGATGAACATCCAGGAACTGGTCACCGCCGCCGAGGAGAAGGTCAACGTCAAGATCGTGCTCATGGACAACGCGTCGCTCGGCCTGGTGCACCAGCAGCAGACGCTGTTCTACGGCGAGCGGCTGTTCGCCTCGCAGTTCACGGCGACGCCCGATTTCGTCAAGGTCGCGCAGGGCTTCGGCATCGCCGCGGTCGATCTCGACAGCGCCGCCAACCCCTGTGCCGCGCTGATGGACGCCATCGCCCGCCCCGGCCCCTGCCTGATCCGCGCCCGCATCGACGTCGAGCAGAAGGTCTTCCCGATGGTGCCGCCCGGCGCCGCCAACCACGAAATGATCGGAAACTGAAATGAATGCGCTGACTCAAAACGAACGCCAGGCCCTTTCTCGCGCCGTCCTCGAAATCGACGTCAACAATCACCCCGGCGTCATGGCGCACGTCATCGGCCTCTTTTCCCGGCGCACCTACAACGTCGAGGGCATCCTCTGCCTGCCGGTCGGCGACGGCCGGCAAAGCCGTATCTGGCTGCTGGCCAACGAAGATGCCCGCCTGCCGCAAATGATGAAGCAGGCGGAAAAGCTCGAGGACGTCATCGCCATCCGCCGCCACGGCGCGGATCATGCGGTGTTCGGCGAACTGGAGGATTTCTTCCGGCCCTGAGCCGGGTCGGCTTGAAATATATATTCCAATACATATAATCGAGCCATGAAGTTCACCTGGCACGAACCCAAGCGCAAAGCCAGTCTGAAAAAACATGGCCTTGATTTCGCGGATGCCGAGGGGGTCTTCAATGGGCCGACGATCAGTCAGGAAGACTCCCGCGACTACCACGGCGAACAACGCTTCAAACCCACGGGCTTTCTGGGCGAAACCATCGTCACCATCTGCCACACCGAAACCGGCGACGAAATCCACATCATCTCAATGCGAAAGGCGGAATCCCATGAAATCGACACCCTCTCCCGCTACCTCTAAGCCACCGCGCCTGCGCGTCGGCCTCAAGGACGTCACCCGCGACGAATTCTCGGCGGCGGTGCAGGAAAGACTCGGCAAGCAGCGCGTCTCCATCATGCTGGACAGCGCGATCATCGCGTTTTTCAAGGCCAAGGCCGGCGAGCGCGGCTACCAGACGCTCATCAACCAGGCGCTGCACCGTGCCATGCAGGGCGAGCAGATCGAGGACACCCTGCGCCGCGTGATCCGCGAGGAACTGCATCCCGCCTGAAGCGCACCAGCAGCCTGCCGGGACACCGCTATACTGCGCCCCATCGCAACTTCGCAACTCCGTCATGAACGTCCCCATCCGCTGGCAACCCCAGGCCATCTACTCCGACATCCTCTACGATGCCGCCGAAGGCATCGCCCGCATCACCATCAATCGCCCCGGGCGGCGCAACGCCTTCCGCCCGGAAACCGTCACGCAGCTGATCGACGCCTTCCACCGCGCCCACCACGACAACGCCATCGGCGCCATCATCCTCACCGGTGCCGGCAGCGAAGCCTTCTGCGCCGGCGGCGACCAGAAGGTGCGCGGCGACGAGGGCTACATCGACGAGGGCGGCACGCCGCACCTCAACGTGCTCGACCTGCAGATGCAGATCCGCCGCCTGCCCAAGCCGGTGGTGGCGATGGTCGCCGGCTTCGCCATCGGCGGCGGCCACGTGCTGCACCTGGTCTGCGACCTGACCATCGCCGCCGACAACGCTCGCTTCGGGCAGACCGGGCCGCGCGTCGGCAGCTTCGACGCCGGCCTCGGCGCCGGGCTCATGGCGCGCACCATCGGCCTCAAGCGGGCCAAGGAAATCTGGCTGCTGTGCCGCCAGTACGACGCCGCCACCGCGCTCGACTGGGGTCTGGTCAACGCCGTCGTCCCCGTCGAAAAGCTCGAACAAGAAACCGTGAACTGGTGCCGCGACATGCTCAGGCTGTCGCCGATGGCGCTGCGCATGATCAAGGCCGGCTTCAACGCCGACACCGACGGCCTCGCCGGCATCCAGGAACTCGCCGGCAACGCCACCGGCCTCTTCTACATGAGCGAGGAAGGCCAGGAAGGCCGCAACGCTTGGCTCGAACGCCGCTCGCCAAACTTCGGCAAGTACCGCAAGCGCCCGTGACCATCGTCGCCGCCGACTGGCTGCCCTACTGCCTGCCGCTGCGCCGGCCATGGCAGACCAGCCGCGGCAGTTTCAGCGAGCGGCACGGCCGCCTGCGCCGGCTGACCGCCGACGACGGCCGCAGCGGCTGGGGCGACTGCGCCCCGCTCCCCGAATTCGGCATCGGCGAAGCCGCCGCCACCGCCTTCGCCGAGGAAAGCGCCGCCCTCGACCTCGCCGCCCAACGCGCCGGCCTGCCGCTCGACGCCTGGCTCAGCGGCCGCGCCCCGCTGGCATCGGTTGCGGTCAACGCCAGTTTTGGGCCGATTTCCACGGTCGACCGCAACAGCCTCGCCCAGGCCGCCGCCGCAGGCTTCACCGTCGCCAAGCTGAAGGTCGGCGTCGCCCCGGTCGACGACGAAATCGCCGCCCTGCAACAACTCGCCGCCACGCTGCCGCCCGCGCTGCGCCTGCGCCTCGACGCCAATCGCGCTTGGACCATCGCCGTCGCCCGGCGCTTCGTCGCCGCCGGCGCCGGCCTGCCCATCGACGGCCTGGAAGAACCGCTGGCCGACCCCACCCACGCCCTGCTTGCCAGCCTGCAAGCCGCCGCAAACTTCCCGCTCGCCATCGACGAGTCGATCCGCCTGCTCGACACTGCCTTCTTCCGCCACCCGCCGGTGCGCCGCCTCGTCCTCAAACCGGCCCGCCACGGCGGCCTGCTCGCCAGCACCGAACTCGCCCTGCGCGCCCGCGCCAGCGGCCTCGAAGTCGTCGTCACCTCTGCCCTCGAAAGCGCCTGCGGCATCGCCACCCTCGCCCACCTCGCCGCCGCCGTGGCGCCCGAGGCGGTGCACGGGCTGGCGACCGGCGACTGGCTGGCTGGCGATGCCGGCCTGCGACCGCGGATCGTCGATGGACGGATGCGCTTGCCGGCTGGCGACGGGATCGGGTTTATGATCCCGGCACAAGGACTGACCAAGTGAAGGGCTCGTCTGATGAACAACACCAGAGAAACCGAACGCGCCGAGCTGCACAAGACCATCTGGCGCATCGCCAACGATCTGCGCGGCAGCGTGGACGGCTGGGACTTCAAGAGCTACGTCCTCGGCATGCTGTTCTACCGCTTCATCTCGGAGAACCTCACCGGCTATCTCAACGAGCAGGAACGCCGCGCCGGCAGCCCGGGCTTCGACTACGCCCAATTGAACGATGCCGATGCCGAGTTCGGCCGCGTCGAGACGGTGAAGGAAAAGGGCTTCTACATCCTCCCCTCCGAGTTGTTCGCCCGTGTCCGCGAGCGCCCGGCACGACGCCAACCTCAACGAAACCCTGAGCCGCGTCTTCGCCGACATTGAAGGCTCGGCCAACGGCAGCGATAGCGAAGACGATTTCAAGGGGCTGTTCGACGACCTCGACGTCAACAGCGGCAAGCTCGGCCCCACCGTCGCCAGGCGCAACGAAAAACTGGTCAAGCTGCTCGACGCCATCGGCGACCTGCCGCTCTCAAGCGGCGCCGGCAGTTTCGCCGACAACGACATCGACCTGTTCGGCGACGCCTACGAATTCCTGATGACCATGTACGCCTCCACCGCCGGCAAGTCCGGCGGTGAGTTTTTCACGCCGCAGGAAGTCTCCGAACTGCTCGCCCGCATCGCCGTGGCCGGCAAGACCGAGGTCAACAAGGTCTATGACCCGGCCTGCGGTTCGGGTTCGCTGCTGCTCAAGTTCGTCAAGGTGCTGGGCCACGACAAGGTGCGCCAGGGGTTCTTCGGCCAGGAAATCAACCTGACCACCTACAACCTGTGCCGGATCAACATGTTCCTGCACGACGTCAATTACGAGAAGTTCGACATCGCCCACGGCGACACCCTCACCGACCCGGCGCATTGGGACGAGGAGCCCTTCGAGGCCATCGTCTCCAATCCGCCGTACTCGATCAAATGGGACGGCGACGCCAATCCCTTACTGATCAACGACCCGCGTTTCGCCCCGGCGGGCGTGCTCGCCCCCAAGAGCAAGGCCGATCTGGCCTTCACCCTGCACATCCTGAGCTGGCTGGCGGTGAATGGCACGGCGGCCATCGTCGAATTCCCCGGCGTGCTTTATCGCGGCGGCGCGGAACAGAAAATCCGCCAGTACCTGATCGACAACAACTACGTCGATGCCGTCATCCAGCTGCCGCCCGACCTGTTCTTCGGCACGACGATCGCCACCTGCATCATCGTGCTGAAGAAATCCAGGCGCGACAACGCCACGCTGTTCATCGACGCCAGCGCCGAATTCGTGCGTAGCGGCAACAAGAACAAGCTGCTGCCGGAGCATCGGCAAAAAATCCTCGACGCCTTCACCGCACGCAAGGACATGGCGCACTTCGCCAGGCTGGTCGAAAACGCCGGCATTGCCGCCAACGGCTACAACATCGCCGTGTCCAGCTATGTCGAGCAGGCCGACACCCGCGAGGCCACCGACATCACCGCGCTGAATGCCGAGATCGCCCGCATCGTGGCGCGGCAAGCCGAACTGAGGAAGCAGATCGATGCCATCGTTGCGGACCTGGAAGGGGTGCGCGCATGAATCGTATCGATGAACTCATTGTCGAGCATTGCCCGGATGGGGTGACGTTCAATGAACTTGGCAAGTGCGCTGCATATTCAGACACCCGTATTGATGCAAGTGAGCTTGATGAAACCAACTTCGTCGGTGTCGACAACCTGCTTCAAAACGCCGCAGGAAAAACTGATGCAAGCTACCCGCCAAACACGGCGCGACTGACTGCGTATGAGGTTGGCGACATACTTCTTGGGAATATTCGCCCGTATCTGAAAAAAATCTGGCTCGCAAACGATAGCGGCGGGTGTAGCGGTGACGTGCTGGCCATTCGTGTTACAGAAGCGTATCGCCCGGAGTTAATGCCCGAGTTTCTGTATCGCCTGCTGGCTTCTGATGTTTTCTTTGCCTACAACATGCAACACGCCAAAGGCGCGAAGATGCCGCGAGGCAGCAAAGAAGCAATCTTGAAATATCGCATTCCAGTTCCGCCTCTTGTAGTCCAACGCGAAATCGTGAAAGTGCTGGACACGTTCACCCAGCTGGAGGCGGAGCTGGAGGCTGAACTGGAGGCGCGTCGGCGGCAGTACCAGTACTACCGCGAGGCGCTCTTGACGTTCGGCGAACGCACGGACGCTGACGCAAGCAAGCAAGCAAGCAAGCAAGCAAGCAAGCAAGCAAGCAAGCAAGCAAGCAAGCAAGCAAGCATAGCGACCCTCGGTGAGATTGGAAGTTTCATGCGCGGCACTGGAATACAAAAATCCGACTTCACAGAAACCGGCGTGGGCTGTATCCACTACGGCCAGATTCACACGCACTACGGCACATGGGCGGATGAAACCCTTTCATTCGTCAGCCCGGAATTTGCAGCGCGCTTGCGGAAGGCTCACACAGGCGATCTGGTCATTGCCACCACGAGCGAGGACGACGAAGCAGTGGCCAAGGCTGTGGCGTGGCTGGGTGATGAGGACGTAGCGGTTAGCACCGATGCCTACATCTTCCGGCACACGCTCAACCCGAAATACGTTTCCTACTTCTTCCAGACGGATTTTTTCCAATCGCAGAAGAAGCCGCACATCACGGGAACCAAAGTGTGCCGCATCTCCGGTGAAAGCCTTGCGAAGGTTCGAATTCCCGTGCCGTCGGACGAAGAACAGGAACGCATCGTCGCCATCCTCGACCGCTTCGATACCATGGTGAACGACATCTCCATCGGCCTGCCCGCCGAAATCAAGGCCCGCCGCCAGCAATACGAACACTACCGCGACCGTCTGCTCACGTTTCGGGAGGCGGCGTAAATTCGCCTGTCGCCGAAATTCGTCTTGCCGTCTGCTGTCAACCCGCATAATATGGGTGGCCATATTCGTTGATATGGGGACCCATATGAAAACCACCATCGAACTTCCCGATCCCCTGTTCAAACAGGCTAGGCGCTACGCCGAAGCCCACCACATCACCATGAAAGCGTTGATGGAACAGGGGCTGCGCACGGTGCTGACGCAAGCGCAAGCCGAGGCCAAGCCCTTCAGGCTGCGCGATGCCAGCGTGGAGGGAACGAAGCTCAGCCCGGAGTTCCATAATGCCGGCTGGGAACAGATTCGCGACATCATCTATGACTCCGGCGAGGGGCGTGGTTGATGATTGCGCTGGATACCAATGTGCTGGTGTACGCACACCACCAGAGCAGCCCTTTCCATGCCGCCGCCAAGCGACTCGTGACGGAATTGGCGGAAGGCAAGCAGGCATGGGCCATTGCATGGCCCTGCCTGCACGAGTTTTATGCGGTCTCCACCAACCCTCGGGTGTATTCGCCTGCCAGCACGCCGGAGCAAGCCATTACCCAGATCGACGCCTGGCTGCAATCACCCAGCTTGCAACTGCTATCCGAAACGCCTGCCCACTGGCCGCAACTGCGCGAACTGCTGGGTCGCGGCAAGGTGCAAGGGGGCATGGTGCACGACGCGCGCATCGCTGCCCTGTGCCTGGCCCATGGCGTTGCGGAATTGTGGAGCGCTGACCGCGATTTCAGCCGTTTTCCCGGCCTGCGCACACGCAACCCGCTGGTGTGACGCATGAGCGAAGACCTCAGGTCTTGCCGCTACGAGCCGGTTGCGCTGTCCAACGAGAGCACCGTCGTCGCCGAATTCCTGCCGGAATTCCTGGGTGTGCGGGAAGCCGCCTATCAATCCGAGGCCGAACTGGAGAAGGCCTTCATCAAGCAATTGCAGGTGCAGGCCTATGAGTACCTGCCCATTGCCTCGGAAGCCGATCTGATCGTCAACCTGCGCCGCCAGCTGGAGAAGCTGAACAAGCTGCCGTTTTCCGATCCCGAATGGGAGCGTTTCCTTGGCGCCTGTATTGCCGGCAGCAACGACGGCATCCTCGAAAAAGCCGCGCGCATCCAGGAAGACCATATCCAGGTACTCAAACGCGACGACGGAAGCATCAAGAACATCTACCTGATCGACAAGCAGCACATCCACAACAACAGCCTGCAGGTCATCAACCAGTACGAAGTCGAGGGTGCGCGGGCCAATCGCTACGACGTGACGGTGCTGGTCAATGGCCTGCCGATGGTGCATGGAGCTAAAGTCAAATCTGGTGTATGGGATGCGTGTGGCATTGGTTGATCAGGCGGCGAGCCATTGCTGTTCGGTTTCATTGGTGGGTATGGGAACGCCGTCGTTGAAGACAATTCCGGCGAGCAGTTCGGCGAGGCGTTCGATCCCGCGAATGCGGCGCCACGACTTCTCGGCTTCCTGGACGAGCTTGAACGCCAGTCCGAGAAAGGTACTGCGTGAGACGCAGTTCTTCGTGCGCGTCGTGCGGTGGCGGACGGTTGCGAATGTCGATTCGATCGGATTGGTCGTGCGCAGATGAATCCAGTGCTCGGCGGGAAAGTCGTAGAAGGCGAGCAGCGCTTCGCGATCCTTCGCGAGTTTGTCGGTCGCCTTTGGGTACTTGGCGCCGTAGGTCTTCAGGAAATGGTCGAAGGCGGCGATCGCCTGCGCTCGCGTGGGCGCCATCCAGATTTCGTGCAGATCCGCCTTGGCCCTGGCTTGCAGCGATTTGGGC
>JAFLDQ010000240.1 GCA_017302355.1 Dechloromonas sp.
TGGTCTCCAAGGGCATCGAAGCCAACCGCGTCTACACCGAAGGCAAGGGCAAGACCCAGCCGGTGACCGGCGACAAGTGCAAGGGCAACGCCAAGACCAAGGCCCTGATCCAGTGCCTGCAGCCGGATCGCCGCGCCGACATCGAAATCATCGGCACCAAGTAAGACGCCGCGCTTCAGAAAACCCCGCTCGCGCGGGGTTTTTTTTTGCTCATCCAGTCCCGAGGATTCCCATGTTGCCGTTCATACGCTTTCTCGCCGCCACCGCGCTGGCCCTGGTCCTGAGCGCGCAGGCCGCGGCCGACGCCAGCCGCCCGAAGATCGGCCTGGTCCTCGGCGGCGGCGGCGCCCGTGGGGCCGCGCACATCGGGGTGCTGGAAGTTCTTGAGGAATTGAAGATTCCGGTCGACTGCGTCGCCGGCACCAGCATGGGGGCGCTGATCGCCGGTGCCTATGCCTCGGGCCTGACACCGGCGATGATGCGTTCCGAGATGGCCGAGGCGGACTGGGACACGATGTTCAGCGACATCCCCGATTTTTCCGAGGCCAATTACCGCTACAAGGGGACGCTGCGCCGGTTCATCCCCGGCTCCGAGCTCGGTGTTTCGGGCGACGGCGCCCGCTTTCCGCCCGGCGTGATCGACGGCGTCAAGATCAAGCTCTTCTTCAACCAGCTGGTCGGCGCCAACCGGGGCGAACGGCGCATCGAGAAGCTGCCGCTGCCGCTGTCGCTCATCGCCACCGACATCGGCACCGGCGAGCGCGTGGTCATGCGCGAAGGCAGCCTGACCACGGCCATGCGCGCCAGCATGTCGGTGCCGGGACTGCTGGCGCCGATCACCCGCGAAGGGAGAAAGCTGGTCGACGGCGGCCTGGTCGATAACGTGCCGATCGGCGAAGCCCGGGAACGCTGCAATGCCGACATCGTCATCGCGGTCAACGTCGGTTCGCCGCTGCTTCCCGCCGAAAGCGTGGGCTCCCTGCTGACCATTTCGGCGCAGATGGTCAATATCCTGACCGAACAGAACGTCGCCCGCTCGCTGGCCTCGCTCAAGCCGACCGACATCTACATTCAGCCCGACCTGGGGACGATTACCGCCGGCGATTTCGGCCGCCATGCCGAAGCCGCCGACCGCGGGCGCGCCGCCGCCGGCAAGGTCCGCCAGCAACTGGCCCGGCTCGGCGCCGATGCCCGGCAGTACGCCCTGTGGCGCGAGCCGATCGACCGCGTCTACCAGCCGAAGCCGACCATCGACGAAATCGGGATTGCCGACCTGAAGCGGGTCAATCCGGCCATGGTGGAGCGTCAGCTGACGATCAAGCCCGGGGAGCAGCTCTCCACCGGCAGCATCAACCGGGATGTCCTGCGCATTTACGGCGACGGCTACTACCAGAGTGTCGACTACGAGTTGCTCAACCTGCGCGACCGCGACATCCTGCGCGTTCTCCCCGTCGAAAAGAGCTGGGGGCCGGATTACCTGCGTTTCGCGCTGAATCTCGACACCGACTCCAACCAGGGCTCCAGCTTCGGCTTGCGGGCCGCCTATCAGAAGACCCTGATCAACGACCTCGGCGCCGAACTGCTTGCAACCGTCGGCATCGGCAGCAATCTCGGCGCCGGGCTGGAGTTCTATCAGCCGCTCGATCCGGAACAACGCTTTTTCGTCGAGGCCGGCGTCAAATACGAGCGACTCCAGCAGAACATCTTCCAGGACAACAAGCGCATCGCCCAATACCTGAATTCAGGGACCGCGCTCGCCCTGTCGGCCGGCACGAATTTCGGCACGCTGGGCCAGGCACGCCTGAGCTGGATCGCGCAGAACCGCAGTTTCGACCGCGACATCGGCTCGACGAGTCTCCCCGACAACTTCGAGACAACCTACTACGGCTGGAACGCCAGCCTTTCGCTGGACCAGTTGAACCGCCTGTACTTCCCGACCAGGGGCTGGGCGACGCGATTCGATTATTTCGATTCCAGCGACGCCGGCTTCTCGCGCGCCGAAGTCGATTTGCAGGGGGTCTTCTCGCTCGGCAAGACCGTCATCAGCGGGCGCGCCAACTATGTGGGCTCCCCCCGCGGCCAACTCCCCTTCTACAGCGCCGGGCGGCTCGGTGGCTTCCTCAACATGAGCGCGTTCGCCCGCGGGCAGATTCTCGGCGACGACATCGCCTATGCCGGCATCCGCGCCGAACAGATCATCGGAACCTTTCCGTTGGGCCTGCGCGGCGACATGCGGCTCGGGTTCGCCCTCGAAGGCGCCCATGTCGGCGCCTACTACACCGAAACCAACCTCCGAGGCGCCAACCTCCTGAATTCGGCCGCCCTTTATCTCGGCGGCGAGACCCCGTTCGGACCCGCCTTCCTTGGAATAGGCTATTCGACCAACGGCGCCTCCAACCTGTTCCTCTCCATCGGCATTCCCTGAGCGGTGCGACCGGGGCCGTTCGCTGGCATAATCTGGCTTTCCCCGAAGGAGAGACATCCCATGAAGAACCGTTCCATCGTGCTCGCGGCGCTGCTCGCCGCCGTCCCGGTCCTTGCCCTGGCCCAGCAGCCGCCGCAGGCCGCCACCATCGTCGCCAAGGACAAGGGCGCCGTCGCCGTTGCGGATGCCATCGAACTGCAAGGGACGGTGACCGCCGTCGACAAGAACACGCGGGCGGTCACCGTCCAGGGTGCGAGCGGAAAGGTCATGACCGTGACCGCCGGGCCGCAGATCAAGAACTTCAAGCAGATCAAGGTCGGCGACCTGGTGACGCTGAGTTACGTCGCCGCGCTGGGCCTCGAACTGAAGAAGGGCGGCGGCAGGCTGCGCGAGCGCATCGAATCGGAACAGGCGACGGCGGCCAAGCCCGGCGACAGGCCGAGCGGCAGCGTGAGCCGCACGGTCAGGGTCATCGCCGATGTCACCGCGGTGGACGCCGCCGCCGGCTCGATCACCCTGCGCGGCCCGCAGCGCAGTGTCGATCTCGTCGTCAAGGACAAGGAACTGCTCAGGGACATCCGCGTCGGCGACCAGATCTTCGCGACCTACGAGGAGCTGACCGTCCTTGCCATCACCCCGACGCCCCCTCCGGCCCCCGAACCCCCGCCCGCGCCGACGCCTGAAACAGCGCCCGCCCCGGCGCCCGCCGCGCAATGATCCGCGAAAGGACAACCGCCATAACCAGGAAGCTCCTGCTCGCCATCGCCGGCTGGCTGCTGTTAACCACGGCGCCCGCGGCGCCGACCAAACCGGCGCAGCCGGCAAAGCCAGCCGCCCACTGACCGCTGCGGCTTGGCCGACTGCCTGACCCTTTGCGCCACCACCCGCCTCGCCCAGACCCTGCGCGGCGCGGCGCCGGACGGGCGGACGGTCTGGCGGACGCGGCGGGCGCTGACCGTCGGCCAGTGGCTGGCCAGCCTGGCCGACGAGGCGCTGCTCACCGGCATTGACGATCTGCCGAGCGCCCTCGACCTGCTTGCCATGCATGTGGTCCAGGTCATCATCTCGGATGCGCACCTGCCGGTGATGGACGGCAGCGAGCTGCTCGCCAAGGTGCGCGCGCTCTACCCCGACACCGTGCGCATGATGC
>JAFLDQ010000241.1 GCA_017302355.1 Dechloromonas sp.
CCCGGCGTCTGCTCAAGGTCGCATCCGTCGGCGCGGTACTGTGGGCGTTGCCGATGAGCCTGCTTGCCGCACTCCTGGGTTGGCATCACCTCCTTACGCAGATGGGCTGGTTCTTCACCAAGGCGGCCCTGCTCAGCTTCGGCGGCGCCTATGCAGTGCTGCCTTACATCTATCAGGGAGCCGTCAGCGAATTCGGCTGGCTGAGCAGTTCGCAGATGATCGACGGCCTGGCGCTGGGTGAATCGACGCCGGGGCCGCTGATCATGATCGTCGCCTTCGTCGGCTTTGTCGGCGCCTGGGGCAAGGCGCCGTTCGGGCCCGATGCCCTCCTTCTTGCCGGCGCGCTGGCCGCCGTGCTGGTCACCTGGTTCACCTTCCTGCCCTCGTTTCTGTTCATTTTTGCCGGCGGGCCGCTGGTTGAGAGCACGCACGGTGATCTCAAGTTCACCGCGCCGCTGACGGCCATCACCGCCGCCGTCGTCGGCGTCATCGTCAATCTGGCGATCTTCTTCGGCTACCCCGTGCTGTGGCCAGCGGGCTTTTCCGGCGCTCCCGATTTGGTCGCGGCAGTCATTACGCTGGGCGCTACCGTCGCGCTGTTCCGTTTCAAGGCCAACGTGATCCACGTCATCGCGGCCTGCGCCGGCCTCGGGCTGGCCGCGCGCTTTCTGGCCTAGGCGGAGGGTAGACCGCAACCGCCCTCAGGCCGCCGGCTGTTCGGCGACCCGGCGGATCGACTGGCGCGCATCGGCGGGCAATACCAGCTCGGCGTAGGTCAGCGGCTCCAGTAGATGCTCATCGAAGCGCAGCAGCCCTTCCCGGTCTTCCTCGAGCAGTTCGGCATCGAGCAGACTGGCGACGAGATTGGCGAAATCCGACTTGTCGGCGGTCTCGGTCTCGCCGAAGCCATGCAGGAGCGCCAGGCGCTGGGCGAGCAGGACGCAGTCCTTCTCCAGCACCGCTCGCGTCAGCTTGCCCGACCCGCGCTGCTGCAACAGCGCCAATGCCAGGAAGTGGCGGCCGAGCATCGGTCGCAGCGTCTCGCCGATCATCTGCAGTTCGGGAAACTCCTGGCTGTTCGTGTCCGGCGCCAGCAGCCAGCCATTGGCTTCGGCACGACGCAGCAGGCCGCGCCCGGCGAGGATCCCTATGGTGCGCTGGATCTCGTGCAGCAGTTCGTCTTCCGACCAGCGCAGGAAAAGAGCCGAGCGCAGGATGCCGTAGATGCCGCCCACGGCGTCGGTCAGCCGCTGCAGATCGAGTCGGCGGTTGTTGCCGAGCAGGCAGGCGATCAACGCGGGGACCGCGAACAGGTGGAGAACGTTGTTGCGGAAATACGGGAGCTGCTGGACCTGCGCGTCGACGACGCGGACGAGGTTGCCGAACGGATGGGGGATCTGCTCGACGATGCCGAGGCGCTCGGCATGGGCAACGACCTGCACCGGATCGAGAATGCAGGCGATACGCTGCGGCGAATAGGGCGCTGCCGCATCGAGCGCCTGGAAGTGCCCGATCATCCGCCGCAGGCCGAGCGCATCGGCGGTGCAGCGGGGCGTCGCCAGCAGCGCCAGGGCGATCAGGCTGACCGGATTGAGCACCGCCGCCGCGTTGATCCGCGTGGCGAGTTCGCTGGCTGCCTCGCGCGTCGCCACGCGCAGCCATTCGCCGTTCGCTTCGTCGCGCGCCGCCCGCCAGTCAGCTCGCTGCCCGTCGAGGAATCCGGCCAGCGGCAACGGATCGCCGAAGTTCACGTGAACCTTGCCATAGATGCGGCGAATGCTGCGCACGCTCGTCAGCAGGGTCCACAACGACTCTCCCTGCTTCGGGCGCCCGGACAGCTCGCGCACATAGGTCTTCCCCTCGATCAGCCGTTCATAGCCGATATAGACCGGGACGAAGACCAGCGGCCGGCCATGGCTGCGGACGAAGCTGCGGATGGTCATGCCGAGTATCCCGGCTTTCGGCGCCAGCGTGCGGCCGGTACGGCTGCGTCCACCCTCGATGAAATACTCGATCGGAAAGCCGCGCGCCAGCATCAGGTGCAGATACTCGTCGAACACCGCCGGATAGAGCGGCTCGCCCTTGAAGCTGCGGCGCAGGAAGAAGGCGCCGCCACGGCGCAGCAGCGGGCCCGCGAGAGGCAGGTTCAGGTTGATGCCGGCAGCGATATGCGGCGGCGTCAGGCCATGGCGGAGAATCAGGTACGAGAGCAGCAGATAGTCGACATGGCTGCGGTGGCAAGGCACATAGACGATTCCGTTGCCCGGCGCGATGTCCGTCAGCGTTGCGAAGTTGTGCGCCTCGATGCCGTCGTAGAGATGTTCCAGCAGCCAGGCGACCAGGAGCTCCGCCGCGCGCACGACGCCGTACGTGTAGTCGGAGGCGATCTCCAGGGCGAACTGGTTCGCCTTGGCCTGCGCGTCGCCCAGCGGGATTCCCAGCCGGGTCGACTCCTCGCTGATCGCCATGCGCACCGGATCGCTGGCCAGCAACATCTCGATCTGCGTGTTGCGGTGCGAAAGGTCCGGACCGATGGCCATTTCCCGCTGTCGCCGGAAATGCACGCGCAGCACGCGCGACACCTTGCGCTGGGCCACCGCGGCGTCGAGCGGGGTGGCCCCGCGATGGACCAGTTCGCGCAACGACAATGGCCGGTTGAAGCGCACCAGCGTCTGCCGCCCATGCAGCAGGACCGCCAGAAACTGGCGCAGCCGGCCCGGCGAGCGCCAGGTCTCGGCGAGCAGCGCCTTGAGGATCGACTCCTGCTTGTCGGGGCTGCGGCCCCAGAGGACCACCACCGGCACCAGCTGCACATCGAGGGTCGGCTCCGCAACCACCGCCCGCAACTGATCGACCAGCAGGCGGGACGCTCCCGGCGCCGAGCCGTCGTTGCGCCGGTTGAGAAAAAACAGCGAGCGCCTCGCCCTGACGCCGCCGAGTGCGAAGGGCGCCTCGGCCGGCGGCAGACCGGCGCGCCGAGATTCTTCAAAAAGGACCAGCAGGTTCGACAGATGGCGATCCTGCAGGACGTAGCAGACCGGGCGCGCCGGATCGATGTCCGCGGCCGCCTCGGCGAATACCGTCGTGCGCACCCACGCGTAGAGCAGGCGCTGCGCCAACGGAACGAACCAGCCGGAAATGTCGAACAAGGCTCTCACCACCTCTCATGCAAGCGCACGGTACGGCCCGCCGAGGGAGATTCTAAAGCGAATCCGCAGCGGAACACAGGCGCCGCGCCGATGCCTGCCGCAAGTCTCGCGGCGATCCGCCGCATTCATTGCCGGGGTTATTGCCGGCGTCACGCTCGGCAGCGGGATCGATACATCGGGGAGGGGAGAGGTGGAGCGGGCGATGAGAATCGAACTCACGGCACAAGCTTGGGAAGCTTGGGTATTACCATTATACGACGCCCGCTCTTGGGCTTTCAGCCTGCATTCTAACCCAAATTCCGCGATTGAAATTCTGACAGCCCGAGGGCGGGGATTTATTGGCGTTATGGACCTGGAAATTGACGGCGAGGGAGAGCAACGAGCGGCCGCGCAAGCACACGCGCGGCGATGGTCATGC
>JAFLDQ010000242.1 GCA_017302355.1 Dechloromonas sp.
TTCATCCTGGCGTGTCCTCGTTGGTTGCTGGAAATCGTTCTCGACAAACCATTCTCAGCAAAGACACGCCACCTCTTCAACCCCCAGCCGTCCCGCCAGGGTCATACACCAGTTTCGACTTTAGCTCGGTTCCTATCACTGAGATCGCTGGTACCAACCCTGTAGCCATCATGCCACAATCATTTGAGGCTACGACCAGACCGAAACCGAGCTTGTCAGATGAAATCAAACGCCTGCATGGGTTAATGGCAGAAGGCGTTCTGACACAGTCCGAGTTTGAAGCTGCCAAATCAAAGCTCCTGAGTTAAGCAAGCAACCAAAAGGGTCAGAGTGAGGTAGTGACCCTTTTGACCTTTCCATTCGCCCCTTTTCCATCTTTTCCCTTTGCGCAGACATGACATACAATGGCAATCTCTGACATCACCGAGGAGTCTGCCATGTCCCTCAACGTCTCTTTGCCACTTGAACTCGAAAACCGGGTGCGCCAGCATGTCGAATCAGGGCTCTATGGTTCTGCCAGCGAAGTAATCCGGGAAGCGTTACGTTTGTTTGAAGCCTATCAAAGCATTCAGGCCGCCAATTTGTCGGCGCTCCAGGCTGATATTAACCAAGGGATCGCCGACATCCATGCCGGACGTGTCCGCGAGGTCAGTATGTCCAGGATCAAGGAGCGCGGCAGGGCCACTCTGGCCAAAGCAAAGGCTGGCTGATGACAGATGTCCTTTTTTCGGGCAGCGCCGAGAACGATTTGCTGGAAGCCTGGCTATACATTGCTGACAACTGCGTGTCAGCAGAATGGCCAAATGGGTCAGAGACATTTGGTCTTCCAGGCGTATTGGCAAGACCCAATTGTTCCCGTGTTCCTGCCCCGAAAGTGCGGTCAGTTGGCTCTTGTCAGGCAGGCTTGCGCCCCCTCCCCGGCCGCCCGGCCGGTGGCAAAACAGGCGGTCAGCAGGTAGCCACCGGTCGGCGCCTCCCAGTCCAGCATCTCCCCAGCGCAGAAAACGCCCGGCAGGTCGCGCAGCATCAGGTTTTCGTCGAGCGCCGCGAAGGCAACCCCGCCGGCCGTGCTGATCGCCTCGTCGAGCGGGCGCGTCGCCACCACCGGCAGCGGCAGGTGCTTGATCGCTGCCGCCAAGGCGTCGGGTGCGGTCAACGTCTCCGAAGGCAGCAATTCGCGCAGCAGGCCGGCCTTGACGCCTTCGATGCCGGCGCAGCGGCGCAGGTGATTGGCCAGCGAATCGCGCCCGCGCGGTCGGGCGAGATCGGCACTCAGGCGTTCCAGCGTCTTGCCGGGCGCCAGATCGAGATGCAGCGTGGCGCGCCCCGTCGTTTCCAGCGCGTCGCGCAGGGGGGCAGACAAGGCGTAGACCAGCCCGCCCTCGATGCCGCCGGCCGTGATGTTGAATTCGCCCTGCTGGCGCCGATCGGCCACCGACGCGACCACGGGCTTGACCGGTTGGCCGGCGTAGCGCTCGCTAAAATGCGCGCTCCAGGCGACGTCAAAGCCACAGTTGGCCGGCTTGAGCGGCGCCACGGGAATGCCGCGCGCGGCCAGCAGCGGCACCCAGGCGGCGTCCGACCCGAGCTTCGCCCAACTACCGCCGCCCAGCGCCAGGATCGTCGCGTCAGCGGCGATCCGCCTTTCGCCGTCCGGCGTCGCGAAGCACAAGGCGCCGTCGTCGGCCCAGCCCAGCCAGCGATGGCGGACATGAATGTGCACGCCGCGTTGGCGCAGGCGGTGCAACCAGGCGCGTAGCAAGGGTGCCGCCTTCATTTCGGTGGGAAAGACGCGGCCCGAGGTGCCGACGAAAGTTTCGATGCCCAGCCCGTGAATCCACTCGCGCAACTGCTGCGGGCCGAAACGTTCCAGCAGCGGCTCGATGACCGCTTGCCGGCTGCCGTAACGCCCGGCGAAATCGGCCAGCGGCTCGGCGTGCGTGATGTTCATGCCGCCCCTCCCAGCCATCAGGAACTTGCGCCCGGGCGACGGCATGGCATCGAAAATGAGCACTTTTTGGCCGTCGACCGCAACCAGCCGTTCTGCCGCCATCAGGCCGGCCGGCCCGGTGCCGACGATGGCGACGCACGGCATCAGGCGGCGACCGGCCCTGATTCCTGCAAGCCTGCCGGGTCCTTCGGCGGCGCCCGCTCGTCGTCACCGGCGGACGTGGCAAGCGCGGCAGCCGGCGACGCTCCGCCGTCGAGCGGCGTCACCGTCACCGCGACCTCCGGCTCGGCGCCGCCACCGCCGAGGATGATGCCGCGCAGCGGCGAGATGTCGCCGAAATCGCGGCCGATGGCGACCGTGATGTGTTCGCTGTCGGGCAGCAGGTTGTTGGTCGGGTCGAAATCCACCCAGCCGTTGGCGAATCCGGGGGCGTAGACCGAAACCCAGGCGTGCGACGCGTCGGCCCCGACCAGGCGCGGCTTGCCCGGTGGCGGCCGGGTCACGAGATAGCCGCTGACGTAGCGCGCTGCGAGGCCGAGGGCGCGCAGGCAGGCGATCATCAGGTGCGCGAAATCCTGGCAGACGCCACGCTTCTTTTGCAGGACTTCCATGACCGGAGTCGATACCGTGGTCGCCTCCGGGTCGAACTTGAGTTCCCGGAAGATCTTGGCCATCAGCGCCTGCGCGCCGACCAGCACCGGGGCGCCGGGCGGGAAGCAGGCGGCGGCGTAGTCGGCCAGCTCGCGCTTGATGTGGACATGGGCGCTCTCGAAGAGAAAACGCAGCGCATCGAGATCCTCCGGCCGCGGTGGCGCCGCATCATAGGCGAGGCGGCCGCGCACCAACTCCCAGGGTGGCGATTTCTCGATCTGCTCGGGCCGGCAGGGCGTCACGGCGATGGTCATCGCCGAGCGGATGAACAGGGTGTCGTGGGGAGCGTGGAAGGCGATCCAGGTCACCGGATTGCCGAAGGCGTCGTGTCCGTCGCGCCGCCAGGTCGGCGGCGGATCGATGTCGATGCGCTGCTCCTCGACCTGCTGCCAGGCCAGCACCCGTGGCGCGAGGTGAAGTTGCTGCTGCGACAGCGAGACGCTGCTGCCGTAGTCGTAGCGTGTCTCGTGCAGCACATGATAGCGAAGCGGCGGGCGAACCATGATCACAGGGCCATCGTCTGCCGGCTGACATCCGACACGTGGGTGAAATAGCGCATCGCCAGCCAGTCGGAAAGCTCTCCCGAGGCGGTATCGAGATCTTCGAGGAGGGCCGCCAGATCGCCGCACGGCGAACAGTTGCGGCATTCGCTGAACTGCAGATTCTCGAAGCGCCCGAGATCGAAGGCGCGCAGGCGCTTCAGCGCGGCGGGCAGCTTGCCGTCGCTGGTCGCGTCGAGTTCGCGCGCCATGCGCTCGAGGTAGCGCGAGAGCACCCTGGCCTGGAAGATGACCCCGTGCGGATTGTTGTCGTCGAAGATCAGGAGGTCGAGGACGGGCAGCAGTTCCGGCGGGCGGGAATAGCGCGAGCGGTAGGTGATGATCGAGTCGGCCAGTTCGAGCAGCCACTCGAGGGCGCCCGGGCCGCGGGTCGACGGCATGCGCAGGAAACCGGCCAGCACCT
>JAFLDQ010000243.1 GCA_017302355.1 Dechloromonas sp.
TGGGAAGATGGACCTGCGGCCTTTACCGCTCAGCGCCGTGTCAGCAACAGCCCGCATTCAAGGTGGTGCGTATACGGAAACTGGTCGAACACCGCGGCAGCGCTCGCCCTGTGGGTGGCGTCAAGGGCAGCGACGTTCTCCCGCAGGGTTTGCGGGTTGCAGGAAATATACAGGATGTGCTCGAACCCGGCCGCCAGTTCCAGCGTCGTCGCATCCAGCCCGCTGCGCGGCGGGTCGACGAACAGGGTCGAGAAACGATAGTCGGCGAGGTCGATGTCCTGCATGCGCCTGAGCACCGTCCGCCCTGCCAGGACATCGCCGATCTCCGCGCTGGAGGCGCGCACCAGTTCCACGTTCCCCGTTTCGTTGGCGGCGATGTTGTACCGCGCGGCGCGCACCGACGACTTGCCGACCTCGGTGGCCAGCACCTTGCCGAACAGCGGCGCCAGCGCCATCGTGAAATTGCCGTTGCCGCAATGGAGTTCCAGCAGATCGCCGCCAAGACCGGCCGCCCGGGCGCAGGCCCAGCCAAGCATCCGCCGGTTCACTCCGCCGTTGGGCTGGGTGAACCCGCCTTCGATCTGCTGGTAGCGCAGGCGGCGCCCGCTCACCTCGAATTCTTCCAGCAGCCAGTCGCGGTCGAGCACCACCTTCTGGCCGCGGCTGCGCCCGATCACCTGCGCGTTCAGTTCGCTCGCCAGATCGCGCGCCGCCAGCTCCCACCCGTCGCCAAGCCGCCGATGGTAGACCAGCGTGACCATCAGTTCACCGCTGAGCGTGGCCAGGAAATCGACTTGGAACAACCCGCCGCGCAAGGTCTGGCTGCCGCGCAGGCGCGCCAGCAGGCGCGGCATCAGAGCGCAGATCGATTCCGCCGCGACCGGAAAATCCTCGATCAGGACCGGCTGTTTCGGGTTTTCCGGGTCGAACATCGCATAGTGCGAGTCGTCGCCCTGATGCCAGATGCGAAACTCGGCGCGCAGGCGGTAATGCGCGGGGGACGAGGCGAATACCTCGGGTTCGGGAATCGCGAACGGCGCGAAGGCAAGCTTGAACCGGGAAACCTTGTCCGCAAGCTGGCTTGCGTAGTGGGCGGGATCGATGGCGGGCAATGGCATGGGCTGAAACGGCGACCGGGAAAATCGAATCCCGGCACCCGGGAAGAAGGCGACTGCGGAATATACGCTGGTCTGTCGCTGTGCGGCCCGGTCTGGCGGCAATTCCCGGAAATCGCCGCAAGAGGTCGCAGAGCATCAAGACGGCGAGTGGAACGGGCGTCGGTGGTCTCCGACGCCCGCACCAGTTCGCCGAATTTACGCTGCTACCGCTTTCAGTTGGCTTCCTTGACGCCGGGCACCTTCCAGCTGCCGTCGAGAATCGACGGTTTCTCTTCCTTCGGCCAGTACAGCCGCATCATCAGGACGAACGGTCCCTTCGGCGCCGGCAGCCAGTTGGATTCCTTGTCCTTGCCCGGCGATTCGTTCTGGATGTAGAGGTCGACCGAGCCGTCGGGATTCGCCTTGAGCTTGTTGCGCTGGCTGAGCGTGTAGCGGTTCAGCGGGTTATCGACGAAGAAATAGTTCTCGTCGTACATGGTCAGCGACCAGAAGCCATTCACGGGTGGCAACTGGCCCTTTTCGAAGCGCATGGCGTACCTCTTCTCGCCGCTGTATTTCGCTGCGATCTCCGGCCCTTCCGAGGTCGGATAGACGGCATCCTCCGGCCGGTTGGCGCCGAGGCCGATCGCCGTGATCAGCGCGCGCTGGACGTAGTTCGTGCCGTACAGGCCGGTCTTCGTCGTGAACAGCCAGCCGTGCTCGAGCCTGAAGTCGCCCGCAGCGATGCCGGCCTTCATCCAGTCCATGATCAGATCCTGGGCCGGCTTGGGCGCCCCGGCAAGACCCTTGGCCACGGCGGGGTCGAGTTTCGCTGCGTCGAAATCCTGGCCGGGAACGACACCGATTTTGGCGAGCTTTTCCAGCGCCGGGGCATCCGCGGCAGCCGCCGGATTGCCCTTGAGCAGTTCGGCGAAAAGCTTGAAATACGCCGCCGCATCGAGCGCATTGACCTGCTCGCGCACGGCGGTCTTCATGTCTATGGCCGGATCGACCGCGCCCGGCGCGGGGGTGTAGGGCTTGCCGTAGGCGGACAGGGGGACGACCAAAATTTTGTCCTGCAGGGCGTGAACCGCCTTGTAGTCCTCCGGGGTGCCGGTGCAGTAGATGCGCCCGAGAATCCAGACCAGCCCGGTCGGGGACTTGTACTCGGTGACGCCGGGGGGCAACTCGCCGGACCAGCCCGGGCCGGTGATGGCGTAGGTTTGCGCCTTCGTGCCGGTCGTCCGCTTGCCCGGAACCTGGAACACGTTGGTCCAGCCGTCGAGCATCGGGAACAGGGCATAGCGGCCCTTCATGTCCGGGAGGCTCAGGATCATGGGCTCCTTGGAGACGTCGATCCAGGTCGTCGTATAGAGGGTATCGGCGTTCGGCGCCGTGACATCCCGGTACGCGGCATCGGGATAGCTGCGCATGCGGAGGAAGTGCCCCATCGGTGCGCGGGAACCGTCCGGCGCGGCGACGTTGGTCATCACCCGGCGCGTCATCTCCATGGTGACGAGCGGGTAGGCGTAGATGTAGCTCTCGATGGCGATCGCCCGCGCCTCCGCTTCCTTCGCTGCCTCCTTCGCCGCCGCCTCGACCGCCCTGGCTTCGGACTCGGCTTTCGCCTTGGCCTCCATGGCCACCCGGTCGACCTGGGTCTCGGCCTGCTTGCCGCAGGCAGCCAGGGTCAGCGCACACAGGACCGCGATGGCCACACCGGAAAGATTCTTTCGCTGCATTGCCTTCTCCTTTCAAATGTTGGGGTACGGAGGGAACTCGCTCCGGGATCGCGCAGCGATCCTTGCCGGAAAGCATCCGGACGCCGGGCCAAAGTTTCTCAAGCGGCAGACTTCGACGAACTGCGCGCGAACCGGAATCCGTATGGACAAGAAGTTGGCTGGTCGCGCAGCAGACTTCTTAGTCTTCCGTGCCTGCCACGAGTTCCCGAACCTGGGGAGCGAATACTCCCGGCGCGACCGGATCGAGACTTTCTCCTGATCGGTTGCTGATGGCCACGACCCTCAGCCAGCCTGCCGTCCCGTCGTGACTACAGCCTCCGCTCGGCCACCACCATGCCCGGGTCGTCCGGATCGCGGCGCACGGCGAAGCCGAGTTGCCTGGCGAACTTGATCATCTTGTCGTTGGTGGAAAGGATGAACGCCTCCATGCGCTGAAAGCCGCGCGCGCGGGCGGCGTCGATCAGCGTCAGCATCAGGATCCCGGCGACGCCGCTGCCCTGCCATTCGTCGTCGATGGCGATGGCGAATTCGCAATCCGCGCCGCTCGGCCCGGCGACATAGCGCGCGACGCCGATCTCGACTTCGTGGCCGTCACGCCGGATGATCGCCACCAGCGCGAGGTGCCGCACGTAGTCGATCTCGGTGAGGTACTTGAGCTTGCCCGGCGGCAGTTCCAGCATCGTGGACATGAATCGCCGGTAACGCGAATCCGCCGACAG
>JAFLDQ010000244.1 GCA_017302355.1 Dechloromonas sp.
ATGGGCGCCATCTTCCCGATGCCGATCCTCGAGCAGGAAATGTCGGCCGAGCGCTGGATCGCCATTCCCGAAGAGGTGCGCCAGATCTATGCGCTGTGGCGCCCGGCGCCGCTGTGCCGCGCGCTGCGCCTGGAGCAGATGCTGGGCACGCCGGCCAAGATCTTCTACAAGTACGAAGGCGTTTCGCCGGCCGGTTCGCACAAGCCCAATTCCGCCGTGCCGCAGGCCTACTTCAACAAGCTGGCCGGCACGAAGGAGCTGACCACCGAGACCGGCGCCGGCCAGTGGGGTTGCTCGATCGCCTTGGCCGGCCAGATGTTCGGGCTGCCGGTGCGCGTCTTCATGGTCCGGGTCAGCTACGAGCAGAAGCCCTTCCGCCGCTCGATGATGCAGACCTGGGGCGCCGAGGTCTTCGCCAGCCCGAGCAACCTGACCAACGCCGGGCGCGCCGCGCTGGCCGCCGACCCGGACAACCCGGGCTCGCTCGGCCTGGCCATCTCCGAGGCCGTCGAGGAAGCCGCCGGCGATCCCGGCACCTGCTACACGCTCGGCTCGGTGCTCAACCACGTGCTGCTGCACCAGACGGTGATCGGGCTGGAGGCGAAAAAGCAGTTCGACAAGATCGGCCTTTACCCGGACGTGATCTTCGGGCCGTGCGGCGGCGGTTCGAGCTTTGGCGGCATCGCCTTCCCCTTCCTCGCCGACCAGGCCGCCGGCGACAAGCGCGCCGCCAACCTGCGCTGCGTCGCCGTCGAGCCGACCTCGTGCCCGACGCTGACCAAGGGCGCCTACGCCTACGACTATGGCGACGTTTCCGGCTACACGCCGATCATGCGCATGTACACCCTCGGCCACGACTTCATGCCGCCCGGCATCCATGCCGGCGGCCTGCGCTACCACGGCGATTCGCCGCTCGTCTCACAACTCCTGCATGAAGGCCGCATCGAGGCGCTGGCCGTGCCGCAGGTCGCCACCTTCGACGCCGGCGTCCGGTTCGCGCGCGCCGAGGGCATCATCCCGGCACCCGAATCCTGCCACGCCATCCGCGCCGCCATCGACGAGGCCCTGCGCTGCAAGGCCAGCGGCGAAGCCAGGACGATCCTGTTCAACCTGACCGGGCACGGCCACTTCGACATGGCGTCCTACGACCGCTTCCTCGCGGGCAAGCTCGAGGACTACGAATATCCGGCCGAGGCCATCGCCGAGTCGCTGAAGCACCTGCCCAAGGTTGGCTGAGCGCTTGCGAGTCGCCGTCTTCCTGCTGATTCTCGCCAACCTGCTGTTCTATGCGTTTGCCGGCGGGTATTTCGGCGAACCCGAGAATCCCGATGCCGGGCGTTTCGCGCGGCAGCTGGCGAGCGATCGCCTGCGCATTGTCGGGTATGGCCAGAAGCCGCCGCCGGCCAGGGGAAATGGCGAAAGGCCGTCCGTAGAGGCGGAACGTGCGGAGCCCGAGGAGATGTGCCTGCTCTGGAATCGCCTGGCGGCCGCCGACGCCGATCGGCTGGCGTCTTCGCTGGCGGAGAAGTTCCCCGGCGTCCGCGTCGAACGCCATCCCACCGCCGGAGGGGCGGGCGTGTGGGTGATGGTGCCCTCGCTGGGCAGCAAGGGCGAGGCGGAACGGAAGGTCGCCGAGTTGAAGGGACTCGGCGTCAGCGACCTGCTCATCATCCAGGAGGCGGGTCCCAACCAGTTCGCCATCTCGCTGGGTGTCTTCTCGAACGAGAGAGGCGGGCAGGATCGTCTGGCCGAATTGCGGACAAAGGGCGTCCGGTCGGCCCGGCTGATGCCGCGTCCGGGCAAGGGCAGTCAGTATCAGGTCGAGGTGCGCGGGCCGCTGGCCAAGCAGGATGAAGTCAAGGACTTCGCCGCGGACATCGTCGCAAAGTCACCGGCGCCGAGCTGCAAGTGAGCGAATTCGTGGTCGGACTGACCGGGGGAATCGGCAGCGGCAAGAGCGCCGCCGCCGATCGCTTCGCCGCCCACGGCATCGCTGTCGTCGACGCCGATGCCATCGCCCACGAACTGACCGCCGCCGACGGGGCGGCCATGCCGGCGTTGCGCGCCGCGTTCGGTCGGGACGTGGCGGCGGCTGGCGGCGCCCTCGACCGGCCCCGGATGCGCCGGCTGGCGTTTGCCGACCCGGCGGTGCGGCGGCGCCTGGAGGGAATCCTGCACCCGCTGATCCGCGAGCTTGCCGGCGAACGCTGTCGCGCGGCCGATTCGCCCTACGTGATTCTGGCCGTGCCGCTCCTGGTCGAGTCCGGAACCTATCGCGAGCGCTGTGACCGCATCGTCGTGGTCGACTGCCCGGAAGTGCTGCAAATTGCCCGTGTCATGGCGCGAAACGGTCTGGGCGAAGCCGAAGTGCGCGCGATTCTGGCGACCCAGGCAGCGCGCGGGCAGCGTCTGGCGGCGGCCGACGACGTCCTCGCGAACGACGGCGATCTGGCGACTCTCGAGGCGCGGATCGGCGATCTGCACCAGCGCTATCTCCTCCTGGCGGCGGAGAAAGCTAAGGCGAAGTGTTGAGATTTGCCTGCAAATGGCTCAGAATTAGAGCAATTTTCTGCCCTTCAAACTCCCAAGCCGAGTGATCACCTACGAATATCCCTTCAACGAGCGCATCCGCACGCTGCTGCGACTCGAAGATCTATTCGAGAAGACGGCCTACTTTGCCGAGAGCGAGGGGCAGCTGGAACATCACACGGCGCTCGTCACCCTGTTCGAAATTCTCGAGACGGCGGGTCGCGCCGACCTCAAGCTCGACCTCATCCAGGAACTCGAGCGCCAGCGCCAGACGCTGCTGGCCTTTCGCAACAATCCCGAGATCTCCGAGGAGGCCCTGTCGGGGGCGCTCTACGAGATCGAGGCTTCCTCGGCCGCCCTGCTCGCCATGGCAGGCAAGATCGGCCAGTACCTGCGCGACAACGACTGGCTGATGAGCATCAAGAGCCGCGCTGCGGTCCCTGGCGGGGTTTGCGAGTTCGATCTGCCCTCCTACCACTGGTGGTTGCACCGGGCGCCCGAAATCAGGCGCGCGGCGATCGACGGGTGGACCAAGCCCCTGCTGCCGCTGCGCGACGCCTCGGCGATCGTCTTGCGCCTGCTGCGCTCAAGCGGGCGGGCGAAGCAGCACACTGCCGTCAACGGCCAGTTCCAGCTCAATCTGGGCGGTACGGCGGCGCAGATGGTGCGCGTCGAGGTCGGCGTCGACGAGCCCGCGGTGCCGGAAGTCAGCGCCAACAAGTATTTCCTCAATATCCGCTTCACCAACCCGCCCGCCAGCGAGCTCAGGGCCAGGGTTGCCGAGCGCGTCGTGCCCTTCGGACTGACCTTCTGCAACCTCTGATGACGGTGCGCAAGGTGCGCTGCCCGCAATGCGGCGGCGAGGCGCCGTGGGCGCCGGAGAACCGGTGGCGTCCCTTCTGTTGCGAACGCTGCAAACAGATCGACCTCGGCTGCTGGGCATCCGACTCGTACCGGATCCCGGCCCGGAAAGACGTGAACGATCCGGGTCTCG
>JAFLDQ010000245.1 GCA_017302355.1 Dechloromonas sp.
GTACCGTTATGCAACCTCTTTCACTCATTCTCAAGGGCTTTCGCGGCATTCGCGATGGCCTGGGACGCGATGTCCTGAAACTCGATTTCGAGCGACTGGCCGATGGCGCCGAACTGGTCGCCATCGCTGGCGCCAACGGGCGCGGCAAGACCACCGTGATGGACAACATGCACCCGTATCTGACGATGCCATCGCGTGCTGCGATGGCCGGTCCGGGCGGTTTCTCCTACTACGACCATGTTTGCCTGCCAGAGAACGAGAAAGATCTGATCTGGGCCCACGACGGCCGTAGCTATCGCTCGCAGGTCGTGATCCGCGTGAACGGCAGGCGCAAGACCGAAGCCTTTCTGCTCATGCTTGCCGACGATGGCGCATGGAAGCCCGTGGTGCTGGACGACGGCACCGTGTCAGACGGCAAGGTGGACACCTATACCCGTTGCGTCGAAGCACTCTGCGGCAGCGCCGACACCTTCTTCACGTCGGTGTTCTCGGCGCAGGGCAAGCGGCAGTTGAGCGCCTACCGCAATGCCGAGATCAAGACGTTGCTGGCCGACTTGCTGGGACAGGAAGAAATCCGGGCGCTGGGCCAGCAGGCGGGCGAGACGGCGCGCCTGCTCAAGGCCGGCCTGGCGGCCATCCGGCAGGAACAGGCTGGACTGGATGCGGAAGCGCAGCGTATCGAGGGTGAACGGCGCCGGCTCGACGGCGCCCAGGCCCGCGTCGCGCAGCGCCTTGCGGGTCGCCAAGCGACCCAGGCAGCGCAGGAGTCGGTCCGAACCCGGCACGCGCAATTGATGGCGGAGCGCGAGCAGTCGCGCGGGGTGGAAGCGCGCCGGGAGCAACTTCAGAGCGAATGCCAAGCCGTGATCCAGGCCGGAACGCAGGCCATCGACGCCTTGAAGGCCCAGGACCAGGGCGAGTCGCAGCGGCTGGAACGGCTGACGCAACGCATCGCCCAGCGCGTCACCCAGGAGCGCAACCGCGGGCAGGGTTTGCAGAACCAGCGCCGGGAATGCCTCACGGTGCTGGCTGGTGCCCAGGCCGTGCAGCGTGCTGAGCTCCATCTGCCCTTGGCCGAGCGGGTCTTGTCGCTGCGCTCGGCACAGATCGGATCTTGGCGCCAACAAGTCCAACGTCTGACGCAGTGCCAAGCCTCGGAGCGGATGGTCCAGCAGAAACTCTCCGGGGTCGAGCGCGAGGCCGGCCAGGCGGCGCTCAAGGCCGAGGAATTGGCGCGACGCTTCGGCCTGACCGTGGAGGTGCCGTGTGCCGGCACTGATCTGCAGGGGCAATGCCAACTCCTGGGCGACGCGCGGGACGCCAAGGCCCTGATTCCCAGCGCGCAGGGGACGATCCAGCGGCTGGGGCGCGAGAAGGCGGCGGCACAGCAGGAACTGGACGCTTTGCGCGGCCGGCAGGCGGAACTCGCCGGTGCGCCGCAGGCCTTGGCCTGGGCCGAGCATCGGGCCGAGTTTGCCCGGGAACGGGCGTCGCGGTTTGCGCGGCTAGCGGCCCAGGCCGGTGAAATGGCGCGGGCGCGGACCACACTGGCCGGGATCGAGCAGGAGTTGACAGAACTGCGGACGGACCTGCGGGCGGCGCTGGGACCAGACGCCGTTGCCGGTCAGCCGCCGGTGGAGACGCCCGAGGAGGCGGCCGAGCGTCAACAGATCAATGTGGCACGGCAGGCCATCGGCGCCCAGCACGGCCAGCAGGCCAAGCACTACCGAGCCACCCTGGATCGGCTCAATCAGGCGCTGGCGGCCTTGCCGGAACCTTGCGACGAGCAGCGCCTGATCGATGCTCAGACCGCGATGGAACAGGCGGCGCAGTCGGTCGCTGCCGCCGAGCAGGCCCACCTGGCTGCGGTGCGGGACGCCGAAACCCTGGGTGCCGTGGTGCAGCAGGCAACGGTCCTGGCCGGTCGTCAAGCGCACGTGGCCAACCGCATCGCCAAGGTCGAAACCGAGTTGGGCAACTGGAATCTGTTCGCCAAGTGCATGGGCAACGACGGCCTGATCGCGCTGACCATCGATGACGCGGGTCCGACCTTATCGGGACTGGCCAACGACCTCTTGCTGGCCTGCTACGGTCCCCGCTTTACGGTATCCATCCAAACACTGGTGGAGACCGGCAAGGGCGAGCAGAAGGAAGGCTTCGACATCCTGGTGCACGATGGCGAGTCGGGCGAGAGCAAGAGCGTCGGTCTGATGAGCGGCGGCGAACGGGTGTGGATCTCATACCGAGCTCGGCATGAGATCCACTATGCCGCGAACCGGGTTATGCCGAGTCTCGTACTGAATCTCAAGAATGACACAGTGGACCGCCGATCTGACCTCGGCATAACGTTCTCCACACCGCGGCCGGTAAACCGCGGAAGGAGACCACAATGGAACAATTCATGGAGCGCCCTTGGGCGCTGGCGCGGATGCATGAGGGTCCGCTGGGTAATCACATCGACGCATTCACGCAGAACCTGGCTGCGCAGGGGTATGCACGAGCGTCAATCCGCCGCGCGATTTGGATCGTTGGCGACTTCAGCCGGTGGATGCTGCGACGCGGCATTTCGACCGACCACCTCTCTGAGGCTTACCTCGACACGTTTTTGCGATGTCGCAAGCGCCGCAGAACACCCCGATGGGAAGACCGCCCGACCCTTCAGCGATTGATTTCGCACCTCGCCCAGCAAGGAATCCAAGTCGGGCCAGCCAGCGTGGCCGTTTCACAAACGTCGGCGCAGCGCATTGCCGAGGCCCATGGCATCTACTTGCGCGACGTACGCAACTTGGCGCCAAGTACGATTCATGGCGGTGTGAAGACCGTCAGGAAATTATTGACGAGCCTGTTCGGAGATGCCGAGGTCGTACTCGAACAGATGACCGCAGCGGACGTCATCGAGTTTGTCCGAAAGCTGGCATGCCGCTGCAGCCACAGAAGCGCCTCTCGAGTTGTTTCGGACGTGCGAACGTTTTTGCGTTCCGCCCACCATCGGGGACTGACCCGTATCGACCTGTCGGGATGCATCCCTTCGCCAGCGAACTGGTCTCTGAGATCGATCCCCAAGGCGTTGGACGAGGACCAAGTCCGCCGCGTGCTTGCACACTGCGACCCGACTACGGCCAATGGGTGCCGCGACTACGCCATCATTCTTCTATTGGCACGCCTCGGCCTGCGTGCCGGTGAAGTCGCCGCAATGCGGCTGGATGACATTGATTGGAAGGCTGGCAAACTGAGCGTGCGCAACGGTGAGACTAGGCAGGATTGCCTGCCTTTGCCTCACGATGTCGGCGCCGCACTGGCCGCGTATCTTCGGCAAGGGCGCCCGCCATGCTCAACGCGCCATGTATTTGTGCGTGCGCAGGCGCCACGGACTGCATTCTCGTCCGGGACAGCCATCGCCAGCATCACACGCCGCGCGTTTCGTCGTGCGGACCTGGACCCACCAAGCAAGGGCGCACATGTATTGAGGCACTCACTGGCAACCCAACTGCTGCATCGGGG
>JAFLDQ010000246.1 GCA_017302355.1 Dechloromonas sp.
ATCGGCGACGCGTTCTTCCGCATCGGGCAGGATGCCGCGCACCAGCGCGCCCTTGACCCCGCCATCGACCGTGAACATCGCCTGCGACTGAACGAACGGCGCCGCCGCGCGCACCGCCGGATGTCTGGCCGCCTGCGCGGCAATGCTCTGCCAGTCAGCATTCAGCTCGCCGTTGATGCCGGTGATCTGGATGTGCGAGGCGACGCCGAGAATCCGCGTGCGCAGCTCCTTCTGGAAGCCGTTCATGACCGACAGCACGACGATCAGCGCAGCAACGCCGAGGCCGATGCCGAGCATCGAGATCAGCGAGATGAACGATATGAAATGGTTGCGCCGCTTGGCCCGCGTGTAGCGCAAGCCGATCAGCAATTCATAGGGCAGTGCCATGCGGAAACGGGCCGGGCGGAAAAAACCGCTATGGTACACTCAACCGCTTCCCCCGAGTTTTCCGGCGCCGCTTTCCGTGCATCTCACCCTGCTTGTCCCCGAATTGATCTGGCCGGAACCGGCCGACCAGCACGCCCTCGGAAATCTCGCCGCGCCCGGCCTCGAATGGCTGCTCGCCCGCGCCCGCGGCGAGCGTCGTAACCGCCGCCCCTTCGAGACGGCCCTGACCGACAGCTTCGGACTTTCCGCCCCGCCCTTCGGCGCCCTGCGCCTGCTCGGTGAGGGAGTGGAAGAGGCGCGCAGCGGCCACTGGCTGTGCGCCGATCCGGTGCACCTGCATTTCCACCAGGAACGCATCGTTCTCGCCGACGCCAGCGCCTTCGATCTCGACGACGACTCCGCGCGGGGCCTCGTTGCGGCGCTCAATGCCGAGTTCGGCGATGTCGGCCGCTTTCACGCCGCCGGCGCCCGGCGCTGGTATCTGCGGCTGAATGTCGCGGTCGACCACCCCGCGGAGCCGATTTCCGCCGTCGCCGGCCGCCGCGTCGCTGGCGAACTCGGCGGCAGCGCGCTGCCGCTGACGCGCTGGCTGAACGAAGTGCAGATGTTTCTGCACGGCCATCCGCTCAACGAACGGCGCGAGGCTGCCGGCCAGCCGGCGATCAACAGCCTGTGGCTGTGGGGCGGTGGAGCGCTGCCGGCCAGCATCGCCCCCGGGTTTTCCGCCGTGTTCACCGACAATCCGCTGGCCGCCGGCCTCGCCCGCGCCGCCGGCATTGCGCTGCACGGCCCCGCGGCCCGGCTTGCCGACCTCCCGCCGGACGCCGGCAAACGACCGCTGGTCGTCCTCGACCGGTTGCTGCCAAGCGTCGCCCACAAAGACAGCGCGGGGTGGCGCGGCGGTTTCGGCGAGATCGACGACGGCTGGTTCGCGCCGCTGAAGAAGAGCCTGGGAAGCTGGGTCGACCGCATCAGCCTGATCGCCCCCACCGTCTATGGCGAACTGCGCTACACGCTGACCGGCGGCGACCGCTGGAAGCTGTGGAAGAGCGGCCAGCCGCTGGCGGCGACGGCCAGGGAACTCACCCGATGACCCACATCGTCGCCCGCAAGGTTCCGCCGCGCGCCGTCTGGCAACTCGAACAGCAGGGCGTGCACCCGCTGCTCGCCCGCCTCTACGCATCGCGCGGCGTCACCGACAGGGCCGAACTCGACTACGAACTGAAATCGCTGCTGCCGCCCGCCAGCCTGACCCACGCCAGCGATGCTGCGCACATGCTGGCCGACGCCATCGAGGCCGAAGCCAGATTGCTGATCATCGGCGACTACGACTGCGACGGCGCCACCGCCACCGCCGTCGGCATGCGCGCCCTGAAAATGCTCGGTGCCGAGGTCGATTTCCTGCTGCCCGACCGCTTCAAGCTCGGCTACGGGCTGTCGCCGGAAATCGTCGACGTCGCCGCGCAGCAGTCGCCCGACCTCATCATCACTGTCGACAACGGCATCGCCAGCATCGAGGGCGTCAATCGCGCCCGCGAACACGGCATCGCGACGCTGATTACCGACCACCACCTGCCGGCCGAGACCTTGCCGGAGGCCGACTGCATCGTGAACCCGAACCAGCCGGGCTGCGATTTCCCGTCCAAGTGCATTGCCGGCGTCGGCGTCATGTTCTACGTCATGCTCGCCCTGCGCGCCGAGCTGCGCGAGCGCGGCTTTTTCGCCGACAAGCCCGAACCCAATTTCGCCAGCCTGCTCGATCTGGTGGCGCTCGGCACCGTCGCCGACGTGGTGAAGCTCGACCGCAACAACCGCATCCTCGTCAGCCAGGGTTTGAAGCGCATGCGCGCCGGCCAGCTGCAACCCGGCCTAGCGGCGCTGTTCAAAGCCGCCGGCCGCGACCCGAAACGGGCGACGGCGATGGACCTCGGCTTCATCCTCGGCCCCCGCCTCAACGCCGCCGGCCGCCTGGCCGACATGCGCCTCGGCGTCGAATGCCTGCTCACCGATGATGCCGGCCGCGCCCTGCAGATCGCCCAGCAGCTCGACGCGCTCAACCGCGAACGCCGCGAGATCGAGTCGGACATGCAGGAGCAGGCACTGCTCCTGCTCGAATCGCTGGACGCCGACGATACTGCGCCGGGCATCGCCCTCTTCGACGAAAGCTGGCACGAAGGCGTCGTCGGCATTCTCGCCTCGCGCATCAAGGACAAGCTGCACCGCCCGGTATTCGCCTTCGCCCTCGGCGAGGGCGGCATCATCAAGGGTTCCGGCCGCTCGATCCCCGGCCTGCACCTGCGCGACGCACTCGACCTCGTCGCCAAGCGCGCGCCCGGCCTGCTGCTCCGCTTCGGCGGCCACGCGATGGCGGCGGGGGTCACGGTCAACGCCGAAAACTTCGACAAATTCCGTGAACTCTTCGCCCAGGTCGCCGACGAACTGCTGGCCCCGGCCGACCTGACGCGCACGCTGGAAACCGACGGCGGGCTGGAGGGCGGCTACATCTCGCTGGAGACGGCGCGCCTGCTGCAGAACGAGGTCTGGGGTCAGGGCTTCCCGGCGCCGCTGTTTCTCGATGAATTCGAGGTCGAGCAGCAGCGCGTACTCAAGGAAAAGCATCTCAAGCTGCGCCTGAGGAAGGGCGACGCGCGCTACGACGCGATCCAGTTCAATTTCGCCACCCAGCCGGGAAGCCGCACGCGCGCCGCCTACCGGCTGGCCATCAACGAATACATGGGCGTCGAAACGCCGCAACTGACGGTCGAGCATCTGGAGTAGCGCTCGCGTCCCACCACGTGTCCATGCCCCGCCATTGCTCTACGGTCGCCAGACCACCGGTGATGCCGTCGCCCGGCCATTGTCCGCTCCGCGCCGCCCGTTGCGGCCAGGGGCGGGCGTTGCCGATGCGGAAAACTGGCAAGACCCGGCGACGGCCATCACTCGCCGCAACGGCCATTGCTCCGGAGAGCAATGCCCGCCATGCGGGAAGACGATGCTCGGGTTCTCGCCGCAGCATCGGCATTCTCATCGGCCCGCTCGGCCATGACCTCTCCTTCTACAACCTGATCAATCGTCGCGTTGGTGTCCGAGAGGCTTGCAGG
>JAFLDQ010000247.1 GCA_017302355.1 Dechloromonas sp.
AGCCTGCAGGTCCTGCGCCGCCTCACCGCCCCGTTCACCATCGTCCTCGCGCTCGGCGCCGCCTGCTGGCTGATCGGCGGCCTGGCCTGGCTGGCGAGCGCCGGTCTGGCCGCCGCCGTGCCCTGGTGGCTGGCCTTCCTGGTCCTCACCATCGCCGGCGAGCGCCTCGAACTGACCCGCTTCCTGCCGACGCCGCCGCTCGCGCAGCGCCTGTTCATCGCCATCGTCGCCGTCCTCCTGCTCGGCGCGGCGCTCAGCTTCGGGCAGACCGACGCCGGCCTGCGCCTGTTCGCCGGCGGCCTGCTGGCGCTCGCCGCCTGGCTGCTGCGCTACGACATCGCCCGGCGCAACGCGCGACAAGCGGGGCTGACGCGCTACATCGCGCTGTGCCTGCTTTCCGGCTACGTCTGGCTGGCCCTGGCCGGCGCCCTCGGGCTGGCCGGCGCGCTGGCGCCCGGCCATGCGTGGCGCGATGCCGCCGTCCATGCGCTCGCCCTCGGCTTCGTCTTCGCCATGGTCTTCGGTCATGCGCCGATCATCTTCCCGGCGGTGGCGCGGGTAAAGATTCCCTACCACCCGGCCTTCTACCTGCCCCTGCTGGCGCTGCACGCCTCGCTCGCCTGGCGGATCGGCGGCGGCCTGGCGGGGGATTTCGCCGTGCAGCAGGGCGGCGCTGCGGCCAACGCAGGCGCCCTGCTGCTGTTCATCATCACTGTCCTCGGCAGCGTCATCCGCGGCCGCTTGCAGATCGGCAAGGAGGTTGAGCCATGAAACGTCACGAATGGTTGCAGGATCTCTCGCGCGAGCACCATCTCGCGTTGCGCCTCGCGCTCGCCGCCAAACGGGCGGTGGCGGCCGGCGACCCGGCACAGATCCGGGCGGCGGCAACCCTCTGCGCCGATGCCTATGGCAGCGATCTGGAGCCGCACTTCAGCCGCGAGGAAAGCGATCTGTTGCCGCTGCTGGCGCAGGCCGGCGCCGGCACGCTCGTCACGCGGACTCTCGACGAGCACGAAGAAATGCGCCGTCTCGCCAGCCGCCTGAACGAGGCCGACCCGGCGACGCTCGAGCGCTTCGGCGAACTGCTCGGCGCCCATGTCCGCTTCGAGGAGCGCGAGCTGTTCCCGGCGGCGGAAGCGCTGCTCGACCCCGCGCCGCCGGCCGGCGGCGACCGTCCGGCACCATGACCCGGAAGGGCTGGCGGCGGCCCCCGGCTAGGCGACGGGCCGTTCGCTGAACAGCGCCACCCAGCCGCGGATGACGCGGTAGCCGACCCACAGGCCGAGGATGGCGATCAGGATCCAGGCGACCGGGATGCCGATGATGGTGATGATCAGCAGGCCATAGACCACCAGCCACAGCGCGGTGAACCAGAAGGTGCGGATCTGCCAGCGGAAATGGCTTTCCAGCCAGGTGCCGTTGACGTCGCCGCGCTTCAGGTAGTTGAGCAGGACGGCGACCAGCGAGGGCAGGCCGAAGACGAAACCGCCGGCGACCGTCGCCGACGAGGTGACGCCGATCAGGACGGCGATGGCGTGCAGGCCGTAGATGAAATGGGTCAGCTGCACCAGCGAATTGCGCACGCCGTGCACAAGGGTAACGGGGACGGGTTCGGGCATGGATCAGTTCTCCGGAAGGGTTTTCTGCAGAAACAGCGCGTGCCCGGCCGCCGGGTCGAGCACATAGGGCGCAAAGCCGGCGCGTTCGTAGGCGGCCAGCGCGCGCGTGTTGTTGGACAGGACTTCGAGGGTCAGCTTGCAGCAGCCGAGTTCGCGCGCCCGCTGCTCGGCCCAGCCCAGCAGGGATTGGGCGACGCCCTGCCCGCGCGCCCCGGCTTGGACGACGATGTCGTGGATGTTGAGCAGCGGCCTGGCGGCGAAGGTGGAAAAGCCGGCGAAGCAGTTGATCAGGCCGACCGGCTCGCCACCAGCCCAGGCCAGCGCGCCGTGGAAGGTCGGCAGGTTTTTCAGTTCGTCGACCAGATAGCATCTGGCGTAGTCGGACAAACCGGCGCCGCCGCCCATCGGATCGCGCGCGTAGTGGTCGAGCAGCGCGAGCCAAGCCGCGGAAATGGCCGGATTTTCGAGGTCGACCGCAACCACCCGCAAGCTCACAGGCCGAGATCCTGCCACATGCCGTCGACGCGCTTCTTCACGTCGGCATCCATGACGATAGTCCGCCCCCATTCGCGGTTCGTCTCGCCCGGCCACTTGTTGGTCGCATCGAGCCCCATCTTGGAACCGAGACCGGCGACCGGCGAAGCGAAGTCGAGGTAGTCGATCGGCGTGTGGTCGACCAGCGTCGTGTCGCGGCTGGCGTCCATGCGCGTCGTCATCGCCCAGACCACTTCCTTCCAGTCGCGGATGTCGATGTCTTCGTCGACGACGATGATCGTCTTGGTGTACATGAACTGGCGCAGGAAGCTCCAGATGCCGAACATGATCCGCTTGGCGTGGCCGGGATACTGCTTCTTTATGCTGACAATGGCCATCCGGTAGGAGCAGCCTTCCGGCGGCAGGTAGAAGTCGACGATTTCCGGGTACTGCTTCTGGAGCAACGGCACGAAGACCTCGTTGAGCGCGACGCCGAGCACCGCCGGCTCGTCGGGCGGTTTGCCGGTGTAGGTGCTGTGGTAGATCGGATTCTTGCGCATGGTGATGCGCTCGATGGTGAACACCGGGAACTCGGCCTGCTCGTTGTAGTAGCCGGTATGGTCGCCGTAGGGCCCTTCGAGCGCCGTCTCGCCGGGATGGATAACGCCTTCGAGGACGATTTCGGCCGACGCGGGCACTTGCAAACTTGAACCGAGGCACTGGGTCAGCTCGGTCTTGCCGCCGCGCAGGAGCCCGGCGAACTGGTATTCGGACAGCGAATCGGGCACCGGCGTCACGGCGCCGAGGATGGTCGCCGGATCGCAGCCGAGGACGACGGCAACCGGGAACGGTTGCCCCGGATTGGCCAGTTGATGGTCGCGAAAATCGAGCGCCCCGCCGCGATGGGCCAGCCAGCGCGTGATGACCTTGTTCGGCCCCAACACCTGCTGACGGTAGATGCCGAGGTTCTGCCGGCTCTTGTGCGGCCCCCTGGTGACGACCAGCCCCCAGGTGATCAGCGGCGCCACGTCGCCCGGCCAGCAGTGCTGGATCGGCAGCCTACCCAGATCGACGTCCTTGCCTTCCCGGACAATCTCCTGGCACGGCGCATTCGACACCTTCTTCGGCGCCATGTTGAGCACCTGCTTGAGGATGGGAAGCTTGTCCCAGGCGTCCTTCAGGCCTTTCGGCGGCTCCGGCTCCTTGAGGTAGGCGAGCAGCTTGCCGACTTCGCGCAGCGCCTGCACCGATTCCTCGCCCATGCCCAGCGCCACCCGTTTGGGTGTGCCGAACAGGTTGGCGAGCACCGGAATATCGTGACCTTTCGGCTTCTCGAACAGGATGGCCGGCCCGCCGG
>JAFLDQ010000248.1 GCA_017302355.1 Dechloromonas sp.
AGCTGCGCCGATATCGCTCCGGCCTGCGTCGTGCTGATCGCCGCCATGGTCCCCTGCGGGCTGGAGCGCGCGGCGAGCAGCGAAAGGCCCATGGCCACCATCGAGGCCATCGAGAGCTGTTTCGACTGGTACACCTGGCGCGCGATGTGGCGCTGGGTGACGTGCGATATTTCGTGGGCGAGAACGCCGGCAAGCTCCGATTCGGTCTGAGCCGCCAGCAACAGCCCCACATGGACGCCGATGTAGCCGCCCGGCATGGCAAAGGCATTGATGCTCATGTCATCAATGGCGAAGAACTGGAAACCCATTCCGGGATCATTGCCGACGGCGACGAGACGCGCACCGAGCTGATTCAGATAGTTCTCGACATCCGGATCGTCGAGATACGACGCTTCGCGCCAGCGAATCTCGTCCATGATCTTCTGGCCGATCTTCTTTTCGGTCGCCAGCGAGAGCTCGTTGCTCGCCACATCGCCCAGTTCAGGAAGATCGTCCGCGTACACTGGCTGCGAGATCAGGGCTAAGGCCAGGATTCCGGGGAGCAAACGGTGAGAGCGAGACATGGTGCTATGATACATTGGGCAAGCGGACGGCCCCGCTCCCCACTCGTAACCAAACGTAACAACTCGTGACCGATCAATCACTTACCCATTTCGACGCGTCCGGCGAGGCGCACATGGTCGATGTCGGCGGCAAGGCCGAGACGGTCCGCGCCGCTCGCGCCGCGGGCAGCATCTTCATGCAACCGGCGACGCTGGCGCTCATCCGCTCTGGGTCGGCAAGCAAGGGAGACGTTCTGGGAATCGCCAGGATTGCCGCAATCCAGGCGTCCAAGCGGACCAGCGAACTGATCCCGCTCTGCCATCCGGTGGCCCTGACCCGGGTCGGCACCGACTTGGCAATCGACGTCGCACGCAATGCCGTGCATTGCACCGTCACCGCCGAATGCCGTGGCCGGACCGGGGTCGAAATGGAGGCGCTGACGGCAGTCGCCGTCGCCCTCCTGACCGTTTACGACATGTGCAAGGCGGTCGACCGCGGCATGCGTATCGAGAACGTTCGCCTGCTCGAGAAATCGGGCGGCAAGTCCGGCCACTGGGTCGCCAACGAAGCCGCAAACCCGGCTGCGCGCGATTGACGCTCGTCGCGATCCGCTGGCGTGGCGACTTCAATCGGCCCACCCATCGCGCCGGAATGCAAGAAGCCCGCCTGCTGCCAGGCGGGCTTCCAATGGCTGCCTGTCCGGCGCTCAGGCGCGCTGGATGTTGGAAGCCTGCTTGCCCTTGGGACCCTGCACGACATCGAAGGAAACCTTTTCGCCTTCCTTCAGGGTCTTGAAACCATTCATGTTGATTGCCGAGAAATGCGCGAAAAGATCTTCGCTGCCATCGTCAGGAGTGATGAAGCCAAAGCCCTTGGAATCATTGAACCACTTGACAGTACCGATTGCCATGTTTGCAACTTTCTTACAAAAAGCGAATAAATTACGGGTCTCCCCGACTCCCTGTTTGAGATCAGCGGCCCGGCGCACACGGCAACCTTGATGCAACATGAATCCAAACACAAGCGCTTTCTACCCCCGTCGCCGCACTGCGTCAACAATTTTTATTGACGCGGCGCAGCATAAGCTACGGAATATGCAGCACTTTCGCGGAGTCGTCCCGAGCCGCCAGCAGTTGCAGAATGGAGTGGACTGTATAGAATCTCTTCCATGGCCACGAAGTCCCAGGAAGGGAGTCAGCTGGAAGCACAACGTGCCAAGGCGATGCCCCCGAAGCTGTACAAGGTGCTGCTGTTGAATGACGATTACACTCCCATGGAGTTCGTGATCGTCGTGCTCCGGCGTTTTTTTTCCATGGACACTGAACAGGCGACAAGGATCATGCTCAAAGTTCATCATGAAGGTCGCGGCGTATGCGGGCTGTTCCCGCGCGACATCGCGGCCACCAAGGTTGAACAGGTCGGTGCGTTCGCCCGGCAGCACCAGCACCCGCTCGCCTGCGTCATGGAGGAAAACTGATGATTGCCCAGGAACTCGAAGTCAGCCTGCACATGGCCTTTGTCGAAGCGCGGCAGAAGCGTCACGAGTTCATCACCGTCGAGCATCTGCTGCTGGCACTGATCGACAACCCGTCGGCGGCCGAGGCCCTGCGCTCCTGCGGCGCCAGGCCCGAGTCGCTGCGCAAGGATCTGACCAATTTCATCAACGAGCATACGCCGACGGTTTCCGGCGAGGACGACATCGACACACAGCCGACACTCGGCTTCCAGCGCGTCATCCAGCGCGCCATCCTGCACGTCCAGTCGTCCGGCAAGAAGGAAGTAAATGGCGCCAACGTGCTGGTCGCCATCTATGGCGAGAAGGACTCGCACGCCGTCTATTTCCTTCAGAAGCAGGGCATTACGCGCCTCGATGTGGTGAATTTCATCTCGCATGGCATCGCCAAGGTTCCGCAGCAGAAGACTTCACCGGAAGGCGAAGTGGAAACCGAAGGCGAGAAGGAGCAGTCCGGTCCTCTCGAACAATACACGATCAACCTCAACGCCCTCGCGCTGCAGGGGAAGATCGACCCGCTGATCGGTCGCGACAGGGAGATCGAGCGCGTCATCCAGACCCTGTGCCGCCGGCGCAAGAACAACCCGCTGCTGGTCGGCGAAGCCGGCGTCGGCAAGACGGCCATTGCCGAGGGTCTGGCCCGCAACATCGTCGAGGGCGATGTCCCGGACATTCTGGCCAAAGCCAACGTCTATTCGCTGGACATGGGGTCGCTGCTGGCGGGCACCAAGTACCGCGGCGACTTCGAGCAGCGCCTCAAGGGGGTCATCAAGCAGCTGGGCGACAATCCCAACGCCATCCTGTTCATCGATGAAATCCATACGCTGATCGGCGCCGGCTCCGCGTCCGGCGGCACGCTGGATGCCTCCAACCTGCTCAAGCCGGCGCTGTCCACCGGGGCGCTGAAGTGCATCGGCGCGACGACCTACACCGAATTCCGGGGCATTTTCGAGAAGGACAGCGCGCTCTCCCGCCGCTTCCAGAAGATCGACGTCAATGAGCCCTCGGTCGCCGAAACCGTCGAGATCCTCAAGGGGCTCAAGGCGCGCTTCGAAGCGCACCACGGAATCAAGTATTCGGCGACCGCGATCTCGTCGGCGGCCGAACTCGCCGCCCGCTACATCACCGACCGCCACCTGCCGGACAAGGCGATCGATGTCATCGACGAGGCTGGTGCGGCGCAGCGCATCCTGCCGAAATCGAAGCAGAAGAAGGTCATCAACAAGACCGACATCGAGGAGATCGTCGCCAGGATCGCCCGCGTCCCTTCGCAGCACGTCACGCTCGACGACCGCGGCGCACTCAGGAACCTCGACCGCGACCTCAAGGCGGTCGTCTTCGGCCAGGACAATGCCATCGACGCGCT
>JAFLDQ010000249.1 GCA_017302355.1 Dechloromonas sp.
CCCCGGCCAACTGGTTGCCGGCGGTGATCGAGGCCAGCCACTCCGGCGTGCCGCTGATCGCGATTTCCGCCGACCGGCCGCCCGAACTCCAGGGCTGCGGCGCCAACCAGGCCATCGACCAGATCGGGCTGTTCGGGACCCACGTGCGCGCCAGCCACCTGCTCGGCACGCCCTTCGCAGGCTTCGAACCCGGCTACCGTGCCAAGTACGGTGGCGGCTACCCCGACGACTCGCACGTGTTCCGCATCGCGCCGCGCGTCGCCTTCGGCTTCAGCGAGACCGACGAGTTCGGCGAAACCGCCACGCGCTGGAACGTCGATCCGGCCTGACGGTCAGGTGTTCTTGTCCAGTCCGTACGTGTAGCCGGCCGGGATGCGTTTCTCGATCCCTGCGAACCAGACCTGGCCGAACGCGGGCACCTTGACCTGCTTGCGCAGTGCATCGCTGCCGGTGAACACGTCGAAGTGTGCGCCGAAGATGGCACCGCCGGTGTCGTTCACCACGAACCAGCCGTCGTGCGTGGTACCGTCGGGCAGCACCAGGCCGTCGTACTCCTTGATGTAGACGTGCACGCCCGGGGGCACGAGGCCGCCGTTGCCACGCCACCTCGGGTCCGTCTTCGCGTACTTCTCGTTGCCGATGTCGGCAGCCAGCGTACGGAACGGGGTGTAGGGGTAGCCGTGCGCCATTCCGTAAGGGTTGCGCCGGTTCGCGCGCAGGTCGGGCCGCAGGTGGCTGTTGACGGTGCCGATGAAGAACGGCGCGCCGTCCTTGAAGAACAGATCTTGAATGTTCCCGAGTCAGAAGAGGAGAAGGCAATGAGCACACTTCGGCAGCGGATGACCGAGGCGATGGTCCTGCGGGGCTTCGCCGAGCGGACCAAGGACACCTACCTGGCCTGTATCAGTGGTTTGGCGAAGCACTACGGGCGATCCCCGGACACGCTGGATACGGCGGCCATCCAGGCGTACCTGCTGCACCTGATCAGCGAGCGGAAACTTGCCTATTCCAGCGTCAATCAGGCCGCCTGCGCCATCCGCTTTCTCTTTGCCGTGGTACTCGGCCATCGGGATGCCGCCTTCGCCATCCCGATGGCCAAGGCGCCCAAGCGCCTGCCGCAGATCCTCACCCGCGATGAAGTCAGTCGCCTGCTCGCCCACGCGCGGGACCTCCGCGCCCGGACCTTGCTGACCACGACCTACGCTGCCGGCCTGCGTCTCTCCGAAGTCTGTTCCCTGCAAGTGAGCGACATCGAGTCCTCGCCCGAACGCATGTGCCTCAAGGTGCGCCAGGGCAAGGGTGGCAAGGATCGTTACACGCTGTTGTCTCCACGCCTGCTGGAAACCTTGCGCCTGTACTGGCGCGTCGCCCGCCCCAAACACTTGCTCTTCCCTAGTCGAAACGGCACGCCGCTGGATGACCGAACCATTGGCCGCTTGTACCATGCGGCCCGTGAGGCAGCCGGTATTCCCCACGGCGGCGGCATCCACACCCTGCGCCATTGTTTCGCCACCCATCTGCTGGAAGCTGGCGTCGATATCCACACCATCCAGCGCCTGCTCGGCCATGGCCATGTCGGCACGACCATGCGCTATTTCCATCTGGCGCAGTCGCGGCTGACCGGGACGACTTCCCCCCTCGAACTGCTTCACCCCGCCTGAGCCGAAGGTTTGACCCCGGCCGGCCTGGCCGAGGTGCTGTCCGCCTTCGGTCCGGCCTATCTCGCCCGCCATGCCTTGCCGCGAGGCGCGGCCAAGGTCTGGCGGGCCATCCTTGCCTGCCGCACGGCAACGCTCGGCGGGCACGTCGAAACCTGCACGAATTGCGGGACGAGCCGGCACGTCTATCACTCCTGCCGCAACCGGCATTGCCCGCGCTGCCAGACGCGGGCCAAGGAAGCATGGCTCGCCGCAAGGCGGCGCGAGGTGCTGCCGGTACCGTACTTTCATCTGGTGTTCACCCTGCCGCACGCGCTCAATGGTCTGATCGGTGCGGCGCCCCGCCGGCTCTACGAGAACTTGTTCGCCGCCGTTTCGGCAACGCTCACCGAATTTGCCGCCAGCCCGCGCCATCTGGGCGGCCTGCCGGCTTTCTCGGTGGTGCTGCATACCTGGAAACAGGATCTCGGCCGGCATGTCCATGTCCATGTCCATGCGCTGGTCGCTGGTGGCGCGCTCGCCGAGAGCGGAGAATGGATCCGCCCGAAGAAGGGTTTCCTGTTTCCGGTGCGGGCGCTGTCGAACGTGTTTCGCGGCAAGTTCATCGCCGGCCTGGACGCGCTGCGCCGGCAGGGGCATTTGCCCGACATCCTCGATCCTGCCGTCTGGTCCGTGCTCAAGCGAAGCCTCCACGCCCACGACTGGGTGGTCTATGCCAAGCAACCCCTGGGCGGCCCCCAGGCCGTGCTCGACTATCTGGGCCGGTACACGCACCGGGTGGCGATTTCCCAGGAGCGCATCGTCGGCATCACGAGCGAACAGGTGGCGTTCCGGGTGAGGTCCGCTGTCGAAGGCAAGAAGCGCCTGCTGCGCTTGCCGGGGGGCGAGTTCATCGCCCGCTTCCTGCTGCACGTCCTGCCCGGCGGGTTCAAGCGCATCCGGCACTATGGCTTGCTCTCGCCGGCGAGAAAGAAAGTCGGGCTGGCGGCGGCGCGTGGCGCGCTGGCCGTACCGCCGCCGGAAACGGCGATCGTCGAATCGGTCGCCGCCTTCCTGCGCCGGATCGCTCGTCTGGAGTCAATGTGCTGCCCGCATTGCGGTGGTCAGTTTCTGGTTACCGCCTCACTCTTGCCGCAAACCCGAGCCCGGGGACCGCCGTGAAACCGACCGGCAACCCTGCGCAAGCGGCATCGACGAGGAATGGCCCGGCCATTCCCGGCAGCTTGCGGCCGGCGTTTGGCCAGATAGCGTCAGGTCAGCCAGGCAACGGCCTTCCGGCACTTTTACGCCCGTTCAGTCCGGCGCCTGCCATCGCCACAAAGCGCGGAATAGCCCAATCCGCCAGCCCGCTTCATGCCATTCGTTTGACTTCGGCCAAGCTCCCCTTACAATCCCCATAACCAGCGCCCGCCCGGCGCTTCAGTCCAACGAGGTTTATCCGCCGATATGACTGCCCGCCTCCTTCAACCTCAATCCTCGTGACTTAGCCCTTTGTCATGGAGCGAATTTGTAGGCATGAGACTTGTGTGGTTTGGGTCGAACGGGTCGAGGTCGGCTGCGATTGGGGATGAATCTTTGAAGGTTCAGGGCGATTTCGGAGAAGAGTTCGGCGACGATGCGGGTGGTCAGGCGCAGGCGGCCGGCGAGCACGCGCGGCAGGAGGCGGCGCAGATGCGAGAAGGCGAGCGTGCGGTTGATGCGCCAGGGCGACTCCGGTTCGATGATCTGCTCGGTC
>JAFLDQ010000025.1 GCA_017302355.1 Dechloromonas sp.
CCTGCAGCTGCAATTCGCCGCCGTGCGCATGCAGCCGCACGGTCGCGGGCTGTTCACCGCGATGCGCGCGGGCTTCGTCCTGCACATCTGCCACCTGCGCCCGCAAAGCCGCGGCCGCGTCACGCTGTGCAGCGCCGACCCATTTGCCGCACCCGTCATTCATGCCGGCTATTTCACCAAGGAAAAGGAGCTCGACGCGCTGGTGCGCGGCGTGCGCCTGGGCCGCGAGATCCTCGCCCAGCCGGCGATGAAGGCCTTCCACGGCGGTGAAGAGAGCCCGGGGCCGCAGGTGCGCAGCGACGACGATCTGCGCCGCTGGGTCCGCGAGCACGTCGAAACCGTCTACCACACCGCCGGCACCTGCCCCATGGGTACGGACGCCATGGCCGTGGTCGATGCCGACTTGCGCGTGCGTGGCGTGCAGCGCCTGCGCGTCATCGACTCGTCGGTGATGCCCACCATCACCGGCAGCAACATCCACGCGCCGACGGTGATGATTGCCGAGAAGGGTGCGCACGCCATTTCCTGCGGCGGTCCCGCCCTTTCGGACAGCCGGACAGGCCAAGGCTGACCGGTCATGCCAGGCGGGGCGGCATTCTGGCGGGGCGGCGCGGGAATTCCGGAATGTCCGCGGCAGCAGGGCGGGCGTGCTCCGGCGGAGCATGCGGCCGGCGATCGAAAAAAGCGGGGCGCCCGCTCGGGCGCCCCGCCGTGAAGGGTGGACGGGGCAGGGCCTACCTAGCCTGCATCCGGTTGAGGTAGTCGATCAGGGCGAAGATGCGTCCGCGGACGAACGCCTCGGGGTCGTAGTTCATGTCGACGTAATGCTCGCCGGCCTTGATCTGGTAGTCACGGCCCCAGATCGGCATTTCGCGCGGCCCATGCGCCTTTACCTCCTGGCGTCCGTCGATCACCGCATAGACGCGCTCCAGCGGGAAGACCCCGCCGTTCTTCTTCGCCAGCAGCGTCAGGTCGGGCGGCGAGACCTTCAGGAAATCGACATAGGCGCCGCCCTTCAGGTCCTTGCCATGGCAGGCGATGCAGTTCGATTCGTACTCGCGCTTGCCGAGATCGACCTTGTCGGCCGCGAAGGCCGTCGTCGCGCCGCTTGCGGCAACCATCATGGCGCTGGCGCCAATCAGCTTGAACATCTTCATTTCCTGCCTCCTTGTGATTTGTGTCGGACTCCGCTGCTACGGCATAAGACTACTCAGGATGGGCGCATTTGGCTAGTAGGGGTTTTCCAGAACTGGGCGGTTCTCGATCAGGGTGCCCTGCCCGAGACATGTGTCCGGCTGACCTGCGCCGCTGCTCTTGCGCTGGCGGGTGTTAACATAGTGCGGTTTGTTGAACGATAAGCTTGCACCCTCGAGGAATATCCATTCGAGGTCTCCTGAGGCCACAGTCATGATCAAATCCCATTCGTCGAAGCCCCTCATCAAGCGCGCGCTGGCGTGCTGCGTCATGGGAATCGCCCTCAACGGCGCGTCGACCGCGGCAGCCGAGCGCTCGCGGGTCGGTCTCGTCCTCGGCGGCGGCGGAGCGCGCGGCGCGGCGCACATCGGCGTCCTCGAGGTTCTGCGCGAGAACCGGATTCCTGTCGACTGCGTGGCCGGGACCAGCATGGGTGGGTTGGTGACCGGCGCCGTCGCCGCCGGGCTCAGCCCCGATGAAATGCTCACGGCAATGGGCGAGGCCGACTGGCGCGCGATGTTCGACGACAATCCCCCGGTGGAGGAACTCAATCCGCGCGTCAAGTACCGGTCCCGGCGCTTCATCCCCGGCACCGAGCTGGGCATGACGAAAGAGGGCGCGCAGACGCTTCCCGCGGTCGTCCAGGGCCAGAAGGTCAAGCTGTTCATCAACCGCCTGGTGCGCAGCCAGTATGGCGAGCCGCTGATCGAGAAAATGCCGATCCCGGTCTCGATCATCGCCACCGATCTGGTGACCGGCGACAAGGTGGTGTTCCGCGAGGGCGGCCTGACCCATGCGATGCGCGCCACGATGTCGGTACCCGGCCTGATGGCGCCGGTCAAGGATGGCGACCGGCTGCTGGTCGATGGCGGCCTCGTGGACAACGTGCCGATCGACGAAGTGCGCGACCGCTGCAAGGCGGACGTCGTCATCGCCGTCAATGTCGGGTCGCCGCTGATGAAGGCGAACGACATCGGCGGAATTTTCGCGGTGGCCGGGCAGATGATCAATATCCTGACCGAGCAGAATGTCACCCGGTCGCTGGCCACCCTCGAATCCGGGGATATCTACATCAAGCCGGATCTCGACGGCATCACCGCGGCGCAGTTCGAGCGTTACGCGGAGACGGCCAAACGCGGACGGGCGGCGGCCGAAGCCGCGCTGCCCAGATTGCAGGCCCTGGGCGTGGGTGAACAGCAGTACCGGGACTGGCTGGCGCGGACGACACCCGTGCGCGGCGGTTTGCCGGTGGTGGACGAAGTCCGGATTGCCGGTTTGAAGCGCGTGAATCCGGCCTATCCGGGCCGCTACCTGAAGGATTATGACGGTGTTCCGGTGGATGTCGACCGCGTGGACAAGGACATGGGCCTCATCTTCGGCGACGGCGAATACGACCACGTCGATTTCGCCATGTTGTCGACCCGGGACCGCAACATCCTGCGCGTGACGCCGCTGGAGAAGGAGTTCGGGCCCGATTACCTGCGCTTCGGCTTCAACCTGCACGCGGTTTCCAGCGGTCCATCCGTCTTCAACCTGCGGGCGGCCTACCACAAGACCCTGATCAACAGCCTGGGGGGCGAGTGGCTGGGCGGCGTGCAGATCGGCAACGAAATGGGGGCATTCACCGAGTTCTATCAGCCGCTCGACGCCGAGCGCCGCTTCTTCCTGGAAACCAAGCTGTCGTTCGTGCGTTCGCCCTTGTACATCTATCAGGACAACAAGCGGCTGGCCGAATACGCGATCGATCAGGCGGCAGTGGAGGTGATGGCCGGGATCAACGTCGGTCTGTGGGGGCCGGTGTCGGTCGGCTGGGCCGAGCGTTACCGCAGCGCCGGCCTGGAGACCGGGTCACCGCTGTTTCCGGCGGGCAGCCAGCGCTTCGGCGGCTTCCTGGCCAGGCTGGACTTCGACCAGTTTGACCGTCTGTACACTCCGACGCGCGGCTGGTCGGCGCAAGGCAGCTATTTCCACGCGGTCGGGGGCGACTACGACAAGGCCGAACTCGACCTGCGCGCGGCGGAGAGTTTCGGCGATTACATACTCCACGGCCGCGTTCGTGGGGCCGGCTCCTTCACCGGCGCCCTGCCGTTCTACGATGCGGTGACGCTGGGCGGCTTCCTGAACCTGTCGGGATTTGCCCGCGCCCAGATCATCGGCGAGTCGCTGGCCTTCGGCAGCGTGCGCGGCGAGAAGATCGTCGGCAAATTGCCGCTCGGCCTGCGCGGCGACATGCGCGTCGGCGTGGCGCTGGAGGCCGGCAAGGTCAATGGCCGCTACACCGAGACCAGCCTCGATGGCTGGCAGAATTCGCTGACCGCCTACGTCGGCGGCGAGACGCCGCTCGGCATGGTCTACCTCGGCTATGGTTATTCCAGCAATGGCCCGGGCAACTATTACCTGTTCATCGGTACGCCATGACCAAGCGGCAAATGGCATGGCGGGAATGACAGGCTCGCCGGCCCCACCCTTGTCTGCGCCGGATCCGGGAAAGCCGCTGCGGCAGCGAACACGATGTCGCGTGCAGCCGCTCCGCCGGCATTGGGGTAGTATTCCGCCAAGGAAACGGTGATTTGTTCGTCGCACCGGCGAAGGCCGGTGTTCAGCACGTTAATTTGCCGGATTCCGGCTTGTGCCGGAATGACCGACCAGGAATGAATCAGCACCTTACCAAGCCATCGACAGGAAGGAAGCGAAAGTGAAAGCCAGGACCACGAGCAGCGGGCGTCAGGCCGCAGCGAAGACCACGGCGCGCGCCGCGGGCAAGTCATCCACGCTCGATACGGTGGGCGGATTGACCAAGTCGTTGCGCAGCCTTGCCGGCCAGGTCGTCGGCATGGCCGGCGTTGCCGTCGATACGTCGCTGGCGGCGGCCACCGGGCTCTTTCCGCAGGGCGTGGCATCGACCAAGGCACTGGTCAAGGCCGGCGCCTTCCTGCACGACATGCGCGAGGCGGCGGGAATCCCGCTGGAAGATCTCGGCAAGGCGATCGACCTCAAGGACCCGTCCCTGCTCGAACTGGCCGAAAACGGCAAGATGGCGCTGCCATTCGAGGTCATCCTGCGCCTCGCCTCGGTGCTGGCGCGCAACGACCCGGTGCCGTTCGTCATGAACCTGACCAAGGCCTACAGCCCCGGCCTGTGGAAAGTGCTCGAATCCCTCGGGATCGGTCGCGTCATCGAACATGCCGGGCGCGAACATGAGTTCATCAGCATCTACCGGGCGCGCGACGAGGCGCGCACGCTGACCGACGAGGAGTTCTCGCGGGTGCGCAAGTTCGTCGAGACGGCCTTCGACATGGCGCTCGAGTTCAATCGCGAAGCCAAGGCGGCGGCCGAGCGCAAGTTGGCCCCAAGAGCCGGCACGCCAAGAGCGGCGCCACGGCGTGCGCCGAAGGCGAGCGCGACCGCAGAGGAATAGGCCGGGGCGGGGGGCGCTCAGGCAGGAGGGCGGCCGCGGCCGCACTTCTTTCCGTTCAGCGTCCCTTGAGGGCCAGTTCGGCGGCGGCCTCGAGATCGGCCTTCTTCATGATCCCCATTTTCTTCTGGACAACCTGACCATTGCGGTCGATGACGATGGTGAAGGGCAGGCCGCCCTTGGTGTTGCCCAGCGCCTGCATCAGCGGGATGCCCTTGTCCCTGGCGACGAAGACCGGGTAATCCATCTCGTAGGCCCTGGCGAACTCCTTCGCCGCGTCGGCCTTGTCCTCGATGCCGATGCCGAGGACTTCCAGCTTGCCCTTGTGCGCCTGGCGGATGGCGATCAGCTCGGGAATTTCGACGCGGCACGGACCGCACCAGCGCGCCCAGAAATTGACGATCAGCGGCTTGCCCCGGTAACGCTCGAGCACCACAGGCTTGTCGTCGAGGTCGTTGAGCGTGGCCGCGAACAGCGGGGCGGAGGAGGGCATCTCGTCGGCTGTTGCGGTCAACGCCGAAAAAACGGCAAAAACCAGCGAGGGAAGAAGTTTTCTCAAGGCAGGTCGCCACGGCGGAAGATCAGATAGCCGGCGGTCGCGCCGAGCACGCCGAGCGCCGCCGGGTAGGCCAGCGCGAAGATCTTGTAGCCGGCGACGCCGAAGAGGTCGAGGATGACGTAGGCGGACGGGCCGAGGACGATCAGTTGCGGGTCGAACAGCGCCAGCGCGGCGGTGCGGAAGACCTGCAGCGGGTTGGCCAGCGCCAGCGTGACGGCGACTTCCGGGGCGACCTTGCCCTGGATCATCACGCCGAGCAGGATCAGGTCGAGGAAGAGCAGCAGAAACAGCCAGACCATGAAGGCGGCGCCCTGCGCGATGTCGGTGGTGCGCGCCATGGCCGAGATCAGCATGCCAATGCCGAGGAAACACAGGGCCATGACGGCGAGCAGCGCGGTGTAGTAGCCGAACATGTCCCACGGCACCTCGATGTCCTTGAACGCCGCCCAGCCGACGGCGCCGAGCATGGCGAGAAAAACCGGCGCGAAGACGACGATGTAGCGGCCGACGATCTTGCCCCAGAACCAGGCCGAGAGCGACACCGGCAGCGACAGCAGATACTCGAAGACTCCCGCCTCGCGGTCGCCGGCCACCGAGCGCACGGTGGTGATCAGCACGAAGATCGGCAGGATCGCCATCGTCAGCTGGATGTAGGTGACCAGCAGGCGCGACAGGCCGATGAAGCCGAGGACGCGCGATTCGGTGAGCCCGAACAGGAAGAGCAGGGCGACGATGCCGCCGAAAACCAGCGTGTAGATCTGGAACCAGCGCGCGCGCAGCGATTCGACGATGTCCAGCCGGGCGGTGAGCCACAGTTGCTTCATCTACTTTCCTTTCGCCAGGACGTGCTGGCGCATGCCCGCGAAATCCAGGCTGCCCGGTTGCGGGTGGGAGACGGCGCCGAAGTTGTAGCCCATCGGCGAAGTCCGCGTGATGTACTGCGCCTGGCGCGGGTCCAGCCAGATCACTTGCTTGCCCTTGCTGGTGACGTCGGCGACCCACATGCGCGTCGCGGGATCGTCGAGCCACGGGTAGGTCTTGAGATGGTCGCGGATCCAGAAGGCGAAGCAGCCGATGTCGTCGAACTTGACCGCCATGTTCTTGGGTCCGCCGCGCAGCTGGGCGGCGAAACGCCGGTCGGAGATCACCATGCTGCAGCGCGGACAGGTTTCGCGGTCCCACTTGATCTCGGCCATGCCCTCGGGCCATTCCGATTTGCCGCAGGCCGACAGGGCGAGCGCCAGCGGCGTCAGCGCCAGACCCCCGGCGGTCAGGCGGCCAAGGAAAACGCGACGGGACGCGCCGCCCATCGCTCAGTTCGCGTTCTCGGTCAGCGAAATGTCGCTGACCAGCGCCGAGTAGCGCGAAATCATGCCGAGAAAGCGCAGCCGGTCGGGGCCGGCGATGCGGCCGTCCCAGACCAGGTTGTCGTCGCGCGCGACGAACTTCCAGGCGGCGACGGCCTTGGCGAAGGCCGGCTCGAAGCGCTTGATGACGATGCGGCAGGCCAGCGTATCGGAAAGCGAGACATCGTCGGCCACCCGGTCGTCGAGGACAACCTTGCCCATGTCCATCTCGATCACCCGGTTGACCAGCGACGACACTTCGTCGAGGCGGTGGCTGGAGATCAGCATCGTCGCGTCGTTCTGGCGCTCGGCCAGCAGGTCGAAGAAGATCTTGCGCGCCGCCGGGTCGAGGTTGGCGGCCGGCTCGTCCAGCACCAGCACGCGGGCGTCACGGCCGAGCGCGACGGCGATCAGCAGCTTCTGCTTCATGCCGCCGGAGAGCCGCACGAACTGGCGCGAGACGATGCCCTCGACTTCGAGCCCAAGACGCCGGGCGATGTCGTGGATGCGCTGCGGGTCGGTGCCGCACAGCGCGGCGGAAAAATCGATCAACTGGCCGACCGGCATCTTCAACGGCGGCGGCAGCTGCGGCACGAAGCCGATCGTGCCGAGCACCGCCGTGCGGTTGCCGCGCGGGTCGAGGCCGTCGATCGTCACCGTGCCGTCGTGCGTGTATTCCCCGAGCAGGCAGCGGATCAGGGTGGTCTTGCCGGCGCCGTTCGAGCCGATCAGCGCCACCCGCTCGCCGAGTTCGATGTCGAGGCTGATGCCGTCGAGCACGCGGGCGCGGCGGAAATTCTTGACGACATTCTGGAACCGGATCATGGGACGTGATTATAAAAGGGCGGTTGCGGTCGACATTCGATCTCGATCAAGAAATGATGATGCACATGCGATGTTGCCGGGAAACAGAGTATCGGACCCTGTCAACCGTGCCTGTTGCGGAACCGGGATGGGCGGTTTGAATTGACTTGGATCAAGGTGGTCACGATATTATCCGATAAAAATAGTCAACAATTAGTCGCCTTCTTCAGAAAGGATGTTCAATGAAAGCCAGATCCCGGATTTCCGTGGCCGCCTTCTCGCTCGTTCTCGCGACCGCCGCAGGAACGCCGTCGCTTGCGGCCGGGGAGCATGATCATGGCCACGGTGCGACAACCGCGACCGGCTTGCATCTGAATGCCGGGAAGAAGTGGGAGACCGACAAGGCCTTGCGTCAGGCCATGGACGGGATCAATCAGGACATGGCGAAAGCCCTTCCCGCCATTCACAAGAGCCGATTTGCAGACTCCGAGTACGCCGTGCTTGCGGCGAACATCGAGCAGAAGGTCGGCTATGCCGTCGAACACTGCAAGCTCGCCCCGGAAGCAGATGCGATGCTTCATATCGTCATCGCCGACCTGATGGCCGGCGTGGAAGTCATGGAGGGAAAGACGGACGGTTCACGGCACGACGGGGCGGTGCGTGTTCTAAAGGCGCTACAGTCCTACGGAAAGTACTTCCAGCATCCAGGCTGGAAGGTTGCCAAGGGCTGAAGAGAGAAGCCGCAACATCAGCCCGACGGATGAGCGCAAAGCCTTGAACTGAACGGGGGCGGGCGTTCGACTTCGTTCTGCGCGCACTGGACGATGCCATCCGGCACCGGCACCGGACCACCACCGGTAACGGCGCGAACTTTGAGAGCGAGGGCGCCAACATTTGCACTGCGCCCATCTGCAGTGCTTCAGTCTCGACCTTGTTATTGTAGAGCGTCGAGTTTGCATAAACCTTGACTTTTCACCGTGCCCTTGGTCAATTCGGCGGCTTTACTCGCCAAGCAATCCGCAGCTTTGCCTTTCGGTGTGCCGGACGAGGTCACATGGCTAGATTTGATAACAATCGGCTGTTGTCCGGTTTGTGCAAAGCTCGTGGCCTATGCTGTCAGGGCCGCCGCGATGATCGAAGCACTGGCCAGCTTCTTGGCAAAATTGATGACATTCATGGATTGTCTCCTGTTGGCTGAAAATTGGTTTGCTGTTCTCAGGTTGTGCTTTCCAGAATCCTTCGAGCCCGGCCCCTGATCTCGAAGCTCAACGACCCGGTCGGGCGGGTGTCGCCGTAAGGCCTTCCCGGGCACAGCCCGGCACATCTTTCTCGCGGGGAAAATCGCTTTCTTGTCAATGATCAAGTTCGTGTCCATACAGGAACAACGCGGTCTCTGGCCTCTCTGGGCATTTGATTTCGATCAAGGCGCGGTTCGATCCGGGTGAGATAGTGCGCCGCCATTCAGATTTCACTAGAGGAGGAGGGACTCATGATTTCCAGAAATTTCAAGCGTTACCATCTCGCGGCGGCGCCGGCGCTGACGATGCTCTGCCACCTGGCTTTCGCACAGGCGCCGACGACGCATGGCGACACCACGATGCAGGAATATCAGGCGGCGGGCGGTTCGCCGCTGGCTGACGTGAAGATGCACCAGGACATCAATCCCCTGGCGCCCAAGATGACGGAAGCCGAGTTCGACAAGGCCAAGCGCATCTTCTTCGAGCGCTGCGCCGGGTGCCACGGGGTGCTGCGCAAGGGTGCGACCGGCAAGGCGCTCACCCCGGACATCACCCTGGAAAAGGGCCTGGAGTACCTGAAGGTCTTCATCAAGTTCGGCTCCCCCGGCGGCATGCCGAACTGGGGGACTTCGGGCGTGCTGACCGATGACGAAGTGGACCTCATGGCGCGTTACATCCAGCAGACGCCACCGGCGCCCCCCGAGTTCGGGCTGAAGGAGATGCAGGCGACGTGGAAAGTGATCGTTCCGGTCGACAAGCGTCCGAAGAAGAAAATGAACAATCTCAATCTGGACAACCTGTTCTCCGTCACCCTGCGCGACGCTGGCGAGATTGCGCTGATCGACGGCGACAGCAAGAAGATCGTCAGCATCCTCAACACCGGCTACGCGGTGCACATTTCACGCATGTCGGCTTCCGGCCGCTACCTCTTCGTGATCGGCCGCGATGCCAAGATCAACCTGATCGACCTCTGGATGGAAAAACCCGACACGGTTGCCGAAATCAAGGTCGGCATGGAGGCGCGCTCGGTGGAAAGTTCAAAGGCCAAGGGTTACGAGGACAAGTACGCGGTTGCCGGCACCTACTGGCCGCCGCAGTTCGTGATCATGGACGGCGACACGCTGAAGCCGCGCAAGATCGTGTCGACGCGCGGCATGACCGTGGACGGCCAGGATTACCATCCGGAACCGCGTGTCGCGGCGATCGTTTCTTCGCATTTCAAACCGGAATTCTTCGTCAATGTGAAGGAAACCGGCATGGTCTATTCGGTCGACTACCGCGATCTCAACAACCTGAAGATCAAGATGATCGAGGCGGCGCCGTTCCTGCATGACGGGGGTTTCGAATCGACCCATCGCTACTTCATGGATGCGGCCAATGCCTCGAACAAGATTGCCGTCATCGACACCAAGGAGGGCGAGTTGACCAAGCTGGTCGACGTGGGCAAGACGCCGCACCCGGGGCGTGGCGCCAACTTTGTCGATCCCAAGTTCGGCCCGGTCTGGGCGACCGGCCATCTCGGCGACGAGACCATCTCGCTGATCGGCACCGATCCCAAGAAGCATCCGGACAATGCCTGGAAGGTGGTGCGCACGCTGAAGGGACTGGGCGGCGGTTCGCTGTTCCTCAAGACGCATCCCAAGTCGAAGAACCTGTGGGTCGACACCACGCTCAACCCGGAGGCCGGCATCAGCCAGGCGGTGGCGGTGTGGGACATCAACAACCTCGATAAAGGCCACGAGCTGATTCCGATCGGCGACTGGTCCGGGATCAAGGCGGGTCCGAAGCGCGTCGTTCAGCCGGAGTACAACAAGGCGGGTGATGAGGTCTGGTTCTCGGTGTGGAACGGCAAGGATCAGGAATCGGCCATCGTCGTCGTCGATGACAAGACACGCAAGCTGAAGGCTGTCATCCGCGATCCGAAACTGGTGACCCCGACCGGCAAGTTCAACGTCTACAATACCCAGCACGACGTTTACTAGATCGTTCAAGGGGTTCAGGCAAGAGGAAGGGGGGTCACGCCCCCTTCCCTTTTCCCTGGGGAGGCGCACATGGATTCCTGGCCTGTCATTCCGTCGACCGCGGGAAGTCCCTGCGGGCCGTCGGCGTGGCAAATGAAAGAGCGTTTCCTCGGTCTGTTCCTCGGCAAGGAGTGTCGCGAGGTTCGGCCAAATTGAATGTCCCGATCAAGGAGCCGAGGTGGGCGCAGCGCCAGCTGTTGTCGCACAGCCCGCTGTTCTCCGGGTTGGCGCCGGCGCAGCTGGACGAGCTGGTCGGGGCGAGCCGCCTGCTTCAACTCGAGGCGCGTGAATGTCTGTTCCGCGCCGGCCAGTCGATCCGCGAAGCGCATTTGCTGGTCAGCGGTACGCTGAAGCGGTCGACGGTTCTGGCCGGCCAGAAGGAAAAGATCATCGAGCTGGTGCAGACCCAGCAAGTTCTCGGCCTGGGAGAACTGTTCGGCGCCAGTCGCTATGCCTGCTCTGCCGAGACGATCACTCCCTGCATTGTCATCGCCCTGGATCTCCGGAAGCTGCATGTCGTCATTCGCCGGGATCTCGACCTGAGTTGGCGGATCATCCAGGCGCTGGCCCGGCGGCAGTGCGCCGTCGAATTCGACGTGACCGGCTACCACTACGGTCTGACGGGCACCCAACGCGTCCTCGACTACCTGATCGAACTGGCCGGCGGGTATCCCGGCCTGGCCGGCGAAAGCACCGTCACCCTGAATGCCAGCAAGAAGATCATCGCTTCCCGAGTCGGCATGACGCCGGAAAGCTTCTCGCGAAGCCTGCGCCTGCTGAGTGACAGCGGCGTCATCGTCGTCGAGGGGCGCAATGTGCATATCCAGAACGCCGCCTTGCTGGACACCGAAGTTGGCAACGCCCGGCAACGGCTCAGTTTTTTCCGCAGACCGGTAGCGGCCGAGGCCAGAGCCGGCAAGTCCGTGTCGTCCGGCGCCCTGATCAATCTCTGCGGTCGCCCACGGGTGCTGTCACAGCGCATGGCGATCGCCTGGGCGCTGATCGGTCAGGACATCACCCCGGCCAGGGCAGCGGTCAAATTGCGCCAGTTGAACACGCAATTCGAGCGGACGCTGGATCGCCTCAAAGGCATGAGCCTGCCCGACCCGCTCGCCGGCTGCCTGGCGGCCGTGAGCGATGTCTGGCCGCGCTATCGGCATGCCTTGTTCGGCGCCGCCCCGGCGATGGCCGGCGCGCCGCTGGTGCTCGAATTGAGCGAAGAGATCCTGGAAGCCATCGACCACCTGGCTGGCGAGGCGGCAAGGCATGCCGCCGTGCCGGCAGCGCGCCAAGTGAATATTGCCGGCCGCAACCGCATGCTGACGCAACGGATCGGCAAATTCTTCCTGTTTCGGGAATGGGGGGCATGCAGCGATGCCATGCTGGAACGGATGGGGGCTTCCTGGTGTGAATTCGACGTGAACCTTGCCGAACTGAAGCGGAGCGGGGCGGGCGTTCCCGAACTGGCTGCCCAACTCAACGAGATCGGCGACGAGTGGAAAAAGTTCGAATGCATCTTGTTGCCGAATCTGGCCCACGCCAGCAGGAGCGGGCATGCGCTGGCGGCGGTCGCCCAAGGGGAGCGTCTGCTGCGCTATGTCGATACGACCGTCAAACTCTACGAGCGGCTGGCCAGATGACGAAGAGCCTTCTGTCTCCCGCTGCCGATCGCGGCCACCACCGGAACGCCGACGACGACGTTCGGGCCATAGCCGTGCGTGAACGGCGATTGCTGGAGAATGGGCGGGCGTCCGGGCGGGGGCAGGGGCGCCGGACAGCAAAGCAGTTGTGGAACACGGGTTGAGCTTTGTCGGCGGAGGAGGCTCAACTCATGCGAGCATGCCGCATGTCCGGAGGAATGCAGTCATCGACCACGGTCGGGATGGGGAGGAGAACGTCGTGAAGCCACGCACAGTCATCGCTTTTCTGTTGCCTTTGCCCATCGTCGTCCATGCGGCGGCCGATCTGCCGCCAGGGAACTGCGCCGCGCCGCAGGCGGCGACGGATCTCTCGCAGTGCGACTTCTCGCGCAAGAAGCTGGCGGGCAGGGACTTGCATGGCGCGCGCCTGGCGGGCGCCAAGCTGGAGAGCACCGATTTCAGCAGGGGCAATCTGTCCGGCGCCGATCTGCGTGGCAGCAATGCCAAATGGGCCAACTTCACCGGCGCCAACCTGGCCGGCGCGGATCTGCGCGATGCCGACCTGTTTCACGCGACCTTCGACGAGGGCGACCTGAGCGAAGCGAATCTCGTCGGCGCCAACCTGTTCGGCGCGAACCTGATCAATACCAGGGCGCCACGGGCGGATTTTTCGGGAGCCTTCCTGAAGGATGTCCTGATGGAAGGCATCGACCTCTCGGGCGGCTCGATCCGCAACTGCTACGCGTTTCGCGGCGTGTTTTCCGGTGCGAAGCTGACAGGCGCCGATTTGTCCGGAGCCGACCTGACCGGCGCCGCCATGGAGCAGGTCGACTTCACCAGTGCAAAGCTCTGGGAGACGCGACTCAAGGGCGCCACCTTGCGCCAGGCAGTCTTTTTCAAGGCCGACATGCAGGGCGCCGACCTGGCCAATGCCGATGTCTGGAACGCCAGTTTCGACAAGGCGCTCAACCTGTCCGGCTCGGTGCAGGAGGCACTGGTGGAACCCTTTGTCGCCAGGGACCGCAGGTAGCGGCCGCCGCTTCGCGGTTCCGAAATGAAGGCGCCACTCTGGGCGGGAAAAACAGTGGCGAATTCCGCCCTTGCCCGCCAGCGACCGATCGCGCCGTCGATGCCGGAGCAGGCAACCGGAATGCTTGCGGTCGACGGCCAGAAACGGCCAGAAACGGCCAGGAATCAGGCGATCTTCGACAGCCCCTTGATTTCGAAGCTCAACGACCCGGTCGGGCAGGTATCGACGCACAGGCCGCAGCGCGTGCAGTCGGGGCCGAGGGGCACTTCGGTCTCGACGGCGCGGCCCTTGATGACCGTATCGAGCACGTGCGGCACGAGACAGACCTTGCGGCAGTCGCCCTCGTGGAAGCATTCGGCGAGCTTGTACTTGATGCGCACCGGCGAAATGATGCCGACGACGCCGTAGGTGAGGCCGATCGGACAGGCATAGCGGCACCAGGCGCGGCGCGAGAAGAAGACCTCGAAGACGAGCAGCGCCAGCACCCAGAGGAGCGCCAGCCCCGGCCCGTAGATCAGCGCCCGCGACACGATGCCGGTCGGCGAGATGGCCTCGAAGACGGTGTAGCCGGTGGCCAGGGCTAGCAGCGCGAAGATGACCCAGAACACTGCACGCAGGCGGCGGTCGATGGTCTGGTCGGTGACCAGCCGTTTCTTCGCGAGGAAGAGGTGGATCTTCTCGGCCCACTCGGCGAGCAGGTGATAGGGGCAGACCCAGGAGCAGAAGGTGCGGCCGCCGAGCAGCGCCCACAACACCAGCACGGTGCCCGTGCCGATGATGAGGTTGTTGATGATGTGCTTGTGGGCGAGCATCACCTGCAGCGCCGAGTTGAGGTCGATCAGGTGGAAGCCGACGAAGCGCGAGGCGGTGAGGGCGCCTTCGAGGATCTGGATGTCGAGGAAGAAGGAGAAGGTGAACAGCAGGTTGGCGACGATCAGCGTGATCCAGCGCCGGTTGCGCCAGGTGGGCTTGCGCTCGGCGTGCGCCCGGGCATGCAGCTTCTCGGCGATCAGGTCGCGATTGCCTTTCTTGTAGAAATGGATGGCCTGCGCTGCCGGGGCGATCTCCGCCGGCTTGCTCGGCTCGGCGCCGAACATGACCTTGATCTGATCGAAAAAGCGCCTTTTCAGAAGTTGGCTCATCCTCGCGGATTTCCTTTGGTCATGTCTTCCAGACCTCTCTGGGTTGAATACTGATGGCGGTGGGTTCCACCGGGCACACCATTTCGCAGACGCCGCAGCCGACACAGGGTTCATGGACGACAGGCGACTTGCGCTTGCTGCCGTCGGGGGCGAAGACCGTCTCGATCGAGATGGCGCCCTTGAGCGGACACTCGCGGACGCAGAGATCGCACTCGGCGATGTCGTAGGGGTGGTCGGCGATCCGGATCGGCTTCCAGCGGTCGACGTCCATGTAACGCATGGTTCCCTTGAAGTCGGGGCCGCGCGTCTGTCCCTTGAAGCCCTTGCCCTGGATGGCCAGGCAGGCCTCGGGGCGGGTCAGGCGCGCGACGCCCATGCGCTCGCCGAGGTTGAGCGTCGGCTCGGGATCCTTCGCCTTGGCCAGGAGGATCGGCTTTGCCGCCAGCGCCGCGCCCACCCGCACGCCGAGGATTTCCGGCTTGTGGTAGGTGAGCGTGCCGGTCGGGCAGGCGAGGACGCACTGCACGGCGTCGCAGGAAAAGTCGCAGGCCTGCTGGCGGGCATCGATGTACGGCGTGCCGACGCCCATGCCGTCGATCAGGTCGGCCAGCTTGATCGCCTGGACCGGGCAGACCTGGACGCACTGGCCGCACTTGATGCAACTCGCGAGGAAATCCTGTTCGTCGAGGGCGCCGGGCGGGCGCAGGCGCTTTCTCTGCGAATAGATCAGCGGCAGAAAGCCGGAAAGCGCCGCTCCGAGCACGCCGCCGGTGAGCAGGACGGTGCGCAGAAAGCGGCGGCGGTTGGTCTGCCGCTTGGCCTTGGACAGGGGCGGTGTCGGCGCGGCGGGCTTGCGATCGTCGTCGCTCATGATTGCGCTGTCCTCCGGGGCTTGAGGAAGCGTGGCTTTTCGTCACGCAGGATCAGGTCGGGGTTGGAAAACGGGGCCAGACGCTCGAGGAAATCGAGCAGTTCCATGACCGGCGAGTTGCGGAAGAAACGGGCGACGGGCATCTCGATCCAGATCTGGTCGGCGTACGAATAGAGCTCGTGCGTGCGATCGCCGATGCCGTCGCTGTCGCGGTCGAAGCCCTGGTAGTCGTCCCAGTAATTGCCGCGCCAGGTGTTCCTCGCGTTGTTGTCGTTGTCACCGTGGCCGCCGTAGCTGACCTGGGTCAGGTTCCCCTCGAAGACGTTGTCGACCATGTTGTTGCCGCCGGTCTCGCTGTTGAACATGATGCCGATGCCGTTGTAGGCGAAGCGGTTGCCGCGCACCTCGATGGTGCTGTCGGGCTGGAACGGCGAGAGATCGGAGCCGATGCCGATGCCGCAATAGATGATCTCGTTGTTCTCGATGAGGGTGCCGGAGGCTTCCTTGAAACCGATGCCCATGCCGGTGGCGCCGGTCGCGTGCGAAATGATGTTGTCGCGCGCGACACCGCCCTCGGTGTACATGAAATAGATGCCGACCGCGTTGTCGTAGAACTGGTTGCCGGCGAGGACATTGTCGTTGGCGAACATGAAATGGATCGAGTAGCGGCTGCGCCGGCCGATATTCTCGCGAAAGATGTTCTTGTGCGCGTACCAGGCGACCATGTCGCGCGAGTCGATGATTTCGTTCTTCTCGATCAGGTTGTTGTTGCTGTACCACAAGCGCAGGCCATCGCCGCGTACCCCGAGTTCGAAGTCCTTGGACTGGATCCGGTTGCCGCGCACCGTACTGTCGTTGACCTGCTTGAGGTCGATGCCGAACAGGCAGTTGTCGACGACGTTGTCCTCGATCAGGTTGTTGTGGCCGCGGACATCGAGGCAGGAATCGTCGGTGTCGTGCGAGTCGCCGGAACCGGTCAGGTGAAGGCCGCGGATGACCGAGTCGCTGGCATTCAGGACCATGACGGTGCCCCTGTCACCGGCATCGACGGTCACCTTGCCGCCGCCGTCGATGGTCAGCGGCCTGTTGATGGTGACCGGGCCGGCGTAGGCGCCGGGCGGGGGCTTCAGCACACTGCCGGCTGGCGCCTTGTCGACCAGATCCTGGAGCGGCTTCAGGCCGTGGATTCGCTTGTCGCGCTCCATCAGCATGAACGTCGGTTTTGGACGGTCGATGGTGACCCGGGGAGCGGTACTCAGGTCGGCAGTGGCGCCCAGTTGCTGCTCGGTGTTGCCGGTCGATATGGCGAGGATGGAGGCCAGGGCGACTCCCGCCCTGGCAAAGGCGTTGAGCGGCGGCACGGAAATTACTCGGCCCGGCCTTCGCGCAGTTGTTTGCGGCGGATCAGGAGCGCCAGCATCATGCAGACGAAGATCACCAGCAGCAGGGCGTAGCCCCAGTAGGGATAGGAGAAGGTCGAGAACTGCGCGACCTTGCCTTCGCCAAAGACCGTGGGCATGAAGGGCTTGACGGTGAAGGCGCCCCACGGGTGCAGGTTGTGGCCGAAGAACCACAGCCAGCCGGCGTAGGTGATGACGAAGAAGAGGGGCAGCAGGGCCGGCACCAGGGCGAGCAGGAGCTGGAAGGAGCGGATTCTGGCGACGCCGGCGACGACGATGGCCATGACGGCGATCAGGCCGGCGATGACCAGCTTCGAGATGCTCGTGACGTTGTCGCCCCAGACCTTGATCTTGTCCGGCTCCTTGAAGAAGGTGCCGGCTTCCTTGACGTAGCTGTCGACATGGCTGGCCAGGTGGCCGAGGACGAACTGGTCGACGATCATCCACGCGGCGACGGCGATGAAGCCTGCGGTCAACACCGCCAGACGGGCCTTTTTCGCGGTGACGGCGAAGCCGATCATCATCACCGCGAAGAAACCGAAGAAGAACTTGGCCAGCGGCTTTTCGACCGGAGCGCCGGTGGCGATGGGGAACATGCCGACGTAATGGTTGATGGTGTTCATTTCGTGGACGCAATCCAGCCCCTCGGCGCCCTTGTCGACGTCTTTCTTGGCGTCGGTGATCGGGTTGTAGCGCTCATCGTCGTGCGCCAGGTCCTTCTGGATGATCTCGCTGGCCATGCGCGAGCCCTTGCCTGCCGCCTTGCAGCCGTTATAGACGCCATCGAAATGAAAATGGATGCGGATGCCGTCGGGGAAGGCATCGGGCGGATAGTTCGGGGCGGTGAGGGAAACCCACCAGATCGGGGCAAAGTAGGCGGCGACCAGGCAGACAAGAGAGATCAGGGTCAGGCCGCCAATGATTCTGTTCTGTTTCTCCATGTCGCTGTTCTCTAAGTTCTCTATCGTGTCATGCCCGGTGAGCGGCCGGGTGGGGAAGCTGCCCGTCGCCGACGGGCAGCGGCACTCGCCAGGTGCTGTGTTACTTCTTCTTGGCCGGAGCAGCGCCAGCCTTCGGCTTGCACATGTTGCCCGGCATCACCAGGCTGGACTGGTAGGCCGAGATGGCGACCAGTTGGTCGTTGGTGTAGGGCTTGATTACCTTGACCATGTCCGGGTTGGCATTGCGACGGTGGCCGTCGCGGATTTCGGTCATCTGGCGCAGCAGGTACTTGTAGTGCTGGCCGGCGATCACCGGGTAGAACTTGGCCTTGTCGCCTTCGCCGTTCTTGCCGTGGCATTCCAGGCACTGCTTTTCATACAGTTCCTTGCCCTTGGCGATCTGCACGGCGGCATCGGCGCCCTCGTACTTGCCGTGCTCGGTCGGGATACACAGGCTCTCGATGTAGGCGGAGACGTCGGCCAGTTCCTGCGGGTCGGTCAGGGTGGCGGCGAACGGGTACATGGTCGGGTTGTCGCGCAGGCCGGCACGGATGTCGGCCATCTGCTTGATCAGCACGGTGGTGTGCTGGCCGGCGAGTTGTGGGAAGGTGCCGTCCGGACGGCCGGCGCCGGAGGGGAGGTGGCAGGCGCCGCAGACTTCATAGGCTTCCTGGCCGTTCTTCTTGTCGCCCTTGAGTTTCAGGGCTTCAATTTTCTCGCCTTCCTGGGCGTTCCATTTGTAGTCCTTGCCTTCGATGCCTTCCTTTTTCGGGGCAGGAGGAGCGGCAAAGGCCACGCCCGCGCTGAGCAGACCAATCAGCAGTAGAGATGCTTTCATGTTTCGAATCCTTTCTGGCTGGTTAACCGGAACACTGGGTTCATTGTCTTCCGGAGTATATTAGCGTTCCTTGATGTCGGTCATAAGTCCGGTTGATCCGGGCTTCGCGGATTACTTGAGCTTGGAGAGATACTCGGACAGGGCCTTGATTTCCTCGTCGTTGACCAGGTGCATGACACCCTTCATCGCGGCGGTCTGGCCGTTGTTGCGGGCGCCGCTCTTGATGTCCTTCATCTGCTGCTCGGCGTAGGCGGCGTTCTGCCCGGCCAGTTTCGGGTAGTTGGGCATCAGCGGTTTGTCGGCCTTGGGGCCGTGACAGGCGTTGCAGGTTTTTTCGGTGTACAGCTTGGCTCCGTCCGGCGCGGCAAAAGCCGGGGAGGCGACGAGAACTGCGGCAATCAGAGATATTACGAGTTTCATGGATGGTTCCCTCCTGATGTAAAACGGGGAGCAGAGTAACTCTGCTCCCCGCGATTTGCCTTAAGTCAGATCAAGACTGTCGGGCGTTACTTGACCTTCTTGGCGCCGTTCTGCTCGAGATAGGTCTTGGCACGCAGACCGATGTCGGCCGCCTTGACCTGGTATTGCCAGACTTGCTCGGCCCACAGGTTGGCCTGGTCCCAGTCCTTCTTGGCAGCAGCAGCTTCATGCTTGCCCTTGGCATCCTTGGCCCTGTTCAGCTGATCGGTGGCATCGTCGACCATGGCCACCACATCCGGGAAGTCCTTGAAGTTGTGGCTGGTGATGAAGCCAACGACGGAGTCGATGACGGCCTGGGTGTCGGCAACCTTCTTCAGCGTCGCCTTGTAGTCGGCTTCCGTGTAGCTGGCCTTGGCCTCGGCGGAGGTCTTGGTCGGCTTCCAGCCCTTCGGCTTGACCAGCAGGTAACCCTGCATTTCAAGGTGCAGCGCCGAGCAGAATTCCGTGCAGTAGTACGGATAGACGCCTTCCTTGTCGGCCTTGAACTTGACCGTGACGGTCTTGCCCGGTTCGACCGAGGCATGGACGTTGTAGGTCGACACGGTGAAGCCGTGCGTTTCGTCCTGGGCGCGCTCGAGGTTGGTCAGGTGGATGGTGATTTCGTCGCCGACTTCCGCCTCGATGATTTCCGGGGTGATGTGCGAGCGGATCAGTGTGCCCTTGACTTCGACCTTGTTGCCCTTCTTGGTCGTCACTTCCTCGCCGGCGCGGACCATGTTCGGACTCAGCTTGTCGGTACGGCTGTCGGTGCCAACCTTGTAGCGGACACCCGGCTTGACCTTGTCGGCGGCGATGGCCACGACGTAGTGCGGCTCGCCCAGCGGCAGCGGCATGTCGTACAACAGCTGCATCTTGTCGTTGGAAATGTCGATCAGCTGGTGGTTCTGCGGGTGCAGCGGGCCGACCGGCATGAAGCGGTCGATGGCCAGCTTGTTCAGCGCAACCAGATAGCGGCCCTTCGGGTCCATGGAATCGCCTTCCATGGTCATCAGGTGGCCGATGTTGTAATGCACCGAGATCTTGTCGAGCACCTTGCCTTCACAGTAGTTCCACTTGGCCACCTGGGAATCGACATACAGCGAGGTGTAGGCGACGCAGGGCTTGCTGTCATACTGCGTGTGCAACGGGCCGAGGCCGAGCTGAACCTGGGTGTGCAGCGCGTCCTTCATGGCGATGACCGGAATGCCGTAGGGATCCTTGGATTCGAACTTGCCGGCCTTGATGGCGGCCATGATCTTCTCGAAGGAATAGACGGACACGTGGGTGTCGAGCTTGCCGGAGACGGTGATCAGCTTGCCGTCCGGGGTCACGTCGACGCCGTGCGGCGACTTCGGTTCCGGAACCAGGAAGAGGATGCCTTCCTTGACCGCGGTATCGATCGACAGGACATCGTGACCGTTGATCTTCTTGCCCTTGCCGGCGGCAACCAGTTCGGCGGCCTTCTTCCAGTTGATCACGTGCAGGTAGTCGGTATCCTTGGCGGAACAGCCGGCCTCGAACGGCGGACGGCCACGTTCGATGCCGCCGACGTAACGCTCGGAACAGAAGGAGTTGGTGAACGACCAGCCGTCGGACGGGCCCTTGCCTGCGTCGGAGAGATCCTGCGAGTACGGCGGCAGTTCGACGGAGAAGGAGCGCTTCGGATCGAGGCGGCCTTCCTTGCGGTCGAACTTCCAGTAGGTCACGCCGCCGCGATATTTTTCGTTGAATTCCTCGAGCGGGTAGAACTTCTTGTTTTCGAGCGGCGCGGCGTACTGGGCGGCTTCGATGACGTATTCGGTATTCGGCGTGACGAAGGCGCCGCCGTGTTCGGACTTGTAGATCGGATTGACGACGATCTGCTTGGTTTCAAAGTCGCGCAGGTCGATCACGGCGAGGCGCGGGTTGGCCTTGTCGTTGATGAACAGGAACTGGCCGTCGTACTTGCCTTCGGTTTCCGAAATGGCCGGGTGGTGCGTATCGCCCCAGTTGATTTCCCGGTCATTGATATTGCCCTGGCGCAGCACCATCCGCGATTGCTCGTCGAAGCCGTAGCCCTGCCACGGTTCCGGCGTGAACACGCCGATGTACTTCAGGATGCGCATGGACGGGATGCCATACACGAGGATCTGGCCGGACTGGCCGCCCGAACTGAAGGCATAGAACTCGTCGCGCTTGCCGGTCGGGACATAGGTCTTGGCCGCGGCCAGCAGATCCTGCTGGCTCAGGTTGCGACGCTTCATCACGTCCTGCAGCGATTCGGCGGACCACGCCGTGGCTGCAAAACCGGCCGCCAGCAACAGCGCGGTGGTTTTGACTGCAATTTGTTTCATCTCGATTTCTCCCATGGAAACAAGAAGTAGAGCTTCTTACCCTCGATCGCCGCCGGCGGCGCGATGCCACTGTGACAATATGTCGCACACTCTATGCCTCGCGCCATGCTAAAAACTTGATCTCTGCTAATTCCTTTCGCCCGCGTTGAAGGAAAATGCCGTCTCCTCGCCGGCCCCCAGGCCAGGACCAGACCATTGAAAAAGAAAATACTGATGGACGTGATCGGCATCCTGCTGATTGCTCTCGTTGTCGTCGTCGGCTACAAGCTCTCGCCGTTGCTTCTCCCGCGGGCCGATGTCGTGATCCAGCCGGATCCGGCGTGCGATCTGCAGCGCCAGGCGTGCGCGGTGACACTGCCTGCCGGCGGCAGCGCCGAACTGGCGATGACGCCACGGCCGATCCCCATGGCCATGCCGTTCGAGGTGCAGGTAACGACCGGCGGATTCGTGGCGACCCGGGTCGAGGTCGATTTTTCCGGCATCGACATGAACATGGGACTGAACCGGCCGCAACTCACGCCGCGTGCTGGTGGAAGCTTTGCCGGTCAGGCGACGCTGCCGGTGTGCATCACCGGCGCCATGGACTGGCAGGCGACGGTGCTGATCGAAACCGGCGGCGAGCGCATCGCCATCCCCTATCGCTTCCGTTCGGGGGGGCACGAATAGAATGAGCGAACGTGTTCTGTCCGTGATCGCCGGACTGCTGGCGGCCCTGGTGCTCGGGCTGGCGCTGTTCTGGCAGCCGGAGGTTACGGAACGGCCGCTGCCACGCGCGGCAATGCCGGAAGGCGGGGATTTCACGCTGCACTCGGCCGCCGGCCCGGTTGCGCTCGGGGATTTCCGGGGCAAGGTGGTCCTTCTCTATTTTGGTTATACCTACTGTCCCGACATCTGTCCGACTTCGCTGGCGGCTACCGCCGAAGCATTGAAGCAACTGAATCCGGACGAACTGGCGCGGGTCGCCGTGATCCTGGTTTCGGTCGATCCGAAGCGCGACACGCCGGCCAGGCTCAAGGAGTATGCCGAGTTCTTTCACCCGGCCATCGTCGGCGTCACTGGAACGCCGGAGGAACTTGCCGCGGTGGCCAAGCGTTACGGCGTCTTCTACGCCGAGCAGAAGGTGGCGACCGCGGGCGACGGTTACGTCGTCGACCATTCGGCGGACACTTACGTGGTTGCCGCCGACGGCAAACTGGTGGGCAGGATCGCCCACGCGACACCGCCTGACCAAGTGGCCGTCATCATCCGCAAGCATCTTTACCCACCCTGAAGGAGAGTAGCGACATGAAACAACGATCAATACTGGTGGCCGGCCTGCTTTTTTCCGCCGGCGTCCTGGCCGGCGCCGCCGACAATGTCTCGGTGCAGGATCCCTACGTCCGCCTGGCGCCACCCAATGCTCCGGCGACCGGCGCCTTCATGGTGATCAGGAACAACGGCGACAGGGACGTGAAGGTGGTCAAGGCCGACAATCCCGTGTCGAAGGTGACCGAATTGCATACCCACGTGAACGAAGGCGGCGTCATGAAGATGCGTCCGGTTCCCGCGATCGAGATCAAGGCGAAAGGCGAGGCGGTGCTCAAGCCCGGCAGCCTGCACGTGATGATGATCGACCTCAAGTCACCGATGAAGGAGGGGGATACGGTGCCGATCACGCTGACTTTCGACGACGGCAGCAGCACGCGCGTCGATGCCAGGGTGGTCAGGACGACCGCCGGCCCGGCGGCGACGGAGCCCAGGCAGCCCTGATTTTCGTGGGTTTTTTGGTGTCGACCGCAGGTTTGCCCGGCGCGCCGCGGACTCTCCCGGAGCGCCGTGGCATCGCTGGCGCCACGGCGAGGATCATTATTCGGGGCAAGCCGTGAATTCGCTCACGGAAGTTGGGGCAAGGCGTGAATTTGCTCACGGACAGTCCCGGGATGGATTGGCATCATGAGTTCAACGGCTCAACACGAGGTCTCGAACCATGACAACCACCGCCAGCAAGACGATTTCATCGACCAGTGCCGTCTATCCGGGCAGCGATGCACATGACCGCGCCGATGAGCGGGCCGTTTCCGGTTTCGTGCTGCGTGACACGCTGGTCGATACCAAGGTTCGCGAAGTGAGCTTCGCCGAGTTTCTCGCCGAACTCAAGAAGAGCGGCAAGCAGGCGGCCTGATCGCCTCCGCGGTTTCCCCGGGGCAATCCTGGAAACAGCCGACTCTCCGCCAGACATCGACCTTCGCGGAAGCGCCCCGAGCCGCTGCCTCGGACTCATTCCGTTTCCAGATCAATTGTGACGCGAAGACGAGCCGCCGACAGTGCAAGTAGCACGGCAAGGCGAAGTCGACAAAGTCACGGTTGGTTTGGAAATGGAATCAGGTCCGGACCGGCCGTTTCGCGAGCTTGCGCTGCAGGGTGCGGCGGTGCATCTTGAGCGCCCGGGCGGTGGCGGAAATGTTTCCGTCGTTTTCGTTGAGGATGCGCTGGATGTGCTCCCATTCCAGCCGGTCGACCGAAAGCGGTTCATCCGGCGCCGCCATCTCCAGGTCGGGTCCGTCATCGGTTGCGAAGGCCGCGAGAATGGCCTCGACCTCGACCGGCTTGGCAAGGTACTGAACGGCGCCCAGCTTGATCGCGTCGACCGCCGTGGCGATGCTCGCGTAGCCGGTGAGCACGACGATGCGGCAGTCGGCACGGATGGCGAGCAGTTGCGGGATCAGCGCCAGGCCTGAACTGCCGTTGAGATTGAGGTCGAGCACCACGCGCCCCGGAACGGTTTCGCGCGCCACGGCGAGCGCGGAAACCGGGTCGGTCGCACCGCGCGCCGGGTGGCCTCGCCGTTCGAGAGTGCGGACGAGCACGGCGTTGAAGGTGGCGTCGTCATCGATGACGAGGATCGGGTCGGGCATCAGGTCTCCCTGGTCAGTTCGAGGCGGGCGAGGGCGCCGCCCTCGCGCGGGTTGAGCAGCACGAGGCGTCCGCCGATCTGCTCGATCGCCGAGCGGGTGAGGATCAGCCCGATGCCGCTGCCATGTTCGTGTGCGGGAAACTCGACCCGGCCGCCTTGCGTCAGGATGCCCGCCGGAAAGCCGGGGCCGCCATCGTGGATCTCGACGACGATGCGCTCCGCCGTCCAGTCCAGACGGATGTCGATCGGCTCCGCCGAGGCGCTTGCCGCATTGTTCAGGAGATTGAGAATCGCCTGTTCCAGGCGCGGGTCGGCGACGACGGCCGGCGCCGGCCCGGCGCCGGTCACCGCAAGCCGGCTCTGCGCCTGCGGGCGCACGGCGTGCCAGCGCCGGCGCAGCGCATCGAGCCAGCGGTCGACCGGCTGGATGCCCGGATTTTCGAGGCGTTCGGCGCCGGCGCGGCGCGACAGGCCGGTGACGATTTCCTTGCAGGCGGCGATCTGCTGGCGCAGCAGGGCGATGTCGTCGCGCAAGCCGTCCGGCAGTTGCGGATCGCGCGCGAGTTCCCCGGTGACGAGCGACATGGTGGCCAGCGGCGTCCCGAGTTCGTGCGCGGCGCCGGCGGCGAGGGTGCCGATGGCCATGATGCGCTCGTCGCGCAGCGCCTGTTCGCGGCGCGCTGCCAGCTCCGCGTCGCGGACACGGATGAGGTGGGTCATGCGCACCACGAACCAGGCGATCATCAGCGCCGAGAGGGCGAAGGTCAGCCACATGCCGAGCAGGTGCAGCCGGGTCGCGCGGGTCGCATCGCTCATCGGCAGCGGCACGTAGAAGACCATCAGCACCGAATAGACAGCGACGGCGGCGACCCCGACGGCCGCCACGCAGCGCACCGGCAAGGTCAGTGCGGCGATGGCGACGGGCGGCAGGAGGAGCGAGACCAGCGGATTGGTGGCGCCGCCGCTGAAGAAGACGAGCGCGCCGAGAGCGGCGATGTCGATCAGCAACTGACTGAGCAGTTCGACCGGCGCCGCCGAATCGGCGCGCCTTGCGCGCCACAGAGCGATGCCGTTGAACAGGGCGGTGATACCGATGATCGCCAGCAGCGGCGCCGTCGGCAGCGGAATCCCGAGCGCCGCCGGTGCGAGAAGGGTCAGCGCCGCCATCAGCGCCAGAGCGACCCAGCGCACCGCGATCAGGCGGCGCAGGTGGACAAGCTGGTCGGCGCCGTCGTCGGCACAGGAGATCACGGGCATGGGCCGGATTATGCGTGATTTGCGTCAAGTTCAAGCGGCCGGCGGCATGCGACAATTGGCCGCATTATCCTCGGAGTCGTGCGAAATGGTGCTGCGCCGTTCTATCGTTCTTCTCGTCGCCAGCCTGCTGGGTTCAGGCGTGGCGGTTGCGGTCGACCTGGAAAAAGGCAAGGAAATCAACGGAACCTGCGCCGCCTGCCATGGCGATCAGGGGGCTGGCGGCAAGAAGGGCGAGTATCCGCGCATTGCTGGCCAGCGCGTCGGCTATATCGAGAGCCAGTTGAAGAACTTCCGTTCGCGGACCCGGGTGAACATCCCGATGTTCCCCTACACGCAGGAACGCGAACTCTCCGACGCAGACATCAAGGATGTCAGCGCCTATCTGGCCGGCATCGAACTGTCCACCAAGATGCCGACCTTCAAGGGAACCGAGGATGCGCTGACCCGCCTGCAGATGGTGGACCGCGTCATGATCATTCCGCGCGCCGAGGGCAACATCGACCACGGGCAGGCGATCTACCAGAAGCAGTGCGCCGCCTGTCACGGCAAGACCGGCAAGGGCCGGGGCATGTTTCCGATGCTGGTCGGACAATACACGAACTACCTCAAGCGTCAGGTCGATCTTTACCTGAAGGGCGATCGTCCGCATGACGAGGTGGGCACGGTCGGCGTGCTGAACGGCCTCAAGGAACAGGATGTCCAGGACATCCTGGCCTATCTCACCTCGATTCAGGAGCCGGCGGAATGAAAACGCCAACCCTCGCCGCTTGCGGACTGCTGGCGCTGGCCGGCGCCCTGCCGCCAGCGCACGCCGCGCAACCCGGCGACGCGATGCCGGACGCCCAGAAGGTCCGCTTCTGCGAACGGGTCCGCGACTTTGCCGTGCAGGCCTATTACGACCGCGAGAAGGGGCGGCCGATGAAGGTCTTTGCCGAGGATGGCGCCGCCGGAGCGCGCATCACCAATGTCGTGATCAGGCGAATCTACGAGGAGCCGCAGATTGCCACCCCGAAAGCGGCGGAAACGCTGGGCCGGGCGACCTGCAACGAGATGATGGGCAGCACGGGTTCACCCGAATAGTTGCCAGGGCGTATTCCCGATTCGGCGCTTCATCGGTAGACTGCGCGCATGAGCGAAATACTGATCACCAAGAAGCACCGCCTGACGGCAAGAAAGGCGAGGGCCGCCGCCGAATTGGTGGCCGCCGACCTGGAAAAGGAATTCAACCTGGAGCATGAATGGGATGACGAGGGCGTCCTGCATTTCGAGCGCATGGGTGTCCACGGGCAACTGACGCTCGGCAAGGGCGAGGTGACGATCCACATTCATCTGGGATTTCTGCTGCGACCGTTCAAGAGCGGACTCGAGCGGGAAATCCACGACTACTTCGACTCGCGTTTCGCCTAGGTCACGTCCGGCGAAGTCCGGATCCACGGACGCAAGAATCTGATCCCGAAGAAGCTGCGACCTACTTCGTCGCATGCGGATGGCAGAATGCTTACGAACAGCAAGCAACGCTGTCGCAGGCTTCAAGCCACCAACACCTTCTTGAGGATCAATCCCATGCCAAATCCCGATCAATCCGAAAACCGGAAGGCCGCCAATGCCACTCGGGAATCCCAGGGCGTCGTCGAGTGCGCTTCCCATCAAAGTCTTTTCGGTACGCAGTTCGACCCCGTTGCCGACAAGCCGGCAAAGTCTGAAGGCGCACTGTCGAATGATGATTGTGCTGTCACGAAGGGTGCCAATGACCCGCCACACGCCCGGGATTTGACGCCGATGTCCATGGAACAGATTGCACCAGACATCAAGCGAAACCTCGAAGCGTCTGTAATGCACATCAGGAACGGAATGCTGGCGATACGCAAAAGTCCGTTCAAACCGGAATGAGTCTTCGCGTCTGGCCGCCCAGCGAGACGGCGTTGTGTATCCATCCCCGCCGATTGACTGCATATTCTTGAATAACGGAAAGGCTTCGTTGCCATGGTCATTTTGCTGATTGCCTTGCTTGCCGGCCTGCTGGCCACGTTCGTGTTGCTCAACATTGCGGCGCGTATCGTCCAGGCCATCGGTCTGATCGCCATTCTCATTGGGGGCGTAATCCTCGTCGCCGTTGGCTACATCGGCGTCTTTGTCGCGGGCATCAGCGCTGCCGTGCTTTTTCAGGTCTGGGGCGCCGGAAATGCCGGCTGGGCGATTTTCGTGGCCGGCTTGATCGGACTGACCGTGGCGAGTTTGTTGCTGGGTGCCATTGTCAATGAAATCAAGTGCTTTTCGGCGCGCCTCAAGCATTGGCTGGGGCGAGGAAAAACGATGGAAAACAAAAATTGCGCCCCGTCCGTGACCCGATGACTACCCGCTGCCGCTCGTCACGGAACCCAGGCGGAATCGGGCGGAGCGCCCGCGCATTTTTTGCGGGCAATGTGAGCTAATTCACACTGGGTAGCATTCCAGAACCTTGAAGCGAAAAAATTCACTTAAACTATCCCGACGGCAACCCTTCGAGAAGCACCAGCAAGGTTCAAGCAATGGTGAAGCATCACGACACCGTCTACCGCCAATGGCAACTCCTCCGGCAGATTCCCCGTTACCCGCAAAAAATCGCCGTCAAGACCCTGCATGGTTATCTGGCCGGTGAAGGCCAGGAAATCAGCGAACGCACGCTGCAACGGGATCTCAACGACCTGTCCCTGGTATTTCCGTTGATAGTCGATGATCGCGAAAAACCCTACGGCTGGAGCTGGAAAAAGGATGCCAAGAACTTTGACCTGCCGGGGCTGACCACCACCGAAGCCCTGACGCTGGTATTGGCCGAGCGGCACCTGAACCAGATGCTTCCCAGCAGCACCATCGATCATCTGCGCCCCCATTTCAAGGCAGCACATGAACGGCTGGACGCCGAACCCAAACCGCACCGTGGTCGTTCCTGGCTGAACAAGGTGCGCACCGTACCGCCCATGCAGCCCCTGATTCCGCCGCAGATCGACCCCGAAGTGCACCGGGCCGTCTCCGACGCCTTGTTGCACGAGCAACAACTGGAAATCCGCTACCGCACAAAAGGAAACAGCCAAGCCGCGGTCTATAAACTCCATCCGCTGGCGCTCATCCAGCGCGGCTGCATCCTCTATCTCTACGCCCGCGTGTTCGACTACCCGAATGCCCGCAACCTGGCGCTGCACCGGGTTGAGCAAGTCAAGATTCTCGAAGAGGCGGCCATCCCGCCCGAAGGTTTCGACCTCGACAACAAAATCGAGATGGGCGTCTGGGGCTTTGGTGCCGGCGAGCAGATTGCAGTCAAGCTGCGCTTTTACGACGGTACAGGCGAACACCTGCGCGAAACCCCGCTCAGCCGGGATCAGCAAGTGGAAGCTGTTCCGGAGCAAGCAGGCGTACTGAACGTGAGCGCAACCGTAGCCGATACCCCGCAGTTCAAATGGTGGCTGCTCGGTTTTGGCGACGGAGTGGAAGTGCTGGCTCCGGAAATGCTGCGACGTAACTTGTCGGAGACTGTTGGGAGAATGGTTCTACGTTATGCGCCAGCGGCGCCAAATAATTGAGAGGAAACGAGTATGCCAATCAAGCCCCCGCCCCAAACCTATGTCTGCCCATCATGCGGATGGAAAAAAACGGTTTCACCAAAAAGCGATGCTTTGATGCCTTGGGAGGCGCCGCCCGAAAAATGTGCAGTATGCGGTAATGATCGACTCAGGGTATCGAATGCTACATTTCTTGAGCAAGCAGTAGAGAGTATTTCAAAAATTGTCAGATAAATCATCAAGGAAATCCATCTGCTTTGCCGGGGATAGTTTTGGAGCGGTAAACATGTATTTGATTTCACCAAAAGATATTTATAAGGAAGTCCTCAAGGAAACTGGCGCAGTTTTGCACACACTGGAGACGCCATCGGAAAACATTGAACTATCCAAGGCTATTGAAACAGCCCGAGATAGTTTTGCGCAATTGAAGAGCGAAACCGATATTGTCTTGCAGGAGCTGGAAGAAAATGCAGAATGGGATGCGCTAACGGTAGCCTTGTATGGCGAAACCAATGCAGGAAAATCCACCATTATTGAAACACTGCGTATCCTGATGGGAGAGAAAACCAAACAGGAGCAACGGCACAAGTTTCGTCAAGTGTGTGAAAAGTTCAATATCGACAAAGATATTGTCGAAACGTGGAAGCAGAAGAAGCAAGAAATTTTGCAGCGCGAAGAAAATCTCATGAATGTCAAGTCTCGGTTTGCTGAGCTACAGGAAGAACGAAAAGCATTTGAGAGTGAAATTCTTTTGCGTATTAAACGCCTGAGCAAGCAACTGGAGGACTTGCCATTTTGGCGTATCTCTCTATCTTTTTTCTGGAAAATACCGGAAAAAGCGGAATTGAATACTGCTAGCGTGCAGCTCAATACCTTTGCCGCCGAAACAGGCCGACTGGCGCAAGAGCATGAACAGGAGAAATCCAGGATTACGGCACAGAGAGATTCGGCAAAAATGAAAGTTGCCGAGATTGACACCGCAATGAAAGAACTGGACCACCATCAGGATGGTGCAATCATTGGCGACGGACAGTCGGATTTTACCCGTGAGTCAACCAGCTACGAATTCACTGCGAACGGCAACAAATTTGTGCTGCTCGATGTTCCCGGCATCGAGGGTAAGGAAGCGCTGGTACACGAACCCATCATGCAGGCGGTGCGTAAGGCACATGCCGTTTTCTACGTGACCCGTAAAGCCGACCCACCGCAGAAGGGCGATGAAAAGACCGGCAAAGGCACCCTTGAAAAGATCAAGGAGCACCTCGGCGCACAAACAGAGGTATGGACAATCTTCAACAAGAGCATCAAGTCCGCTGAACAACTGCGCGCACCGCAACTGGTCAATACGGGCGAGATTGAGAGCCTCAAGGTACTGGACGATGAAATGCTCAAGCAGTTGGGACGACAACACTATGCAGGTTCGTTGAGCGTGAGCGCATTTCCCGCTTTTGTTGCATCTACCGACCACTTTGTTCCCGGTAACGCCAAAAGCAAGGATCGCAGTAAATTTCTTGCAGTCATGGACGCAGCCGAAATCCTAAAGAAAACCGGCATCCAGTTTCTCGCCGACAAAATCGGCTCGGACATGGCAGAAAGTGCCAAGGAAAAAATACGTAAATCCAATTTCAACAAGGCCAATGATGCTGTTCTTCAGTTGAAAGAAGGGGTATCGGACCTCAATAAAAATACGTTCAAGCCGCTCTTTAACAAGCTGGAAGATCAGGCACGCGACTCAGTATCGCAACTGGAAAGCGCAACGGATTCTCTAAAACACAATATCGAATCTGCGGCCATGTCGCTAACCAAGAAGAAGCGTGACACTGTCCGTAAGAAAATTTACAGAAATATTGATAGCGATATCGATAATGATGGTTTTAAATATTATCTGGATGACTACATCACAGCGGGAACAGAAGAGATTCCTGAATCCGTGTTGATTTGTCATAGATCAAGCGTAGTACGTTGATTATTTATAACAATACCGCATCCCAGTCCTTCACCCATTTGATCATGGCCCGTTTCGAAGTCAAGCAATCCGCGAAGCTCAACCTGACCTCTTACTC
>JAFLDQ010000250.1 GCA_017302355.1 Dechloromonas sp.
CGAGCTTCCCGGCCTGTGGTTCTCGGCCGGCGAACTGTACGCGCTGCTGGCGGCGCACAAACTCCTTGGCGATCTGGCGCCGGGAATCCTGGCCGCCCAGGTCGCGCCCTTGCAGGCGCGATTGGCGGCATTGCTCGAGGCCTCCGGGCACTCGGCCGCGGAGATCACGCAGCGGGTACGGCTCTTGTCGATGGCGAAGCGCGCCGTCGAGCCACGTTTCTTCACCGAACTCGTCATTGCCCTGCTGGAGCGCAAGCGCATCACGATCGAGGCGTGGAACCGGGGGCGCGACGAAACCAATCGCCGCACGATTTCGCCGCAGCGCCTCGTTCATTACCGCGACAACTGGTACCTGGATGCGTGGTGCCACTGGCGCGAAGGGTTGCGCAGTTCTTCGGTGGATGCGATCCAGCGTGTCAAGGTGCTGCGCGAGCCGGTACGAAGCATGACGACCGCGGAACTGGATGCCCGCTATGCGTCGGCTTACGGCATTTTTTCGGGGCAACCGAAGGGTTGGGCGGTACTGCCCTTTTCCGCCGAGCGGGCACGCTGGGTGCAGGCGGAACGCTGGCGCCGCGATCAGCAAGGCGAAACCCTGGTCGACGGCAGCTACCGGCTGCGCGTACCGTATGCCGACGAGCGGGAATTGCTGATGGACATCCTGCGCCACGGGCGGCATGTGACCGTCGAAGGCCCGGATTCGCTGCGCCGGCTGATCGCCGACGAGGTTGCCGCGCTGACCGCGGCTTACCGGGGATGCCATGGGATCGATTCGTGAGGCTCGGTATTTGAGCCACTCAAGGGCTAAGCTGATCCCATCCGGATAGGGAAGGCTGGCCATGATCGTCGATTTCATCCTTGCCGCATTGGTGGGCATCGCCGCGAAGAACTTCGTCGTGTTTCTTGTGCTCATCGTCCTCGCGCGGGTCTTGATCCGCATCCGGCCTGACCTGCCAATTTCGAGCGGGCTATTCAAGCCGGGCCTGCTGGCGATTGGCATGTCGAGCGTCGTTCTGGTCAGGGTTGCGTGGGTCCTGCTGACGCTTGCCCTCTGGGCGATCGGAATTGCGGCGCTGTCGTCGCTTGTGGGCGGCGACTGCGATTGCGACCTGTAGGACTTGAGCCATGTCCAGGATCATTCCGGGGTTGATTCAGTGGTTCCTGATTCTCGGCCTGATGCTGCTCGGCATCGGCCTGAAATTCAACTCCTTCTGGCCAATCATCATTGGCGTGCTGCTGCTCAACTTGCTGCCCATGCTGTGCTTCATCAGCTTGTTTTTCCGGGAATGACGCGCGGCCCGCGACCATGTGTCCGACTACGTGAGAACCAGGAAATGGATACCCGCCCCGTCCGGCCGGGCGATGCGCCGCCGCAAGTCGGGCAGGATATCGAGGGACATCTGTGGCTACAGGGCTACTTGTGGATGCCAAAGTAATTTGATCTTTCGGTGGCGCAGTATATGAGCCACTCGCACTGTAGGCTGGCGTTGTATTCATCAACGACAGGCACCATGAACAGGCGATCATTCTTTGAACGGACTTCCGCGCTGATCGGCCTCGCCATCGGCGCGCCAGTCGCGCGGGCGTCGACCGCCAGGCAAGTCGAGTTGCAACGCTCCCCGGTGGCCAGCTTCCAGTATCACCGCGGGGAAGCGCTGTGGCCCTTGCTGACAGTGGGCGCCTCGCTCGATCTGGTGCGGGAACCGGACAACCCCCATGACCCACGCGCCGTCCGCGTCGACTGGCAGGGAGAAAAGCTGGGCTATGTCCCGCGGGTGGACAACGCGGCCGTGAGCCACTTGCTCGACAGCGGCAAGCAGGTGACCGCCGGGATCGTCACCCTGTGGGCAACGGAAAACCCGTGGGAACGCATCGAATTCGCGGTGTATTTGACGACTTGAGGAAGTGGCTATGGGCGATCAGTTTTCGTTGCCGCACCGTGTGACTCTGCTCGGCGAAGCCATGCGTCCGCTGGGGCGAAAGATTTCGGCTGAACTCGACATGCCCGTGGCCCCGGTTGCGGATGTTTACGGAATCAACGAAATCGTCTCGAACCACCTGGCGGCGCTGCAGGACATCGTTCAGCGGGTGCCCGACCGGCTCGCCGGGCTGATAGCCGATGTCGTGGAAAACGAGGAGGCCAGCGATGCGGAGGTCTATCGCGCGGTCGGCCGCTTCGAAGCTTCGGTCGACGATCTGCTCGCCGGTTATCGGGGGGTCTGCGCGCTGCTTGTGTTCGGAACGGATGCGGAGGCCCGCGATCTGCTCGCGGGCGTCTACCGGCATACGCTGGAGGAAGTCCGGGGCTGGATCGTGGAACTGGTCGACGCCCTCGCCGACCCGCTCGCCGCCCTCAAGAAGCGCGGGCTGCCGACCAGCGGCATGGTGGAGTTGCCGCTGAAGCTGACCCTGACGGCCGCACCCCAACTCGCCGCGTTGTCGCACTGCCTTCGGCGCCAACAGGCTGCGCCAGGACTTCCGCCAGCGCAACCGCCGGCTGCCGCGGCGGCGCCCCGAGAAGCCGGCCCCGGTTTCTGGGGAACCGTGGGAACCCTGATTCTCGCCTGGGGCCTCGGCGACGCACTGTTCGGCGGCGATGACTGCGGCTGTGGCTGATGCGCCCGAGGTCGGCGACGACCACCGCCGGATGGCGTTTGGCCGATTGTTGCGGTCGACGCCCGGAAACAGGCAAATTCGCCTGACCCATCAGCGCCGCTAAGGAACCCGATCACGCAATTCTCCGCGTGGCCAGGGAAGCCGGAGACGGGCAACTGCAGCAACGAGAAGGAGCCATGATCATGATCGAACTCAAAGACAACCAGTTGGTTTTCAGTTTTCCCGACCTCCACGAGGATGCCGTATGCTGCGTCGATTTTCAGCGGACGCTACGGATTCCGGACGACAACCGCGAGTATCCCCTGCCACCCGGCCTCGGCCGGTTTCCGATGGCGCAGGTCGCGGAGCACGCCTCGCGACTTCCAGTGAATTGGGCCGAACACGGCGGCGTGCTGTTGCCGATGTACCAGGCGGAGGCGCTCTGGATCAATTTCTCCTGCGAACACGGCTATGGAACGGGCGCCGGTTACCCCTTCGCGGTCAAGATCGCGGCGGGCAGGATCAATGCCGTGACCGGCGATGCCTGGAGCGACGATCTCGTCCACAACCCCCAGGACTACCTTGTGATTCCCGGCCAGCCATGGCTCGACGGCTTTTGCGTACACAAGGGCTTGATCAGACAGTTTGTCGCAATGCCGCTTGGCCATGGCTACACGGCCGAGGAGCAACTCTCGGGAGCGGCGGAGCACGGTGGCCTTCAGATCATCGTCTATCCGATGAAGCGCGATCGCCATGAGGAGATGTTGCGGCGGCACGACGTCCATTTCGCAGCG
>JAFLDQ010000251.1 GCA_017302355.1 Dechloromonas sp.
AGGAAGCTCTGCAGGGTCTTGTAGACGTCGGTCAGGCTGACCCCCTGCTTGAGCACCTTGTCCTGGTCCACTTCGAGGAAGAGCTGCGGCACGGTCGGCCGGAAGGTGGTCGACACGCTGGCCAGTTCCGGACGCTTCTTTGCCGCCTCGATGAATTTGGTGGTGTTTTCGGCGAGGAAAGCGATGTCCTTGCCGGCGCGGTCCTCGAGAATGAAGGTCGCCCCGCCCGAGGTGCCGACCCCCTGGATGGCCGGTGGCGGGAAGGCGAAGGCGACGGCGCCGCTGATGCCGCCGAGCTTGCGGTTCAGCTCGGCCTTGATCGCCTCGTACTGCTCCTCGGGCTTCTTGCGCTTCGCCCAGTCCTCGAGCGTGATGAAGAAGAAGGCGCTGTAGGTGTTCGTGACCTGGCTCAGCAGGCTGAAGCCGACGACGGTGGTCACATACTTGACGCCCGGCGTCGCCGCGATCATCTCTTCGGCCTGGCTGGCGATTGCCGACGTGCGCTGCAGCGACGAGGCATCGGGCAACTGGATGCCGGCAAAGACGTAGCCCTGATCTTCGTCCGGCAGGAAGCCGGCAGGCAGCACCTTGCCGAAGAACCCGGCCCCGGCGGTGACCGCCACCAGGAAGACGAGACTGAGCACGCTGCGGCGGATGGCCAGACGGCAGATGCCGACATAGCCGCCGGTGACCCGTCCGAACATGCCATTGAACCAGTCGTAGAACTTCTGCAGCGGGCCGCTGCCCTTGACCTTGGGTTTGAGCAGCAGCGCGCAGAGGGCGGGGCTGAGCGTCAGCGCGTTGAACGCCGAGATGATGACCGAGATGGCGATGGTCACCGCGAACTGTTGGTAGAGCTGGCCGGTGATCCCGGGAATGAAGGCGGTCGGCACGAAGACGGCGGCCAGGATGACGGCGATGGCGATCACCGGCCCGGTGACTTCCTCCATCGCCCGGATGGTCGCCTCCTTCGGCGTCATACCATGCTCGATGTGGTGCTCGACCGCCTCGACGACGACGATGGCGTCATCGACGACGAGGCCGATCGCCAGCACCAGGCCGAACAGCGACAGCGTATTGATCGAGAAGCCGAACAGCGGGAACAGCATGAAGGTGCCGACCAGCGACACCGGCACCGCCAGCAGCGGGATCAGGGTGGCCCGCCAGCCCTGCAGGAAGATGAAGACGACGAGGATCACCAGCACCAGCGCCTCGAACAGGGTATGCTGGATTTCCTTGATCCCTTCGGTCACCGACAGGGTGGTGTCGAGCGCGACGACATAGTCGAGGTCGGGCGGGAAGCTCTGCTTGAGCTTCTCCATCAGTTTCTTGGCGCCATTCGCCGCATCGATGGCGTTGGCTCCCGGCATCAGGTAGAGGGCGATCAGCGCCGCCGGCTTGCCGTTGAGGCGACCCTCCTGGCTGTAGTTCTGGGCGCCGAGCTCGATGCGGGCGACGTCGGCGACGCGGACGATCGAGCCGTCCGGATTGGCGCGCAGCACGATCCTGCCGAAATCCTCGACACTCTCCAGCCGCCCCTGGGCGCGCACGGCATAGGTGAACTCCTGGCCCGGCGGCACCGGCTCGGCGCCGATGGTGCCGGCCGGATTGACCGTATTCTGGGCGTTGACCGCATTGACGATCTCCGGGATCGTGATGTTCAGCTTGGCCAGCTGGTCGGGCCGGACCCACAGGCGCATGGCGTACTGGCCGGCGCCGAACACGGTGATGCTGGCGATCCCCTTGACCCGCGTCATCGCGTCGTTGATGTTGATGTACGAGTAGTTGGCGAGGAAGACGTTGTCGTAGGTGCCGTTCGGCGAATAGAGCGCGAACATGATCAGCGGCGACGAGGTCGACTTGGCGACGGTGACACCGTAATTGCGCACGTCCGCCGGCAGTTGCGACTCGGCCTGCCCCTGGCGCATCTGGGCGAGCAGCTGGTCGGTGTTGGCGCTGGTGCCCAGCTCGAAGTTGACGGTCAGATTCGATTGCCCGTTGTTGGCGTTGATCGAATACATGTAGTTCATGTTGTCGACCCCCGACATCTGCTGCTCGATCGGGGTGGACACCGCCTGCTCGACGGTCAGCGCGTCGGCGCCGGTGTAGGTGCTGCTGACCTTGATCTCGGGCGGCACGATGTCCGGAAACTGGGCGACCGGCAATCCGAACATGGCGACCACCCCGACGATGGTCATCAGGATCGAGATGACCATGGCGACGATCGGCCGGTTGATGAAGAACTTCGACATGAGCGCCTACTCCTTGGCGGCCGGCGCTGGCGCCGCGGGTTTTTCTCCCGGCGCGCCAGGCGCGAAGGGCTTCGGGTTCACCGCCGCCCCCGGGCGCACCTTCTGGGTGCCCTCGGCGATCACCTGGTCGCCCGGCTGCAGGCCCTTGCCGATGATCCACTCACCGCCGATGCGCTCGCCGACCGTCACCGGCCGGATGTCGACCTTGTTGTCAGCGCCGACGACCGCCACCAGGTACTTGCCCTGGACCTCGGTGACCGCACGTTGCGGTACGAGCAGGGCGCCCTTCGCGACCGCCATCGTCGCCCGCACCTTGCCGTACTGGCCTGGACGCAGGATATTGTCGGGATTCGGGAAGAGGGCGGCGACCTTGAAGGTGCCGGTGGTCGTATCAACCTGGCGGTTGAGCACGGCCACCTTGCCCTGATGCGGATATTGCGAACCGTCGACGAGGAAGAGGTCGAGCGGGGTTTCCCCGGGCCGCTTCCCCTCCCCGAGGAAGGCGACCATCTTGAGATACTCGCGTTCGCTGATGTTGAAATAGACCCGGACCGGATCGACGGTGGACACCGTGGTCAGTTCGGTGGCCATGGTCGGACTCAGCAGGTCCCCGATCTGCGCCTTGGCGATGCCGGCAATGCCGGTCACCGGCGAGGTGATCTTGGTGAACCCGAGGTTCAGTTTCGCCGTCATCAGCGAAGCCTCGGCCGCTTCGAGCTGCGCCTTGGCCGAAAGGAAACTGCCGTTGGCGTCGTCAAGATCCTTCTGGCTGACCGCGTTGACCGCAGCCAGCGGCTTGATCCGGGCGAGGTTGGCCTTGGCCGTCTCGAAGCGTGCGACCTGCTGGGCGCGCAAGCCCTTGGCTTCCTCGACGGCCGCCTCGAAAGTGCGCGGATCGATTTCGAACAGCGGCTGCCCCTGCTTCACCAGATCGCCTTCGCGGTAGGACTGCCTGATCAGGTAGCCGGTCACCTGCGGGCGGATGACGGCGTTCACGGCGCCGTCGAGCGAACCGATCCATTCCATGTAGATCGGCACGTCGCGCTGCGCGACGCTGACGACCTCGACCGTCGGCG
>JAFLDQ010000252.1 GCA_017302355.1 Dechloromonas sp.
TGTCCGCGCCGACGTGAATCTGGTTCAAATTCGCCGGCTTGAAAGTGGAGCGCTGACGGGGACGTGAAGGGGGTGGCTGGCGCAAGGCGAAAGCCGCCGGCGACGGGGAGTCGGCGGCGGCGGAAGTTGAGGTGGAGAGGAGATCAGGCGTCGGTCTGATCGCGCATGCGGTAGCTGCGTCCGTCGATGACGACGGATTCGGCGTGGTGGAGCAAGCGGTCGAGCAAGGCCGAGGTCAAGGTGCTGTCGTTGTTGAAGATCTCGGGCCACTGCTTGAAGGCACGATTCGTCGTAATGACCGTCGAGCCTCGTTCGTAGCGCTGGCTGATCACTTGGAACAAGCCGTCGGCGCCGAACTTGTCGATCGGCAAATACCCCAACTCGTCGACCACCAGGAGCGAAGGTTTCATCAAGCGCGCCATTTCACGCTTGATCCCGCCGGTGGCCTGCGCCGCCGCCAGGGCATTGACGATATCGACGGCGCTGGTGAAGAGCGCCATCCGGCCTTGCAGGCAAGCCGCATACGCCAGGGCGACCGCAAGGTGGGTCTTGCCGACGCCGACGCCGCCCAGAAGAATCACGTTGCCGTGCTGAGGCAAGAACTCCAGGCGGAACAAATGCTGCACCTGTGCCCGGTTGATCTTCTTCGGCCAACTCCAATCGAAGCCATCGAGCGTCTTGATCCCCGGCAGGCGCGCCGCCTTTACCCGGCGAGCGACCAGCGCCTCATCGCGGCGCGCCACCTCGCCGACGACCAATTGCTCCAGGAAGCGGCCATGCGGCCACGACTCGCGGGCCGCCTCGGCCATCAGGGTTTGGTGATGTTGCGCGAAATACGGCAACTGCAGACGCCCCAGATGTTTCGCCAGCAAGGCATCAGTCATGGCCATCGGAACCTCCGTCGTCGTGACCGCGAGCGAAATCCGAATAGGCCGACAAGTCGGCCGGCGGCAACTCCAACTCGAGCACATCCTGACGGCGCATCAGCACAAGCGGACTGGCCTCCGGCAACTGTCGGGAGCGCGCCTCGATCAGATGCGCCACGTACTCGCTGCTGAATGCCTCGAACGCGAGGGCATCGGTCAGCGCCCGCACCACCGCGTCGTCGCCGTAGATCTCGGCCAGTGCCACGATCTTGCGCACATGCACGAGCGCATGGCCGCGTCGCTCCAGCAGGCCCGCGTGATAGCGCACCGCCAGCGGCGTCAGGGCAAAGAAACGCCGCAGCACCTGCGCATCGCGGGCATGGCGGCGCTGCGCCACCAGGACTTTCGGATGATCGGGATCCTCGATGTCGCGGTGTCGCTCGAAGGAGCGGGCATGGCGCGCGATCAAGTCCTCGCCGTGGTAAATGCACACGCGATCCGGATAGGCCTTGACGGTGACCTGGGCGCCGGCAAAGCGCGCCGGCACCGAATAGCGGTTGGCCTCGAAGTTCACCCGGAACTGGCGGGTGGCGCGCAGCGTCAGCACCCGGCCGACATCGAACGGACGGGGATTGACCGCGTGCAGATGCGCTCGCTCATCGGCCCACAGATCGGTCGGCCGGCGATGCGTTTCCCGATGCACCCGGACATTGGCGACCGATTCCAGCCAGACCTGCGCCGCCTGACCCAGTGCGGCAAAGTCCGGCAACTCCAGACCGGACAGGAAGTTGCCCTTGACATAGCCGACACCGCGTTCGACGCGCCCCTTCTCGTTGCCCTTCGCCACCGCGCAAGCCACCGGCTCGAAGCCGTAGTGGCGGGCGAAATCGAGATAGCGCGGATTGAACTGCGCCGCTTCGCCGCGCCTGTGCTGGAGCACCGCGCAGCGCAGATTGTCGACCATCACCTTCCTTGGCACGCCGAGCGCATGGAAGCCATTGACATGCGCCGCGAGGAATTGCTCCATCGTCTGCGACAGCGTGAATTCGACGTACATCTTCCGGCTGTACGCCAGCACCATGACGAAGAAGGACAGGCGCCGCCGGGTATCGCCGACGGCGATCGTCCCGAATTCGCCCCAGTCGACCTGGGCGGCCTCGCCCGGAGCAAAGGCGAGCGTCAGAAAGGCTTCCCGCGGACGCGGGCGGATGGCCCGCACATAATCCTTGACGATGCTGATGCCGCCGCCGTAACCGTTGTCGCACAGCCGCTGAAAGACTTGCTGCGCCGACAGCGGATGGGCGTCGAGCCAGCCGACGATGCGGCCCTTGAAGGGATCGAGCTTGCTCGATCGGCGGACCGCTTGCCGCGGCGCGTAGGGGCGTCCGATCCAGTGGCGTACGGTCTTGACGTCGAGGCCCAGCGAAACCGCGAGTTGGGCGGCAGTCAGGTGTTTCGCAACGCCATCGCCAATGGCGGCCCAGGTCGCGTAGTCGATCATGGACGCCCTCCAAGAATGGCGTGCAGACGCTCGATGCGGACGGCAACGGGCACCGACTCGGGCAGGCTGAGCACTTGGGTGAGCGGCGGGTCGTAGGCGATCAGGTCGAGGGCGATGAGCTCCCGGCGGGCCTGGGCCAGCCGTCGCAGGTCCAGATTCAGGCGCCGGGACAGGCTCGCGTCGCTGTAATAGCTCAAGCCATGGGCATCGGCGGCGGTGACGAGAAACAGATACAGCGCCCAGGCACAGACGTCAGCCTTCTCGATGGTGTGCTCCCGCACCAGGCGGTGGTCGAGCCAGCTGAAATGCTCGGGCACTTGGCGCAGGCGTTCCGGGTTCAAGACCCGCTTGGTCGTACTCATGGTTTCCTCCTCGGATGTCGAGCCCGAGTTGTAGCAAGCGCGACAGGGCCGAGGCGATGTCCTCTTGTAACGCACTGCCCCAGATGTGGGCAATTAGCCCCACGAGAACAATGGGTTGCGCATTCAAGAGATCTTGTAACGGTGCCGCCGGAGCGTTACAAGATGTCTGCGCCGGCAGTGCGGGCGGCGTCGGTTCTGACGCTGGCGGTGGGGTGATTGCGGCAGCGGCCGCCGTGATCCAGTCGTCTTGTACCGGCTCCGGCAGCAACCGCGTTCGTCGGCTGTACCCGGGATGGGCTGCCCGCCACGCCTTGACCCGGGCCACCGATTCCGGTCCCCGGTGGTAGTCCCGGTTCTCCGGCTTGGCCAGCCAGTTCGCTTGGCTGGCCCGCTTGCTGGCTGCCTTGCACGCCACCGCCGTGCAGTAACGCTGGTGTCGCGCGTTGCGCGCGTCAGCCGTGAATGGCTCGCCGCAGTTCAGGCACGTCCGCTTCTCCGTCTTCCCCATCTCGTGTCTCTCGCCAAGTCGCAACCCCGGCTAATACACGATCCCGGAAGAACACCGAAGAACACCCAAACAGCGAAGAAGACC
>JAFLDQ010000253.1 GCA_017302355.1 Dechloromonas sp.
CGCCGGGAAAACCGCTAGCGCGGCGGCGGCTCCCGCCCGCGCGCCGGCCCCGCCGCGCGAACCCGGCGGAGAGCCGCGGGGCGTGCGCCTGTCCAAGGTCATGGCCGGGCGCGGCATGTGCTCGCGCCGCGAGGCCGACCTGTGGATCGAGCGCGGCTGGGTGTTCGTCGATGGCGAGCGCATTGCCGAACTGGGATCGCGCATCGACCCCGGCGCCGACATTTCGATTTCACGGGAAGCGAAGCAGGATCAGGCGAGGCTGGTGACGATCCTGCTCAACAAGCCGGCCGGCTATGTTTCCGGCCAGCCCGAGCCGGGGTCGACCCCGGCGGTGACCCTGATCTTGGCGGCGACGCAGGTCCGCCAGTCGGGCGACCCGGAATTCAGGCCCTGGATGCTGCGCGGACTGGCGCCGGCCGGCCGCCTCGACGTCGATTCGACCGGCCTGCTGGTGCTGACGCGGGACGGCCGGGTCGCCCGGAAACTGATCGGCGAGGACAGCGACGCCGAAAAGGAATACCTGGTGCGCGTCAGCGGCGAACTGGTCAAGGATGGCCTCGGCCTGCTCAACCACGGCCTCGAACTCGACGGCAAGCCGCTGAAGCCGGCGCGGGTCAAGCGGATCAACGACGATCAGCTGCACTTCATCCTGCGTGAAGGCCGCAAGCGCCAGATCCGCCGCATGTGCGAACTGGTCGGGCTGCGCGTCACCGGCCTCAAGCGGGTGCGCATCGGCAAGGTCAGGCTCGGCGACCTGGCGCCTGGACACTGGCGCTTCCTGCGCGCCGACGAGGCTTTCTGACGCCAGGAAGAGGCCGCTTTTCCGCCTGCGCCGCCGCCCTCAGGCGGTTCCGGCGACGCCCTGCTGGCGCGCCGGCGGCATCATCAGGCAGTCGCCCTCGATGACGACCTTGCCGCCGACCGTGCACACCGTGTCGAGGGCGACGCGATTTTTTGCGACATTGACTTCCCTGACCGTGACGGTGGCCCTGACGGTGTCGCCGGGACGAACCGGCGCCCTGAACTTCAGCGTCTGCGACAGGTAGATGGTGCCGGGACCGGGCAGGTGATTGGCGAGGACGGCGGAGATGAAGCTGGCCGACAGCATGCCATGGGCGATGCGCCCGCCGAACACCGTGTCCTTGCAGTATTCCTCGTCGAGATGCGCCGGATTCACATCGGTCGAGACTCCGGCGAAAAGGATGATGTCGGCTTCGGTGACGGTCTTGGCGATGCTCGCCGTCATGCCGGGATGGAGCTGGTCGATGTGGTGCGTCATGGCGGTCCCCCTCGGGTCATTGGTGGTGGGCGGACTGTACCACGTCATTCGGTGCGCAGCGCCTCGACCGGGTCGAGACGGGCGGCGCGCCGCGCCGGCAGGACGCCGGCGGCGAGACCGATGGCGACGGCGACCGCCTCTGCGAGCAGCACGAAGCTGAGCGGGGTATGTACCGGCAGCGCCGGCACGGCGAAGTGGATCGCCCGCGCCAGCCCGAAGCCGAGCAGCAGGCCAAGCAGGCCGCCGAGCGCCGACAGCGCGACCGCCTCGCCGAGAAAGAGCAGCAGGATGGTCCGGCGGGGCGCGCCGAGGGCGACCAGCAGGCCGATTTCGCCGGTGCGCTCGGCGACGGCGATGGTCATGATGGTGACGATGCCGACGCCGCCGACCAGCAGCGAAATGCCGCCCAGCGCCCCGACGGCCAGCGTCAGCACGTTGAGGATGTTGGAGAGCGTGGACATCATCTCTTCCTGTGTCACCACGGTGAAATCCTCGCGCCCGTGGCGTTCGATCAGGTGTTTTTTCAGCGCGGCGGCGACGGTGGTGGCCGGCGCGCCGTCTTCCAGCGCGAGGTTGATTTCATCGACGCCTTCGCGGTTGAACAGCTCCTGGCCGCGGGCGGCGGGGATGAAGACGGTGTCGTCGAGGTCGATGCCGAGGAACTGCCCCTTCGGTTCCATGACGCCGACGATGCGGAAGTGCAGGCCGCCGATGCGCAGGCGCTGGCCGAGCGGGCTGTCGGCGCCGAACAGTTCGTCCTTGACCTTGGCGCCCAGCACGACGAAGGCGCGGGCACTGCCGGCATCGTCGGGCGGCAGGAACTGGCCGCTGCGCACCGTCGATTTGAATACCTTTTGCGACTGGCTGGTGACGCCATAGACCAGCGTCCGCCGTATACGGCCGTTGCCTTCGACTTCGGCATTGCCGCGGATATTGGGCGTGACGGCGATGACATGCGGCAGCCGCTCCAGCGACTTCGCGTCTTCCAGCGTCAACGGCCGAGCACTGGAAGGCAGGCCGGAGGGGGCGCCGCCGGTCTTGGTCTTGCCCGGCATGACGCTGACGTTGTTGGTGCCGAACTGGCTGAATTCGCCGAGCACGAAGCGGTGGATGCCCTCGCCGATGGAAGTGAGCAGGATTACCGACGCGATGCCGACGGCGATGCCAAGCAGCGTCAGGAAACTGCGCAGACGCTGGGCGGTGACGGCACGGACGGCGAGGCTGAGGGAGTCGGCGAGGAGCATGGAAGTTCGTCATCCCCGCGCAGGCGGGGATCCAGTGCGTGCTGCGAGGGGTTTGCTGGATTCCCGCGTTCGCGGTAATGACGGGGTTCGCGGCATCGGGGTCATCTCAGTGCTTCATCAAGGCCTGCACCGGGTCGAGCCGGGCGGCGCGGCGGGCGGGCATGACGCCGAAGAGCAGGCCGGTGCCGAGTGCAGTGGCCAGCCCGGCGATCACTGCCCAGTCCGGCGGATAGGCAGGAAAGACCGGAAAGGCCTGGCGCAGGGCGAAGGCGCCGGCCTGCCCGAGCAGGTAGCCGAGCACGGCGCCGACGGCGGAGAGCATGGCGGCTTCGGCGAGGAAGGCGCGGCGGATGTCGCTGCCGCTGGCGCCGAGCGCCTTGAGCAGGCCGATTTCGCCGGTGCGCTGGGTGACGGCGACGAGCATGACGTTCATCACCAGAATGCCGGCCACCGCCAGACTGATCGCCGCAATGCCGGCGACGGCCAGCGTCAGCGCGCCTAGCAGACGGTCGAAGGTGGCGAGGACGGCGTCCTGGGTGATGACGGTCACGTCTTCCTCGCCGCGATGGCGTTGCTTGAGCGTGTTGAGCACCGATTCCTTGGCGACCGGGATGGCATCGCGGCTGCTGGCTTCGACCAGCACGCGGAACAGGGTGTTGCTGTTGAACATCGCCTGCGCCAGCGCGACGGGAACGATGACCAGTTCGTCGGTGTTCATGCCCAGCCCCTGGCCGGTGGGCTTGAGGACGCCGACGATGCGCAGCCGCCGGTCGCCGACACGGACGCGCTGGCCGAGGG